>CAMNAP010000029.1 GCA_946531445.1 uncultured Clostridia bacterium
TATTTATAGACGAACAAGAAACTAAATGCCTGGCGACAAGCTTGAAAATGACGAGGCTGAGGAGGAAGGCGTAATCTACAAGTTCCTTACAAATCCGATTTCGTTCAACGGTGAAAAAGGAAAGCTCAAATCCGTAACGCTTCAGTATATGGAACTCGGCGAGCCTGACGCTTCGGGCAGAAGACGTCCTGTACCGATTGAGGGAAAAACAGAGGAAATTCCTCTCGATACTGTCATTATGGCTATCGGACAGAAGCTTGTAACAGAGGACGTAAGCGAGCTTGAGCTTAACAAATGGGGCAATATTATTGCTGATGAGAATACGTTTGAAACAAATCTTGACGGCGTATGGGCAATCGGCGACGCAACTAATAACGGCGCCGGAATAGCAATTGAAGCAATTGGCGAAGCAGACAAGTGCGTTAAGGCGGTCGACGCTTATCTGAACGGAGCAAATGTGGATACAAGAGTTCCCTACATCAGCAAGCGAGATGAAGAAACCATAGACTATTCAGACAGAAAGCCTGAAAAAAGACTTACTCCCGAGGTGCTTGACGCCGATTACAGAAACAAAAATTTTGAAGAGGTTTCACTTGGCTTCAAGGAAGAGGATGCCGTTAAAGAGGCAAACAGATGTCTTGAATGCGGCTGCCGTGAATACTTTAAATGCAAACTCCTTAACGTTGCTCAGAGATATGACATTGAGCCTTCACGTTTTGCAGGTGAAATGCCTCAGAAATACACGCACGACGAAAACGCTTTTATTGAAAGAAATACTGCTAAATGTATTCTTTGC
Organism: uncultured Clostridia bacterium; assembly: GCA_946531445.1. Taxonomy (GTDB): domain Bacteria; phylum Bacillota; class Clostridia; order Oscillospirales; family Acutalibacteraceae; genus Eubacterium_R. Next base: position 797 of record CAMNAP010000029.1, read on the forward strand.
GGTCTTTGCGTACGCGCCTGCAGAGAGGTAATGGATATTTCAGCGATAGGACTTCTCGGAAGAGGATTTACAACCGACGTATCCCCTGCTTTCAGTTTGCCGCTCAATGAAACAAAGTGTACAAACTGCGGACTTTGCGTACAGCTCTGCCCGACCGGCTCTCTTACGGAAAAGGCTATGCTTAAAAAGCAGGTACCGCTTGACGAAAAGTATTCAGACAAAGCCGTGACTATAGACGGCAAGAAAGCTAAGGTTAAAATTTCTGAATATGAAGGTAAACTTTTACGAGTAATACCTGATGACGAGACTTCAAGAAACAGCTTGCTTACAAGAGACGAGCTTTTTGAAAAAGTAAAAAAATAAACTAAAGAAGGTGGAAGATATGAAAAAGGTAATTCCTGTTTTATCGGGAATTTTCATGGCGCTTGTATTTATACTCGCGTGCATATCCTCCACCTTCGACCCACGTATGGGGCAATATTTAAACGGGTATTTCGGACCGCTTGAATTCAGTGTTGTATTTTTAAGGTACATATTTTTTACTGTAGTAATAATTGTACTTTGCGGGTTTAACAGAAAAAACGAAAAGTTATTTACTATTTTTCTTCCGCTGTCGCTTTTACTTGTAATGGCAGCAATACTTTATGATTATATCTTTTCTCATCATCTGTTATATAATTATAATTACGCACTTTGGATTTGCGCGTCATCAAGCGTTGCGAGCGCCGCTCTTTTTCTTGGGGCAACATTCTTTATTAAAGATTTTTATTTAAGCTTTTACAGGCGTTTCTGGCTTTCATATCTCATACTGTACCTCTTTATTATTTACATAGCGTTTATCAGGCTTCCCGATTCATATGAAACAACTGTTAATACTATTGTCGGTCAGGGTACAATGAGATTTTTTAAGTATATGATTAATAATCTTGACGACAGCTATATGAATTTAATCTGTTTAGGAAATATATTTATTTTTCTGCCGCTTCCGTTTATTATCAGAGCAATTGTGCCGAAGCTTAATATCTTTATAATTGCAGCAATCGGCGCTGTATTTCCCATACTTGCGGAATCATATCAATATGTTTTCAGGTGCGGAAATGTTGACGTAGACGATTTAATACTCAATTGGAGCGGCCTGATAGCCGGACTTATACTTATGAACATAATATATAAAAAGAAAAATCCTGAGTCTTAACTCAGGATTATTTATTTTACATAATATCTGTTTCAATGCTTAAGTCATTCATATCAATAATCAATCCGCCACAGTCAGCCGTTGTAAAGATATCTGATTTTGAAATTCTTTTAAGCTTGAACAATACGTCAGGATAAATACGCTTTTTGAAATTGCATATTACAGCGATATCGGGATTGAGCTTTTTAACCCAATATTTAGACGTTGAGCCTGTATAGCCGTGGTGACCTACCTTAAGGATGTCTATCTTACCTACCTCGTCGGAAATTTCCTTTTCTCCGCCGCAGGTGTAATTCATATCACCAACAAGAAGTGCTCTGTTGTTATTATATTCAACAAGCGTTACAACGCTGTTTCTGTTTTCGCCTGTCTTTTTATTGAGTTTCACATAGCTTCCGTTAAAGAATTTTACTGATAATTCGCCGAGATTAAAACTCTCTTTATCAAACGAATCAATAATAGGAATATTTCTTTTATTCAGCGCGTCAACCATTTGAGTATACACTTCAAGATTATCCCATCTAGTACGCTCATAGGCAGATATACCCTCTTCATAATACGGCTTGAGATAAGCTTTTTTGATTTCAACATTATCCTGAAGAATGACTGTATCGAAGCCCCCAATATGGTCTGAGTGGCAATGTGTTCCGAGAATAAATTCAAATACGATTTTGCCGTCAGAATTTTTACAGTTTTCGTTTATGTATTTAACAACAACATCCTCGTAACCGGGAAGATTGAGAGACGGTCTGCCGGTAGGATTATCGGTGTCCTCAGCCGCGTCAATCATTGCAAAGAGTCCGTTACTTTCAAGAATAATACAGTCTGAATAGCCTGTGTTTAAAAAGTGAATTCTGTTACTCATCTTCCTTTACCTCCTTTGCATTACTGTTTGTCTGTCTGTGAATTACAAAGCGCTGAAGCGGATAAGTCCACAAGGTAGGAACAATCATAACAACAAGCTTTGTAAGCATAACAATAATAAATGAATCGTAACCCTTGTTTTTTATAAGAGTACCGAGGAATGCGCCAAACCAGGTGTTGAAAGCTATTGTAAATACAACCATTGCAATGTAGATTACTGTTGAAATAAAAACATTTGAATCCGCCTTGAACGTTAGCTTTCTGTTCATAATAAATGAGGCTGTATAACCGATTACAGCTGAGATGAAATACGAATACATATAGCCTTTGTATTCTATGCCGAGGAAATCAAGAACTGCATTATCTGTTACGGGCGTCTGATTCATTGATTTAAATACAACGTACTGAAAAAATGCAAACGCAGCCATTTCAAGTATTGAAGTGCTTGCACCTGTAAATGTAAACTTTATGAATTTCCATATTTCCTTATGCTTTTCAATAAGTGCGCTGATTTTCTCTTTCAAAAAATCACTCCTTAAAATTTATAGTCTATTTCCTTTAAAACCTTTAGCCATTTGTCAGTTAATACGTAATCCTCATTTTCAAAAAGACTGTTGTGAAGTCTGAAAATAATATCAATAATACACGCCTTTCTGATTTTATCCTCAGGACATAATACAGAAAAGTATTTCAGCAGCTCCTCAAACAGTGGCTTTATTTCTCTGTGTGAGTCGGTAAGCTCTGTGCCTATATAACGCGCAATATCAAATTCCTTAGGCGCAATGTAGCCTATCGGGTCAATAGCGCAGATTTCTCCGTTTTTCTTCATCATATTATATCGGTGTAAATCGCCGTGAATAAGCACGTGTTGAGAAGCCGAAAACGTATCGTCAAAAAGCTGAGAGGCTTTATTTACAAAGTCCATAATTTCAGCCTTTTTATATTTGAAGTCAGTTTCTCTTATTTTGTTTTTTAGTATTCTTTCATAGTCTTTAAAAGCACTTAAATCACTTTGCTTTTCATTTACATAACCGTTGATTACTCTTGCAAAAAAGCGAAGCAGACTGTCGTCCTTGCCCGTAAATGAAAGGTCTGCCGTATCACACCTTTCAAGAAGTATTGACGAGCAGTTGTCGTCATAATCGTAAAGCTCACACATAAAGCTTGAATTTATCCACTGATAGCAAGAGCGCTCAGATTTATATCTGTCAATAAACGGCGGAATAATTTTAAGCACGCATCGTCCGTACATAACTGATTCAGCAAGAAATATAATACCGAAATGTGAAGTTTTTATTAGCTTATATTCCGTTATCTGCCAGTTTTTAAGAAGCAAAGGAATGCTCTTTTCAAGCTGTGCCTTCCACTCTTTTGCTTCGACGGGATGGTAGATTGAAAGAAAACTGTTGAGTCTTTCAACGTTTATAAGAATGTTTGAAAAATCAACGTCATTATCCCTTGCCGTAATCAGCGCCTCAAAATATTTCAAATCGGCGGGATAAGTCAGCTTAAAGTTATTTGTAAAATCAAAGTAAAGCTCAACATTGCTGTTTTCTGGAAGCTGCTGAGTAACCTCAGTAAGCGGAGATTCGCTGTCAAAATTATCTCTTAAGAGCTTAAAATCAAAGCCTTCGGGCGACTGCATAAGATAGTATTTTTCTCTGTCTACCTTCTGAAAATCGTAACAGCCAAGAGAGTCGGTAATTTTCTGTGCAGTTACAACAGCGTCACACTCATCAAGCATTTCAAAATACTTGTCTATAAGCTCACCGTTAATCATGGGACGCACAGCGTCACACACTATAAGCGACGAGCAATCATATGTCTTATCAATATAATCAATAACTCTTTTAAGCGTTCTGTTTCTCGTTTGACCGCCATCAATTAAGTCAATCGAATACTTATTTGCAATGTCAGCAAGATAAACGGAATTAGCCGCAACATTTGTTGCAATAATAAGCTTATCCATTTTACATGAGGCAACTATGGATTCAATGACATATTCAATTATCATTTTCCCTCTGACCTTATGAAACTGCTTCGGGATATTACTGCCGAACCTTGCGCCTACGCCGTTGGCTAAAATTGTTACAATGTTCATAATTACTCCTGATTAATTTCAAGCTCTTTTAAAAGCTCAAGGCGCTCCTGCGAGCCGCTGTTATTGTTAATTTCGTTTATAACCTTTTTAGTCTGATTTTTACGTTTAAATAATCCGTCGTACAGTCTGTTAATTCTCGCTATGGGGTAAAGAAACGGATGACTGTTATAATACGGATACAAAAGCTTTAAATGCCTTTTATCCGGAAACGCCATTTTAAAAAGGACCTTTGCTTTTGAATTGTTTTCATTAAGATATTTTGTTGGAATATTGCTGATTTCATAGCCGAAGCTGCCGCCGTCAATAAACACATAAACAAGATTATTGATTAATTCCCCGTCTATTTCACACAGCCTTGCTACGGGTGTGTTAAACCATATATTACACAGTGAAAGTAACACCTCTGCAGTCTTTCTTACTCCTGCTTTGTCACACAGAGCAATAAATTTGTCAAGGCTGAATGAATCAATTCCTCTTATACAAAGGTCTATATCAAGAAGCATTCTTATTCCCGCGCCTGTGTAGGCAAGGTGCTTTGCAAGATGACACAAAACGTAAAGAAGCTCGTCATATTCATTAAGTCTGTACTCAAACTCTCCGACCTTTTCAGCAATTTCAAATATACTGTCAAAATAATCGGTCTTTACGTCAGCGTCAGCGTGGATTTCCAAATCAACGGTATTGATTTTTAGACTGAGCATATTTGAAACATAATTTGTAATTTTAATCCCCTGCTCTTTTGCGGCTTTGTGAAGCTTTTCAATTGAAGCGGGTTCAACAATAACGTCAATATCGCCGCTCGTTCTCATTTCAGGGTCAGGATAATAATCCTTTATGTGAACGCCTTTTACAAAAATGTGTTTAACTTCAAGCGTATTTAAAAACTGTTTTGTTAAAATATATGCCGTCTCGCGCAGTGCTGAATTTTTTACTGTGTAGCCGAGCACTTGGTTGAAATGTGATTTAATATCTCCGTAAGGCTGAAATTGACTGTCAACTTTTTTCAGCTGAGTTGCGATGATACCGCCTAAATCGTTAGTCTGAGCAATGCGAAAAAGCTCGCCGAAGTCAACCGCCTCGCCTTTGGGAGAAGTACGGTTTACATACGAGCTGAGAAGAGATATAAAATACTCTTTTTCCAAAGTCATTTAATCACCGTCAACAGTTTTTGTAAATTTATAAATCTTCATTCCGCCGTCAAATTCGCTAAGCTTTTCATATTTAACATTAACGTTGTAATGCTCTTTATAATACTTAACGAGGTAGTCGGGCAAATCTTTATTTCTTGAAATAAATCTTACTTTGTCATCAAGAAGCGCATTAATTGAACAGTCGTTATACTTACTAAGGGACAGCTTATCCATCATTGAGTACCAGTAATATGAATAAATCCACCAATCCCCTTCAAGCGCATATACGCGGACATCATTATATTCTTTAGAAAGTATGGTAAGTCTTTGGTCGTAAAGCTTTCCTGCGCTGAGCGGAGCGGCAAAATAAATATGCTCGCTGTCAGTCTGTACATATTTAACGGTATCGCGGTAATCATTATAACGTCTGTTATTAAGTACAGTTACAAGACCAGAAAGCAAAACCGTAATACAAAGCGCACAGCAAATTATTGCTTTACTGTATTTCTTTAAATCTATTTTAAAGAGTTTAATGTCTGTTTCTTTACTGCCAAAACAGATAACAAATATCATAACAATAAGTCCGACTGCAGCAAGAGGGTCGGTAACTCTTACAACTCCCCTTCGTCTGAAAAAAAGGTAAAACTCTGCCAGTGCAAGAACAAGAAACGAAGCGGCTATTTCAAACCGTTTTTTCTTATAAATCAAAAACAGAATTACGCTGAAAAGTGAAAACCAGAATATGTAATTCAGAAGCGGACTTTCAAGTCTGTAAACATTCTTTGCAATTTTAACCGGGTTTATATTGTATTTATCCTTAAAGCTTCGCGATTTATTGAGTGATTTAAGCTTTTCGGATGTAAAAACACTTTTGTCACCGTATACAAACTGCTTATATACTCTTATATCGTTTTTAGTAATGCCGTTTTCTTTAAAGTAATCTATATTTTCCTTGTAGTCAAGCTTACCGTTGTCGGATGCAGCACTTCTGTATTTCTGAAATTCTGCAAAATACGTATCCTGCGGAACAGACTTGGTGTACTGTCTGTTAACGACAGTAACTCCTGCGTTTGCAACAATGCAGATAAGAATAATTAGTGCAATTGCAGACGCGGAATTTCGCTGTTTAATAACTGCAAAAATGAAAAATGAAGAGAAAATAAGAAGTATACAGTAAAGCGTATTGCCATTTCTCATTGAGAAAGCAAGAATAAGAAGAACTGTCGAAAAAACAATGTAAGGTATATTTTCCTTTCTGAGCTCATCAACTCTGTCTATGAAAAGGAGAATTGCCGAAGCAGCAAGCACAAAAGAAATAACAGTAAACGATATACGCATTAAAAGAAAGTATTCAACTCCTGCAATAATAAATGTAAATACAGGGCTTCCATCATTTCTCTTAAGCGTATAAAAAATTACTGTAAACGCCGTATTGAACAGCGCAAGATAAAGCAGTGAAAACCAGTTAACAGCAGGTAGAATTCCGTACAGAAGCTTGAGAATAAAGCCTATGCCAACATTGATAAACATAAGCTGTTCACTGTGTGTATTAAAGGTAAAGCTGTTAGCCATTTTGTACATAAGAACATCATCAACAGCACCAAAGCGAATAACGCCTATGAGATACGCAATAACTGTAACCAACAGCGGTAAAAAAACAAAGTATGTTTTTTTGAAGAATTTAATCATTCAAAAACTCCTTGACCTTAGATACAACAAACTGAATATCGCTATCGCTTAAATTTGCGTGAAGCGGAAGTCTAATTAGACGGGACGCATATTCTTCGGTTATCGGCAAATCACCTGCTTTGTAACCGAGCTTACTGCCCATTGCCGAAATGTGAAGCGGAATATAATGAAATACAGCGCCGATTCCGTTAGCTTTAAGAAATGAGAGCATATTGTTTCTCGTCTCTTCATCCTTAACGAAAAAATAATACATATGCGCGTTATGACTTGAATACTCGGGAATAAACGGTCTAATAAGCTTACCCTCATTTTCAAGCTCTTCAAAAGCGTCATTGTAGCAATTCCATACACGCATACGCCTGTCCATAATTTCATCAAAGCGCTCAAGCTGAGCGCATAGAAGCGCCGCAAGAATGTCTGACGGAAGATAAGACGAGCCGGCCATCTGCCATGAATATTTATCCACTTCTCCCCTTATAAACTGCGAACGGTCAGTACCCTTTTCTCTGATAATCTCTGCCTTTTTGAGAAGTGCATTATCCTTAACAACAAGTGCGCCGCCCTCGCCCATTGTGTAATTCTTTGTTTCATGGAACGAGAAGCAGCCCATATCACCGATTGTTCCCGCAGGCTGAGTGCCTTTGTAAACAGAGCCGATTGCCTGAGCCGCATCCTCAATTACAAGAAGATTATGTTTTTTTGCAATGGAGCAAATCTTATCCATATCACAGATTACACCCGCGTAGTGAACGGGATAAATTGCCTTAGTTTTATCAGTGATTAATTCTTCAATTTTGTCTGCGTCAATATTCATTGTTTTTGGGTCAATTTCACAGAAAACGGGCTTAGCGCCTCTTAAAACAAAGGCGTTAGCCGTAGACACAAATGTATATGACGGAACTATAACCTCATCGCCCTCTTTTAAGTCTGCAAGAAGAGCGCTCATATCAAGCGAGGTTGAGCAGGATGTTGTAAGAAGTACGTTATTAATATTAAGCACTTTGTCAAAAAGCTCATACGCTTTTTTGGTAAACGGTCCGTCGCCGCATTGCTTACTTGTAAGTGCTTTTGTAACGTATTCCTTTTCAAGTTCTGTTATTGAACATTCGTTAAATTTTATCATTTTGTCACCTGTCTGTTGCCATACATTTTTTCGTAGTAATTACGGTATTCGCCGCTAATAATGGTTTCCCACCAATTACGGTTATTCAGATACCATTCAATCGTCTTCTTTATACCGTCCTCAAACTTTGTTTCGGGAAGCCAGCCGAGCTCGCTGTGAATCTTTGTCGGGTCAATTGCATATCGCATATCGTGGCCCTTTCTGTCCTCAACAAAAGTAATCAGACTCTCGGGTTTTCCAAGCTCTTTACATATCATCTTTACAATATCAATATTCTTCATTTCGTTATGACCGCCGATATTGTAAACCTCTCCGACTCTTCCCTTATGTATAACAAGGTCAATAGCCTTGCAGTGGTCCTCAACATAAAGCCAGTCCCTGACGTTAAGTCCTTCTCCGTATACAGGTAGCGGCTTGTCGTTCAGAGCATTTGCTATCATAAGCGGTATAAGCTTTTCAGGGAAATGATAAGGGCCGTAGTTATTTGAACATCTGCTTATAGTAACGGGAAGCCCGTATGTTCTGTGATAAGCGAGGACAAGCAAATCCGCGCCCGCTTTTGAGGAGCTGTAAGGCGACGAGGTGTGAATAGGTGTTTCCTCTGTAAAGAATAAATCAGGTCTGTCAAGCGGTAAATCGCCGTATACCTCGTCAGTTGATACCTGGTGATAACGTTTAATTCCGTATTTTCTGCACGCGTCCATTAAAACTGCGGTTCCCATGATATTTGTTTGAAGGAAAATATCGGGATTTTCAATTGAGCGGTCAACGTGACTTTCAGCTGCAAAGTTTACAATAATATCGGGCTTTTCCTCTTCGAAGAGCTTATAAACAGCCTCTCTGTCGCAAATATCAGCCTTAACAAAACGGAAGTTTTTATTATCAGCAATATGTTCAAGCGTTGAAAGATTACCTGCATATGTAAGCTTATCAAGGCAGATTACTCTGTAAGAGGGGTATTTTTTCATTATGTGAAATATAAAATTTGAGCCTATAAAGCCGGCGCCGCCTGTAACAATAATCGTCACTTGTACATACCTCCGAGAAGTTCATCATCTACAACGTTTTTAAGATAAACGCCGTAATCGCTTTTACCGTATTTTTCTGCTGATTCAAGAAGCTTATCTCTATCAATATAACCGAATCTGAAAGCAATTTCTTCAGGAGCTGAAATTCTTATTCCCTGCTGAGACTGAATTGTTCTTACAAAATCTCCTGCGTCAATAAGGCTATCCATAGTACCTGTATCAAGCCACGCAAAGCCTCGTCCGAGAAGCCTTACATCAAGCTCGTTACTTTCAAGATAAAGCTTATTTAGGTCTGTTATTTCAAGCTCTCCTCTTTCAGAGGGCTTAATACTTTTGGCATATTCTACACATCTGTTATCGTAGAAATACAGCCCCGTTACAGCCCACGGAGACTTTGGCTTTTCAGGTTTTTCTTCTATGGAGATAACCTTTCTGTTTTTGTCAAAATTGACAATACCGAAGCGCTGTGGGTCCTCAACGTGATAGCCGAAAACAGTTGCCCTTGAATTTTCCTCGGCATTCTTTCTTGCGTCGCTTAAAATCTTGCTGAAGCCCGCGCCGTAGAAAATGTTATCGCCGAGAATCATAGCGCAGCAGTCGTCGCCGATAAACTCCTCGCCGAGAATAAACGCCTGAGCGAGTCCGTCAGGAGACGGCTGTACCTTATATGAAAGCTTAACTCCGAACTGTGAGCCGTCACCGAGAAGTTTTTCAAAATTAGGCAAATCAACCGGAGTTGAAATAATAAGAATATCCCTGATACCCGCAAGCATAAGTGTGCTAAGCGGATAAAAAATCATAGGCTTATCGTAAATTGGAAGCAACTGTTTAGAAGTTACTCTTGTAAGCGGATAAAGTCTTGTTCCGCTGCCTCCTGCTAATATAATCCCCTTCATACAAATTCTCCTGATTTATAACTTGAATATTACTATTCCTACAATAATTACGCCAAGACCGATTATCTTTTTTAAGCTTATATGCTCCTTGAGCACAAGCCTTGAAAGAACAGCAACAAAGATATATTCTGTTGTTCCGAGAATCGGGCCGAACGATAAATCAACCTTTTTATATGCAATAACGGTGCAAAGCGTTGCGCCGAAAAAGATTGCGTATGAAATAATAACGTACGGATTAAGATATTCTTCAATCTTGCTTGCGTACTCCTTCTTGGTGCTCTTTTTAAGAAGTATCTGCGCGATTGCTGAAACAAGAAATCCGAACAATAAAATGAGTGTAAAAAATAACTTACTGTTCATCTGACTTCACCACTATGATCACGCCGATGATGACGATGACTGCACCCACTATCATATTCCATTTTACCTCTTCACCGAAAAGGACTGCGCCCCACATAATTCCCCAGATTATGCTTATTGCCTTATTACAAAAGGCCGTCGTAAGAGGAATGTGTTTTATTATCTGTTGCCACACAAGCGCGTAAACGCCGAGTATAGCGATTATACAGCCGTAAAAGAGGAAAAAATTGAAAGACGGAAACCTCTCTTTTGAAACAAGCTTTGAACACACGTTACTGAGTGAATAAAAGAACAGTAAAATGTGTAAAAAGACAAAATACTTTATGTTGCTTTTTTTCATATTATTTTCAGGCATTTTTATACCTCGCAAACAATTACTCTCAGCTTGCCGTTGACATCGGGCGGAATTGAGTCCATCCACTCAAAGCTGAGGTTAATTCTTTCTTTAAAGCGCTTGTTAAGTTCAGTATCAAGATATCTTTCAATCTCTTCTTTAGAAGTGTTATTTTCGTTGTTTTTTACACACTGAACAGTAACACTGTCAAAGCTTTTCTGAATAAATCTGAGCTGAATTACATCGTCAAATTCACCGAGCATTTTATTAATTTCAAAATATGTAGTAACGCTTCCGTCAGAATGTTTAAAGTAATCGTTCATTCTGCCCTGAATTTCAGTAATTCGCTGTGTGCCGTCAATGTTTTCACTTTTAACCCTGTCGCCGATTACGTAGTTAATAATAGGTAAATCAGTGCAATAAAGCGGCGTTATTACAATTTTACCCTCGTCAGAAAGCTTACCGTCGTCGCCGTAGATATTTACAGCGAAGGAATCTGTATTGGTTATATAAGATTCATTATCATTAAAGCGTGTAAGTACAGCGCCGGTTTCGGTTGTTCCGTAGGAATCAATAAGATTTTCACCGAAAACCTCTCTTAAAAGCTTCTTTGAATTTTCATCAAGCTTCTCGCCCGTAGGACAAAACCATTTCGGCTTATGTAACTCTGCTCCGCTGTTTTTAACGTAAAGCGCAATCTTTAAAAGCGTGCTTTTATTTGTGTAGAGAAAATCGGGCTTATATGAGTTTATGTGTTCTACAATCTCGCTTTCAGGAAGATTATTATTCAGAAACTCACGTCTTAGTATTCCGAATTTCTGAAGAATTGTTTTTTGCGTACCGCTTTGAGAATGAGTTGAAACGGGACTCATAGTTTTTCCGAAAAACGGGTTATAGCCGCAAAGAAGCATAACTCTAAACCAGTTAGCCATATTATACGCCTTTTCCTTCGGCGATATAAGAAGCATAAGAGGATTACCCGTTGAGCCGCTTGTTTTATCGTGGTACCAGTCGGAATAAATTCCCTTTTTATCCTCTTCGTTCATCCATTCTCTGAGCTCATCCTTAGTCAGAAGAGGAAGCTTTGCAAGGTCTTTAGCCTCTTTTATATCCTCAGGCTTTATGCCAACCGAATCAAACCGTTTTTTATAAAACGGAATTTCATATGCTTTTTTAACGAGCTTTCTGACTCTTTTATCCTGCGTTTTCTTTGCCTTAACTTCGTTCATCGGAAGTTTGGTCTGCATTTTAAATAAGTCAAGAAATATGTAAACGCTTAAAAGCTTTCTGTCAAGAGAGTAACTCATAATCAGTCCTCAATTACTAAATTTACGTTTTCAAGAGCCTTGTTTAAAGACTCGTTTGCTTCTTCAAGGGTATTTCCCTTTGTAATAATATGCCCGATTCTGTCAGGCCCTATATTGAACTTTCTTACACTGTCGCCAACGTTGTAGTCAAACTGAACCTCAACAACATTTTTATCGTTACCGTAGTAGCTCTGCTCTGCAATCGTACCGGTTTTGTCGCTCATAATAAGGTGAGAAGAGTTAGCATTTTTCTCATTACTTTCAAAGCTTACGCTTTCGCCAAGGGAAACTCTGATAATCTTTTCGTAGTAGTCGTAGCCGAAATAAATTGAAACAAGCTCGGCAAGGCAGGTTGCGCCGGAACGTCCTCCCAGCTCAAGAACATATACCTTATTGTCGTTACCGAGAATAAAGTCCGCGTTAATAGCGCAGTTATCAAGCTGCATAGCAAGAGCGGCGTTTCTGAGCTGTTTTTCTGTATCCTGTATTATCTCGCTGTCAAGCTCATAGGGTGCAAAGTGTCCAATTGGAACACCTGTATCGCCCTTATATACAAAGTCGCCGTGAGGCAGACAGAACTGAAGCTCGCCGTTTTCCACAAACGCCTGTGCGCCAAATTCCGTTCCTGTTATGAATTCTTCAATAATGAAGTAATTAAGCTTAGTTGCGCCCTTAACTATATCTGATGCGCCTGAAATATTCTTTTTCTCGGGGACAACAACTATTCCCCTGCTGCCCGATGTGTCAACAGCCTTAAATATGAGCGGGAAATTAAGCTCACTACACGCCTTTTTAATTTCGCTGTCACTGAAAGAAACCTTACGAAAACGCGCAGTTCTCACTCCGTATTTTTCATACTGTGTTTTCATCAGCATTTTGTTAGAAGCAATTTTTGCAGCTTCGGCTGAAAGGCCGCAAAGGCCGAGACTGTCGCAAACCTCGCCGATAGTAATTACTGCAACGTCTGTTCCCGCAGTAACAATTCCGTCAATGTTTTCTTCTCTTGCAATTCTTTTAACTGTTTCAAAATCGGTTGTATCCTCATAATACACCTTGTCTGCAAGACTGAATCCGGGATAGTTTCCTTTAATGCTGACGGCAATAGTATACAGTCCCATTCTTTTAGCTGTTTTAATCAGCGGAACCTGATATATACCCGCGCCGAGAATCATAAGCTTTTTCATTCTTCTTCCTCACCTATAATTTCTCTTATTACAAACTGCGGCGAATTATTAAGACTTATATAAACACGTCCTATGTACTCGCCTATCATTCCGAGCATCAGCATTATAATTCCGCCAATAAACAGAATTACCGCCATTGTTGAGCTGTAGCCCATAGCTACTGCAGGATGAACAATCTTTCTTATAATTACATAAAGACCGAACAGGAAGCCGAGTATAGCCGTTACAATTCCTACAAAGGTAGCAATTCTCAGCGGTTTTACAGAAAAAGCAGTAAAGCCGTTCATCCAAAGAGAAATAGACTTCTTAAAAGTGAAGTGGCCTACGCCTGCGATTCTGTCACGTTCTTCCATTGGAATAGTTATTATATTTCTTGTTGTACGAAGTGTTAAGCCCTCAAGATACGGATACGGATTGTTGTACTTTACCATTTCATCAACAACAAATCGCTTCATTGCCTTGAAATTTGAAAAGTTCATATCCTTCGGTTTATTGATAAGTATCTGCGACATTAAAGAATTCATAGCGCTTCCGAGATTTTTAAAGCCCGACTGCTTCTTTTTATCGTATTTCGCCATTGAATAGTCATAGCCGCCGTCAATAACCGGGTCAAGCAAATCCCAAAGTCTGTCCATAGGGCATTGTCCGTCGTCGTCAAGACAAACTATATAATCGCCCTTTACAATTGAAAAACCAGCCATAACAGCAGAATGCTTTCCGAAATTACGCGCAAGGTCAACTACCTTGAGCTTTTTATTTGTAGCAGCTATGCTTTTTAGAACAGACAGTACGTTATCCGGCGAAGTGTCGTTAATACAGATTATTTCATAATCGTATTCGCTTCGCTTTGTAACATACTCTTCAATCTCCTTAATTACAGGCTCAATGGTATTTTCAGAGCCGTAACAAGGAATAACAAAGGATATTTTTTTCATCACATTTCTCCGTTACTGATTAACTTGATAGAATTTATATACCTTATAGTCTCCGTCTTTAAATTTCTTTTCTACTTTATACTTAACATCAATGTTATAGTTTTCTTTAAAAAATTTTGCAAGCTTTTGAGGAGGAAGCTTTCTTGACACAAACCGTACCTCATCTCTTAAAAGAAGTGAAATCAGATTATCATAATACTCTTTATAGCCAAGATTGTTAAGGTTATCGTAGTAGTAATAAGTGTACATTGTCCACGTTCCGAGGAAGCCGTAGAAATTAATGTCTTTACCTGCGTTCACCTTAAATATTCTGTCATTATAATATTTAACAACATAATCACTTGAAACTCTGACGTCGCAAACGTAAAAATTCTCTCTATCGTTATTAAAGTATTGCGCGGCTTTGCTGAATTTATCAGCCTCTGTATCAAATCTGTTGTTATTTCTTACGCAATAAAGTGCGCTGAGAATAACAGCAACAATACATAAAACGCTGACCAAAGCTCTTATAGCCTTCGGGTTTATTTTCTTAAACAGTTTAATTTCCCCTGCGGATTTGATACTGTTAAGAAGCATAAACAGTAAAACAAGAAAGCCGCATATCAATACCAGAGAGCTGACGCGCTCAATTCCTCTGCGTCTGAAATAAAGATATCCAAAGCCTGCAATTGTAAAAGCAAATACACCAAGCGCTTCAAGTAGCTGTTTTTTGCTGATTATGATATTTATAACAGTCATAAGAATAAGTGCGGCAAGAAGCAGTAAAACAGTTCTCTGCTTTAATATCTGTTTAGCTATCTCTTTAAGGTTGGTATTATACTTTTCGTCAAAGTCTCTGCTCTGTGCAACAGCTTTCATCGTTTCGGCTGAATATACCTTCTTGTCACCGAAAATCCATCTTCTTAAAAGATAGTAATCGTTTTCAGTAACTCCGCTTTCCTGAAGTTCCTGACCGTGTCTTTCATAATTGAACAAGCCGTCGTCATTAGCAGCGCCTCTGTATTTCCTGAATTCAGAAAAATATATATCAGACGGAATAGAATTGTTATACAGATTCTGAACGCCGACTACAGAGTAGTTTGCAACCGTACAGACAATAATTATTGAAGCAATAACTGCTATCTTTTTGCGCTTTTTAATAAGTGAGAAGAAGAATACGGGAATAAACAGTAAAATTGTAAAATAGAAGGTATCCCCTCTTCTCATTGCATAAGCGCTAAGAAGAAGTACAAAGCCTATTACAAAGTGAATCAAGCTTGCTTTATCGAGCTTATCTATAAACACAATCATCCAAAGCATACCGGCAGTCGCGCAAATAAACGAAATAGAGGTAAATGTCAGATTTGAAAGAATAAAAATCTGAATTGCCGCTACAGCGCAAAAGCCCACTATATTTTCACCGAGCTTTTTCACTATCCCAAACAGCGCAATAAACGCAAGGTTTACAGTTGCTAAATACATAATTATAAACCAGTTAATGCCCGGTAATATACTGTACAGCATCTTAAGAAGATAACCGAAAATTACACTGATAAAAACCAGATGCTCAGAATGAGTATTGGTCTTAAAGCTTTCAGCGATTTTCAACATCGCAATATCGTCGTTAATTATATACCTTACAAGCCCGAACACAGCGCACAGCACCGTAATCACAATCGGGATAAAAACAAAATAATACTTCTTAAAGAACTTTATCATAATTGCCTCAAATATAAACTTAATACTTAATTAAGTTATTTTACAAGATTATTAATTTCCTTACACGCATCCATAAAAATACCGACATCAACCGAATAACACAAATACTGAAGTCCGATATCTTTCCACATTTTAAGGTCTTGAGGCGTATCAATAAAAGTACCGATAACTTTATTTTTATGCTTTGCCTTTTCAACAATTTTTTTCATCTCTTCAACAACTACAGGGTTATTAACCTGACCCGGTA
>CAMNAP010000030.1 GCA_946531445.1 uncultured Clostridia bacterium
AGAATAAGGCTGAGTATCTTTTTGCTTTTTATAACAATCCCTCCTTAAAATTATAAAATAATATAGTTTTATACAATTATCATTATAGCACATACCTTGTCAAATTGCTTTAATTGTTACAAAATTTTAATTCGTTACAATTGACAAATTTTTAACGCAGTTTTTGTTAGAAATAAACAAAGAAAGACGTACGGCTGACCGTACGTCTTTTAAAGTTTACAGTGTTATTTAATTATTGAAACGCCTGTCATTTCTTCGGGCTGGGGAAGATTCATAACCTTGAGCATTGTGGGAACAATGTCGCAAAGCTTACCGCCCTCGCGAAGCTCAACGTCGCCGCAGTTAACACAGATAAACGGAACGACGTTTGTAGTGTGGGCAGTGAACGGAGAGCCGTCGGCCTCTTTCATAATATCAGCGTTGCCGTGGTCGGCTGTTATGAAGAGCGTACCGCCGTTATCCATAACTGCCTCGTAGAGCGAGCCCACGCAGGTATCAACAGCCTCAACAGCCTTTACAGCCGCGTCAAATACGCCCGTGTGGCCTACCATATCGCAGTTTGCAAAGTTAATAATTACAACATCGTATTTGCCTGAGCGTACAGCCTCGTTAAGCTTTTCGGAAACCTCAAAGGCGCTCATTTCGGGCTTTAAGTCGTAGGTTGCAACCTTGGGAGAGGGAACAAGAATTCTGTCCTCGCCTTCGTTAACAGCCTCAACGCCGCCGTTGAAGAAGAAGGTTACGTGAGCGTATTTTTCAGTTTCTGCGATTCTGAGCTGAGTCATACCTCTGTTAGCAAGATACTCGCCGAAGGTGTTTGTGAGTACCTGCGGCTTGAAGGCAACGTCTACGTTCGGCATAGTTGCGTCGTACTGAGTCATACAAACGTAGTTAACGGGGAAGCGGTCTCTTTCAAAGCCCTTGAAATCGTCGTCAACAAACGTTCTTGTAATCTCTCTTGCTCTGTCGGGGCGGAAGTTGAAGAAAACAACGCTGTCGTTTGCGCCGATTCTGCCCTCGTTCTCAAGAGTGACTGTGGGAAGAATGAATTCGTCGGTGAGGTTTTTACCGTCGCCGTCAACAGTTTCGTATGAAGCTTCAATTGCGGCAACGGGGTCTGTGTTGAAATTGCCCTTACCGAACACGAAAGCGTCGTAAGCCTTTTTAACTCTGTCCCAGTTATTATCTCTGTCCATAGCGTAGTATCTGCCCGTTACGGTTGCCACCTTGCCTACGCCGATTTCGTTCATCTTTTCAATAGCCTCGGCAACGTAATCCTTACCGCTTGTCGGCGGAACGTCACGTCCGTCCATAATGCAGTGAAGATATACCTTATCCTGACCGAGACGCTTTGCAAGCTCAACGATTGCCCAGACGTGAGTGTTGTGTGAGTGAACGCCGCCGTCGCTCATAAGTCCCATAAGGTGAAGCGCGGTTTTGTTTTCAACTGACTTATTGATTGCATTACAGAGGGCTTCGTTTTCAAAAAAATCGCCGTCCTCAATAGACTTTGTTATACGGGTGAGCTCCTGATATACAACTCTGCCTGCGCCCATATTTGTATGGCCGACCTCGGAGTTACCCATCTGACCGTCGGGAAGTCCTACGTCAAGGCCCGAAGCGCCGATATATGTATACGGATACTTTTCCATAAGCATATCAAGGTTAGGCTTTTTTGCGGCTGCTACGGCGTTTCCGTATGTGTCGGGATTGTGGCCGCAGCCGTCCATAATGCAAAGTACATTAGTTTTTTTCATAGTGCTATTATCTCCTAAAATAAGGGCGGAGATTCTCCGCCCGTAATTTTTATTATCTGCTTGCAGCCTTTACGATTACTGAGAAATCGTTTGCTTTAAGAGAAGCGCCGCCGATAAGTCCGCCGTCAACATTCTCTTTGTCAAGAAGTTCTTCAGCGTTGCCTGCATTCATTGAGCCGCCGTACTGAACAACGAATGCGTCAGCAGCTTCTTTGCTGTAAAGGTCAGCGATAACCTGACGGATATAGCCGTTAACCTCGTCAGCCTGGTCAGCAGTAGCAGTCTTGCCTGTGCCGATAGCCCATACGGGTTCGTAAGCGATTATAATCTTTGAAAGCTCGTCCTCACTTACGCCCTGAAGTGCAACCTTAGTCTGCTTTCCTACGATTTCAAATGTAACGCCCTGTTCTCTCTCTTCAAGAACCTCGCCCACACAAAGGATAACTGTAAGACCGTTATCAAGTGCAGCGCGGACTCTCTTATTAACTGTTTCGTCTGTTTCGCCGAAATACTGACGTCTTTCGCTGTGGCCGATGATTACATAGGGAACGCCCATTGCCTTAAGCATAGGAGCTGAAACCTCGCCTGTAAAAGCGCCCTTTTCAGCCCAGTGGCAGTTTTCAGCGCCGATTTTGATGTTTGAGCCCTCGGCTGCGTCAAGAGCTGCCTGAAGGTCAACGAAAGGAGCGCAGATTACTACGTCGCAGTCTGCTCCTGCTACGAGAGGCTTCATCTCATTGATGAGAGCCGTTGTCTCGGTAGGTGTGTTATTCATTTTCCAGTTACCTGCGATAACTGCTTTTCTGAGTGATTTATTCATAGTGATTTCCTCCGAATCAATTATTTATCCTGTAATGCTGCTATACCGGGAAGCTCTTTGCCCTCAAGGAATTCAAGAGAAGCGCCGCCGCCTGTTGAAATGTGGCTCATCTTGTCAGCGAAGCCGAGCTTTGTTACTGCTGCAACGCTGTCTCCGCCGCCGATGATTGAGATTGCGCCTGACTCTGCAACTGCGTTAGCAACTGCAACTGTACCTGCCTCAAAGTTCTTCCACTCTGATACGCCCATAGGACCGTTCCAGATTACTGTGCCTGCGCCCTTGATTGCGTTTACGAAAAGCTCCTGAGAAGCGGGACCGATGTCAAGACCCATCCAGCCGTCGGGAATTTCGTCTGAGTTAACAACCATAGACTCTGTATTTTCGTCGTATTCCTTACCAACCTTGTTATCAATAGGAATAAGGAACTTAACGCCCTTAGCCTCTGCGTCTGCCATCATTTCGCCTGCCTTTTCAATCCAGTCAGCCTCAAGAAGAGAGGTGCCGATTGAGTGGCCGAGATACTTCATAAAGGTATAAGCCATACCGCCGCCGATAATGATTGTATCGCACTTATCAATAAGGTTTGAGATTACGCCGATTTTATCGGAAACCTTTGCGCCGCCGAGAATAGCAACGAGAGGTCTCTTGGGATTAGCGAGAGCGCCGCCCATAAATTCAATTTCCTTCTGGATAAGATAGCCGCAAACTGCGGGGAGATAAGCAGCAACGCCTGTTGTTGAGCAGTGAGCTCTGTGGGCAGTGCCGAAAGCGTCGTTAACAAATATGTCTGCAAGAGAAGCAAGCTCTTTTGAGAAATTCTCTTCGTTCTTGGTTTCTTCAGCTCTGTAACGAACGTTTTCAAGAAGCATAACTTCGCCGTCCTTGAGCTCTGAAGCGAGCTTCTTTGCGTTTTCGCCTACAACCTCTGCATCCTCAGCGAGCTTAACGTCAACTCCGAGATATTCAGAAAGTTTCTTTGCAACGGGTGCAAGGCTGAATTCGGGTTTATATTCTCCCTTAGGTCTTCCGAGATGTGAGCAGAGAATAACCTTTGCTCCGTTTTCCATTAAGTACTTGATTGTCGGAAGAGCGGCAACAATTCTTTTGTCATTTGTGATTACGCCGTCTTTAAGCGGTACATTGAAGTCGCAACGGGCAAGAACTCTCTTACCTTTTACGTCAATATCTTCAATAGTCTTTTTGTTTAAAGCGTTCATAAAGATAGTCTCCTTTAATTTTGTTTAATTTTTAACGAATATATTATATATTATTTAACTTCAATATGCAACATAATTTTTCCAAAAAGAAAAAAGAAAGGATACACCTTTCTTTTTCTGCGTGATTTAGTCGAGCGCGTCTGATACGGCGTCGCCTGCTTCTTCAGCCGCGCCTGCCGCTCCGTCAGCAAGGTCTTCTGCGCCTTCGCCGATATCGTCGCCGACTTTGTCAGCTCTGTCTTTAATCTCTTCGCCTGCGTCTGAAACAGCATTGCCCGCGTCGCTTGCAGCCTCTTCGGCTCTTGACGTTGTTGAGGTTGCTGCGTCTGTTCTTGTTTCTGTAACAGTTGTTGTTGTACTGTCAAGCGTTTCGGAGCGCATATCCTTTGAACAGCCTGTAAACACAACAGCTGCAAGCGCTGAAATCATAACAGCTAAAATAATCTTTTTCATAATCATTTTCCTTTCACAGTAATTGAATTACTTATAATAGTATTTCACGTTATTTTTCAATTATTCATTTTATTCGCAGATGGTTCCGCCGTCGGTATAAAGAAGAAGCATAATGTCCTCCTCCTCAAGCGTTTTTGCGTTTAAATAAATCAGCGTGTCCTCGCCCGTATCGGCGCTTGTGCAAAGAAATTCCCAGCACTGCACCTCTTTTCCGTCCTCTTTCGGAATGACGCATTTTTTAACGCCGTTTACACTGACGTAGGGTGAGAGCTTTTTCTGTGCAACAGTCGGGCTTTTGGCATCTTTAAATGTTTTATTGCCTGTGTGATTTGTGAGATAGGTTGCGCTGTCAAGCGATACGATTTTTCCGTCAGCCATTGAAATGCCGACTTTTATAAGGTCGCTGTAGACGTAAAGATTGTTTTTTGCATATGCAAAATTTACTGTACAGATGTTATTGTTAACTGAATAATACGACTCTTTCATATATTTATAGCCGATACTGTCAAGATATTTCTTAGCAAGGTTAACAGCGTTTTCAGGGCTGATATCCGAGCGGCTTATTACGCCCGAATAAAGTATGCTTTTAACGTAGCCGCCCTGCTTTGTGACGGATACGGTATACCTTCCGCTTTTAAATACATAGCATGGGAGAAGCGAGAGCTCGTCTGAGTCGTAGGAAACTCTGTTTGGATTTACCGAAAGCGCTTTTGCGGCAACAGCTTTACACTCTTCGCGTGTTTTGATTTCAGAGTCGTTAAGCAGAGCTGATTTTTTATTCAGAACTCTGTCTGAAAACGGGCCGTCGTAGAGAAGAGTGGGAAAGCTTTCAAAGCTTTTTACGCTGTCGTTGAAGCCGCCTGAAACGGGAGTATAGCTAAGCTTTGTACTGCTTTTTACCGAGCCGTCTGTAATCCTTGAGCCTGAGGAAACTATTTTGAGCATATCGGAGGCGGACTTTGAAAAGCGCTCGGAATATTCAAAAAGCACCTTAAGATTTTTATGCTCCTGTTCTGTTATCGGATTGCCGTTTCTGAGCTTGTTTTCAATATACTGAGCGTAGTCGCCTGCCTGCGATAAAAACTTATATGTGTTTCCGAGCTCAAGCTGTGATACGGGTAGACGGCTTATTGCGTTTTTGGCGCTTGTGCAGTTTGCTAAAAGGTCCCGGCTGAGCCGCTGCTGCTGTGATGACGAGTTTGAATAAAGACATTTGTTGAGGTCTGTGTTTACCGTACTCAGACACTCAGCAAGCTCGGACAGCGAATGTCTGTAGCCGACCTCAAGCTCGTTTTTATAATAGTTCATATTTCTTGTGTTTGCTACTGACGTTGCAATAAGGATTCCGAGCCCGACAGCCATAAAAGAAGTGATTCTTACATATCCGCGTGTTTTCATATTTTTACCTCCGATTTGTATTCAAGGATAGTGTGCGCAGAAAAATTAAAATTATAAATATAAAATAATTGCAAACGCAATATCGGTGTGCTATAATAAATAAGATTATAATATGGGGTAGTAGGCTTATGGCTGATTTTGAGAAAAAAAGGGTAGTTGTAAAAGTAGGTACTTCAACCCTTACGCACAAGACAGGAAAAACGAATATTGCAAGAGTTGCAAAGCTCACGTCTGTACTATCTGACCTGCACAATATGGGGCACGAGGTTATACTTGTTTCTTCGGGCGCTGTGGGAGTCGGTGCGGGCAAGCTCGGACTGAGCGAAAAGCCGACAAAGACGAAAGAGCTTCAGGCTGCCGCGGCTATCGGTCAGGGTGAGCTGATGTTCCTTTACGACAAGATGTTTTCGGAATTCGGCGTTATTGTATCGCAGCTTCTTTTTACAACTCAGGAGCTTGAAGATGAAACGAGCAGAAAGCACCTTGTAGACACGTTTAATCAGCTTATTGAATTCGGCTCAATCCCGATTGTAAACGAGAACGACAGCGTTTCGGTTGACGAGCTTTTAAACGGCGATAACGATTGCCTTTCCGCAACGGTTGCAGTTCTTACAAACGCAGATTTACTTATAATGCTTACGGATACCGACGGGCTGTACGACAGCAACCCTAAGGAAAACGAAAACGCAAAGCTTATTGAGGTTGTTGAAAAAATTACCCCTGAAATAGAAAATGCCGCAGGCGGCGCAGGAAAGCGCGGAACAGGCGGCTTTACAACTAAGATTAAGGCGGCAAAGATTGCTGTATCAAACGGAATTCCCGTTGTTATTATGAACGGCGAAAAGCCGACGAGAATATATAAAATCCTGGAAGGAAAGAGCTACGGAACAAAGTTTCTTCCCGAAAGATAGGTGACATTATGACAGTAAAAGAGCTTGGAAAAAGAGCAAGAAAAACGCAGAGCTTTTTATCGCTTGTAACAACAGAGGATAAAAACAGGGCGCTGAACTTTATTGCCGACGCACTTGAGAGCAATGCTGATTTAATAATTGAGGCTAACAAAAAGGACCTTGAGGCAGGCGAGAAAAACGGACTCGGCGCCGGACTTCTTGACAGACTTATGCTTGACTCCTCAAGAATTAAAGGTATTGCCGACGGAGTGAGAGAGGTTGCTTATCTTGAGGACGCCTGCGGCAAAACGGTTTATGAATACAATAAAGACAACGGTCTTAAGATAAAGAAGATTACGGTTCCTATCGGCGTTATCGGAATAATTTTTGAGGCGCGCCCGAATGTTACGGCGGACGCGGCGGCACTCTGCCTTAAAAGCGGCAACGCCGTAATTCTGAGAGGCGGCAAGGAAGCGATTAACTCAAACAAGGCTATCGCCGAAATTATGAGAGGCGCGCTTGAAAAAGCGGGCTTTCCAAAGGATGTAATTCAGCTTGTTGAGGACACGAGCCGTCAGTCGTCTAACGATATGATGACGATGAACGAATACCTTGACTGTCTTATCCCCAGAGGCGGTAAGGGGCTTATTAAGGCGGTTGTTGAAAATTCAACCGTACCCGTAATTGAAACGGGCTCGGGCAACTGTCACATCTATGTTGACGAGAGCGCTGACACAGATATGGCGGCAGAGATTATATTTAACGCAAAGACTCAGCGAATCAGCGTTTGTAACGCGTGCGAGAGTCTTGTTATACATTCTGCGGTAATCGGCGAGGCTCTGCCTAAAATCAAGGCGAGACTTGATGAGAAGAATACCGAAATAAGAGGCGACGAGAGGGCGAGAGCGGTATGCCCCGAAATAAAAGAGGCAAGCGAAGAGGACTTCTATACTGAATATCTTGACTACATAATCAGCGTTAAAACAGTTGACAGTCTTGATGAAGCGATTGAGCATATCAACGAGCATTCAACTCACCACAGCGAAGCGATTATTACAAATAATAACGCTAACGCCGAAAAGTTTATGCAGTGTATTGATTCAAGCTCGGTTTACGTTAATGCGTCAACGCGCTTTACAGACGGTAATGAGTTCGGACTCGGTGCTGAAATAGGCATTTCAACTCAGAAGCTGCACGCAAGAGGACCTATGGGACTTGCTCAGCTTACCTCTACAAAATATTTAATTTACGGAAACGGACAGGTCAGAAAATGAAAGACAACTATTTAGAAAACCCGAATACAGACGAGGACAGACAGGAAAGAGCACAGCAGAAAAAGAAGAGCAAGGGCGGAAAAATTGTGCTTACTTTCATAGGCTTTGTTATTATTGCAATTGCTGTTTTTCTCGGCACGATAAAATTAGTCCAGCCTGATTTTAAAATTACTCAGCTGATTCCCGAAAGGACTACCGAGGTTGTTGAAACTACTCAGCCCACTACTGTTACGGCTACACAGACTACAACTGAGACAACCACCGAGGCTGTGCCCGACCTTGACAGTGCGGAATATATTCCAATTGAGGAATTTAAATTTGAAAACGGCAAAAAGGGAAATGAAATGGGTAACATACTCTCAGGCGGCAAGGTAGGAACCGACGCAAGCTATATTTACCATATAGTTGACGGACGCGGTATTTACCGCTTTGAGCCTAACGGCGAAAGCTACACGAGAGTTTATGAGAGCAGTCACGCGCTTAAATCGCTTAACCTCAAGGGCGATTATCTCTATTTTATTGACAGCGAGGATTCTGTTTTTTACAGAATGAAAAAAGGAAGCGGAAAGGCTGAAAAGCTTCAGGATTCAGTAAAAACCGCTTATGTTTATGCAAATAATATTTACTTTGTTACAACCGACAACAGCGTTAAATATATGAAAACGGACAAGCGTGAGCCCGTTGAGCTTTATTCTTCGGCTGACGAGGTTGAGCTTGTGGGTATTTCGCTGAACGCCGTATTCTTTACTGTTAAGGACGTATCGGGAACGGTTCAGTATTTGACGGTTGACCTCAAAAAAGAGACGGGTGAGAGATACTTCCGCAAGTCAAGCGAGAACGATAAGATTGTCGCTCCCGTGCTTGAGGACGGTTTCCTTTACTTTTTTGAGCAGCAGGAGGATATGTCTTACAATCTCTGCAGACAGAAATTCGGCGCTCAAAGCGCAGTTACACTTATTGAAAACGTCACCTCGTTAAACCCCGTAATTGTTACTAAAAACAGACTTTTCTACGGCGAGCTTGACAACGAAAGCTTCAGAATGATGGAGCTTAATATGAACTCAAAAGACATAAAAACAATGCTTACGGTTAAAAAGGTAAGCAGCGATAACACGCTCATCTGTCAGCACGGCGGCGAGTACGATTTCATTATAGGAAACAGAAACGCAGACGGCGACAAGGTGTACAGCGCTTCAAGTTATTACACGGGCTCTGCAAACATTATGCGCTTTAAAGAGGGCAAATGGTCTTACAAATAATCAAGGATAATTCAACAGAGGTATATTCATTTGGATAAATATAAAAAACTGGCAAGTAATACTATAATATTTGCTATAGGTACATTTTCATCAAAGGTGCTCAGCTTCCTTTTAATGCCGTACGTTACGCGTATGATGGTAAAAGGGGAGTACGGTACTGCTGATTTGATTCAGCAGACGGCTAATGTGCTTATACCTATAGTGTTTTTGCAGATTAACTCCGCAGCGCTGAGGTTTGCGCTTGACAAGGACGGCGACAAGGGTGAAATCTTTACCGTTGGAATAAGAACTACGCTTAAGGGCTTTGTTATATTTTTGCTTTTTGCGTATCCGATGAGCCTTATTAAAATCAGCGATTTCAGGCTTGGGGATTACATCGTTCTTATTTACGCATTCGTTCTTATTTCAGGATTAAGGCAGCTTTGTCAGCAGTTTGTAAGAGGCTGCGGACACGTTAAGACGTTTGCTATTGACGGTATTCTTGCCACGGCTACAACGCTTGTATTTAACCTTCTTTTCCTCGGACCCTTCCACTGGGGAGTTACGGGATATATCGTTGCAATTATGGCTTCGGACCTGTGTTCAATAATCTTCCTTACGGTTTCGTGTAAGCTTTGGAGATTTGTTAAGCTCAGGGGCGTTAGAAAGTCCACTACTCACGATATGCTGAGGTATTCAATACCTATGATGCCGTCAATTATTCTTTGGTGGGTAATTAACGTGTCAGACAGATATATGGTTACGGGCTTTATTGATTCGGGTGCTAACGGCCTTTATACAGCGGCTTCAAAAATTCCGAATTTTGTAATTATGTTTTCGTCAATATTTATTGACGCGTGGCAGCTTTCGGCTGTTGACGAATACGATAACGACGGAACGCAGGACTTTTTTACAAATGTTTTCAGAGTTTATTCGGGCGGAATATTTGCCGTTTCCTCGGCGCTTATTATATTCTGTCAGCTCTTTACAAGAATACTTGTTGCGCCGAGCTATTACGAATCGTGGCAGTATGTTCCTATTCTTATTATGGGAACGTCGATTTCGTGTCACGTTAACTTCCTTGCGTCAGTTTATATGGCGGAAAAGAAAAATGTTATGGCTATGGTGACGGCTTTTGCCGGAGCGGTTACAAACGTTGTACTCAATTTGATACTGATTCCGATTATGGGCGCAAACGGCGCGGCAATTGCAACCGCGATTTCATTTATTGTTGCGTTTGCTGCAAGAGCGCTTGACGCAAGACGTTTTCTTAAAATTAACTATCATACGCCGATAATAGTTGTTGAAATGATTATTCTTTCGCTTCAGAGCGCAGTTATGCTCTATTTGAAATCGGGCGTTGTTATGTACGTAATTGAGGCGGCGCTTATGCTTGTTATGATAGGCGTAAACTACAAGCAGATTCTTGAGCTTGTAAACCTTATTCTTGACAAATTCCTGAAAAAGAAAAAGAGTTAAAAAACAGAGGCGCATTTTTGCGCCTCTGATAATTTTTATATTATACTTGCAATATAGTCTATTTTCGTGTATAATACACAAAAATAGAAAATAATAATATAAAAATAATTCATTTTTTTGGAGGATATATATGAAATCTGCACTTACAGTTGCACAAACAAAGAAATTAATAAGCGACAAACTTTCCCATTTCTTCGGCGTAACGCCCGAGGAGGCTACAGAGGAACAGTTTTACAAGTCGGTTTCGATGATAGTCAGAGACAGACTCTCAGAGCAGAACAGCGACTTCAGAGACGTAGCCAAAAAACAGGATTCAAAAGAAATATATTATCTCTGTATGGAATTCCTTATGGGACGTTCGCTTAAAAACAATCTTTACAATTTAGGTCTTACAGGCGTATTTGAAGAGGCGCTCGCGTCTATGGATATTAAGCTTGACAGACTTTACGAGCAGGAGCCCGACGCAGGCCTCGGTAACGGCGGCCTCGGCAGACTTGCGGCTTGTTATCTTGACGGACTTGCAACAAACGGCTTCCAGTCTATGGGTTATTCAATCCGCTATGAAGCAGGTATCTTCAAGCAGAAGTTAGTTGACGGCTGGCAGACAGAGCTTCCCGATTTCTGGCTTCCCGGCGGAGATGTCTGGCTTGTTCCGCGTGAGGAGAGAGCTGTTGAGGTAAAGTTTGAGGGCTATATTGAGGATAGCTGGGACGGTGAATACCACCACGTTAACCACCTCAACGCTAACTCAGTTGTTGCTATTCCTTACGATATGTATGTATCAGGTATGGGCAAGGGCGTTTCACGTCTGAGACTCTGGGCGTCAAAGAAGCCCGAGCTTGATATGGCTCTTTTCAATCAGGGCTCATACATCAAGGCTATGGAGCAGAGCGCTATGGCTGAGGCTATTTCAAAAATTCTTTACCCCGCCGACAATTCTCCCGAGGGTAAGAGCTTGAGACTCCGTCAGCAGTATTTCCTCGTTTCTGCTTCAATTCAGGATATTATTCAGCGCCACCTTACTCGCTACGGTACGCTTGACAATCTTCCCGAAAAGATTGCAATTCATATTAACGACACACACCCGACTATGGCTATTCCCGAACTTATGAGAATTATGCTTGATGAGTGCGGCTACGGCTGGGACGAGGCGTGGTCAATTGTTACAAAAACTATTGCATACACAAACCACACCGTTATGAAGGAAGCGCTTGAGTGCTGGAGCGAGGAGCTTTACTCACGTCTTCTTCCGCGTATTTACCAGATTACAAAGGAAATTGACAACCGCTTCAGAGCTTATGTCTGGTCGCTTACAAACGACGCTGACAAGGTTGAGAGAATGGCAATTGTTTCCGGCGGCGTAGTACGTATGGCTAATCTCTGCGTTGCAGGCTCTCACAGTGTAAACGGCGTATCTGCGCTTCACAGCGAAATCCTTAAAGATACCGTATTCAATGATTTTTATACTCTCACTCCCGAGAAGTTTACAAATGTTACTAACGGTATTGCCTTCAGACGCTGGATTTGTCAGGCTAACCCCGAGCTTACAGCTTACATTACAAAGCTTATAGGCGACGGATTTATTACAAAGTCTGACGAGCTTCTCAAGCTTCGTGACTTTAAGGACGACGAGAAGGTTCTTAAGAAGCTCGCTGAAATCAAACACAACAACAAGGTAAGATTTGCAAAGTATCTTAAGAAAAAGCAGGGCGTTGAAATCAACCCCGACTCAATCTTTGACGTTCAGGTTAAGCGCCTTCACGAATATAAGAGACAGCAGCTTAATATCCTCAACATAATTTCGGAATATCAGATGCTCAAGGCAAACCCGAACGCAGATTATTATCCGAAAACATATATCTTTGCTTCAAAGGCTGCGCCGGGCTACTTTATGGCTAAAAAGCTTATTGAACTTATTGACGCGCTTTCAAAGGTTATCAACAACGACGAGGAGGTTAACGGTAAGCTCAAGGTTGTATTTGTTGAGGACTATAACGTATCTGTTGCAGAAATGCTTATGCCTGCGGCTGATATTTCAGAACAGATTTCACTTGCAGGAACAGAGGCTTCGGGAACAGGTAATATGAAGCTTATGCTCAACGGCGCAGTAACCCTCGGTACTATGGACGGCGCGAATGTTGAAATTTACGACGCAGTAGGCGAGGATAACATTTACATCTTCGGTATGAACACGCCTGAGGTTGTATCGCTTCAGAACAGCGGTTACAACCCGATGGAGTATTACAACAACAACGAAACGCTCAGAAACGCAATCGAGTTTATCCGCTTCGGCGTAAACGGAAAGCGCTTTGACGAGGTTGTTTCTACTCTTACAAATGTTGACCAGTATATGGCGCTTGCTGACTTTGCCGATTACAGACAGACTCAGCAGGAGATTTCAAGGGCTTACGCGGACACGCTTGCGTTTACAAGAATGAGCCTTATGAATATCAGCGGTGCAGGCGTATTCAGCGCGGACCGTGCAATTATGGATTACGCTAACAATATCTGGCACACAAAGCCCGTTGAATTTACTCACCACGAGACAAAGACCGCTAAGAAGAGCGTGCCTATGGGCTCAAAGGCAGAGAAAAAGGCGGACAAAAAGGCTGAAAAAACAGAAAAGAAAACAACTAAGAAAAAATCGGCAAAAAAGAGTAAATAATTAAAAAGGCGGTTAATTCCGCCTTTCTTTGACAGGTGATTTATTTTGACAGTTTTTGATTCAAGAAAAACTGAATACAAAGATAAAATCCGAGCTATTGCAACAGATGAAAAGGTAAAATTCAGAATTGTTGTTCCGCGCTCAATGAGCTGTCACGCGGCTCAGCTGTGTATTACAAAAGAGGGGGAAACACCCGCGTATTACTCTATGTTCTGGGCAGGGATGTGCGGCGAGGCGCACGAATACTGGGAGCTTCATTTTTCGGCTACAACAAGCGGACTTTACTTTTATCACTTTGAGCTTGAAACGGACTGGGGCAAGAGTTTTATAAGAAATGTCGGCCACGGAATAGGTGATTTTGCACCTGACGGAGCAGACTTTCAGCAGACCGTATATAACGCCGACTTTACTACTCCCGACTGGATTAAGGGCGGAATAATCTACCAGATTTTTCCCGACAGGTTCTATTTCAGCGGCGAGAAGAAAAAAGGCGTCAGAAATACCCGCGTTTTCAGGCAGTGGGGCGATGAGCCTTACTGGAAAGAGGAGCAGATGAACGGCGTATGGAATAACGATTATTTCTGCGGCGACCTTAAGGGCATTGAGGAAAAGCTCCCGTATCTTGCGGATTTATCGGTAAGCTGTATTTATCTGAATCCTATTTTTGAGGCGAATTCAAACCACCGCTACGACACTGCGGACTATGAAAAAATTGACCCTCTTCTCGGAACGTATGAGGACTTTGAGTCGCTTTGTAAAAGCGCTGAGAAATACGGTATTAAGGTTATTCTTGACGGCGTTTTCAGCCATACGGGAATAGACAGCAGGTATTTTAACAAGTTTGAAAACTATGACTCTGTCGGCGCATATAACAGCAGGGAAAGTAAGTATTACGAGTGGTACAAGTTTACCGACTATCCCGACGAATACAAATCGTGGTGGGGTATCAAGCTGCTGCCGGAGGTTATAGAGGAAAACGAGAGCTATCGCGAATATATCTGCGGCGAAAACGGTATTCTCAGAAAATGGCTGAAAGCCGGCGCTTCAGGCTGGAGACTTGACGTTGCTGACGAGTTACCCGACGTATTCCTTGACGATGTCAGAAAAGCAGTTAAAAGTGAAAATAAGAACGCAATTATTATCGGCGAGGTATGGGAGGACGCAACGAATAAAGAGGCGTACGGAGCGAGAAGGCGCTATCTTTTGGGCGAACAGCTTGACTCTGTTATGAACTATCCGTTTTGTGACGCGGTGCTGAATTTCATAAGGTTTCAGAATGCTGACGCATTCTTTGACGGCGTTATGAGTATAATTGAAAACTACCCGCCGCAGGTTGTAAACGTGCTTATGAACCACATAGGAACGCACGATACTGAAAGGGCGATAACCCGCCTTGCAGGACCTGACCCTGAGGGCTACGGCAGGCAGTGGCAGCACGAACACAACAAGCTTTCCGTTTACGATTATTTAAAGGGTATATCTATGCTCAAGCTCGCTTCACTTATTCAGTTTACGCTTCCCGGCGTTCCGTCGGTTTACTACGGTGACGAGGTCGGTATGCAGGGAATGAAGGACCCGTTTAACCGCGGCTGTATGGAGTGGAAGGAGCAAAATGAAGAGCTTCTTAAATGGTACAAGCGACTCGGCGAAATAAGACGCGGTACAAAGGTGTTTAAAGACGGTGAGTTTATTCCGTTTTTCTCATCACACAAAACAGCAGCGTATAAAAGAGCGGATGATAACAGCGAGGTTATTGTTGCCGTAAATCTTGACGAGGAGATGGTTACAATTCCTCTCGGCAATGAATGGGGCAACTGCTATACACTTTTAGGTAACGCACCTGTTAATAATACGCTTTATCTTGAGCCGTACAGATATTCGCTTATAATAAGGTATAAATAAAAAAGAACTACTATACAAAAGATGCGACTGAATTCAGTCGCATCTTTTTAATACCAGCCTTCCCCTTGAGGGGAAGGGGGACCGCTTGCGGTGGATGAGGTGTAGGTACATAGACCGTAACAGTTAAATGAATAATATTTGTTATAACCGTCTCAATATATCCTCGCAAACGCCGTCAAAATTATTGTTAACATCTTCGTTTGAATATCTTAAAACCTTTATGCCAAGCTCTTTGAAGAATTCATCTCGTTTTTTGTCTGATTTAATACCCTCATCTTCATAATGCTGTGTGCCGTCAATTTCAATAATCAGTTTTGCATTAGCGCAGTAAAAATCTGCGATGTAGTTTCCAATAACTTTTTGACGGTTAACAGTAATAGGTAAATCTTTGAGAAAGTCATACCACAAATGTCGCTCCTCTTTTGTCATATCTCTGCGTAATTTTTGAGCAAATGGTTTTAGCTTCGGATTGTTTGTCTTATTCACTGTTCCACCTCATCCGTCTTGCCTTTGGCAAGCCACCTTCCCCTCAAGGGGAAGGCTTATAATGTGCTTTAAAATATTATATTATAAACTGTTATAAAATTCAATTGCTATATGTTACGTAATTTGAATAGATAGGATATGTATATGTTTAAATCTTTTTTTTGTGAATATTTTGTAAAAACGATAAATAATTATTGACAAACGATAATTTAAGTGGTATATATTACCTGTAAAGGAGATGGATTATTATGAAATACAGTGATAAAACAACGGGGCTTACACTCGCAGCGGTAAGGGTTTGTTACTTTCTTTTAGCCGCTTCGGTTGTTGCTTTTCCGATTCTGATGAGAGCGCGGGAAAACGATTTGTATTATTTTGTTATGATTGCAGTTCACGGAAAGTATCTTATCTGGTCTTTCTATGCTGTGGTGCCGCTCGGCTACGCGGCGCTTATCTGCCTTGACAAATTGCTTTGTAATATAAAAAAGGATATTGTTTTTGATAACGCAAATATTAAGCTTCTTAACATAATAACCTGTTGCTGTCTTGCGGCGTGCGGGGTAGGCATTATTTCGTATATTATAATTGCAATTAAGTATAAGTCAATTGAAACTGTAATTCTTCTCGCTTTCGGCGAAGCGTTTATGGCGCTTGTTGTAAGAGTGGTCAGAAACGTAATGAACAAGGCTATAATTATTAAAGAAGAAAACGATTTGGTGGTGTAATTATGATTATTGTAAATCTTGACGTTATGCTTGCCAAACGGAAAATGAGCTCCCTTGAGCTTGCAAACAGAATAGGAATTACTCAGGCTAATCTTTCAATTCTGAAAACGGGGAAGGCGAAGGCTATCCGCTTTTCAACCCTTGACGCTATCTGCAAGGAGCTTGACTGCCAGCCTGCCGATATCCTTGAATTCAGAGATAAATAGTCTTGGAGGTGTAAATATGGAAAATAATATAAATAACAGTAATAATGCTCCTGAACAGAATAATGAACAGCATACCGGAAATATGCCCCTGATGAATCAGGGTATGCCGTACTATAACCCGAATTACAACCCGAACATTTACAGACCGATAAAAAAGGTGTATGAGCCGCTTTCAAAAAAGGATAACAGTTTTATATTTGTTTTCCTTGCGGCAATGATTCTGTTCGTTGATTTTGCGCTGTTTA
>CAMNAP010000031.1 GCA_946531445.1 uncultured Clostridia bacterium
GAGAAGAATTCGAAGTGATTGTTAGTAAAACGCTTGCGTTTTGCTTTAATCACGCAGTGTGCTTCGACGAGAGCCACACCAGCTAATTTATAAAATTACAAATTGCAGGTTTTCTTTGCGGCGTCATAATCCTTTTTATTAACGTAAATATTATAAATATAATCCGCAGAATGCTGCTTCCACGAAGCCGGAATACCGCTCATATTCATCATATCTTTCTTTTGGGTGAACATTCTTCTTACGGATGAGGACTGCGTTTTTGTAACGACCTCATATTTAATACCGTCTTTTCTCAAAGCAGACCAGACATCCGCTGCCGCTTCAGCGTTAGTATCCCGAAATAACAACTTCCTGTTAAATACGTTAATCATATGTTTTCGCCTCGTTTATAATCACAGCCTCTATATTATATTTTATATTGAAGAAAAAATCAAGTATTATTTTAGCAATTTAAAAAGTGTTTCAAAAACGAAGTCAGATGATGCCTGTCTTACATTCTGCCTGCCGATATTTCCGAATTGTTTTGTAAATGTAACTGTATTACCGTTAACGTAAAACCCGAAGCAAACCATACCGACGGGCTTTGTAGCGGTTGCTCCTGTAGGTCCCGCTATTCCGGTAACGCCAACTCCCGTTTCGCTGCCTGTTTCTCTCGCAACTCCCTCTGCCATTTCGCGCGCTACTTCTTCGCTTACTACGCCGAAATCGTGTATTGTTTTCTCATTAACGCCGAGGTATTTTATTTTTGCCTCGTTGGCATAGGTTGTAAAAGAGACGTCAAGCACCTTTGAAGCGTTTGCAACGTTAACAAGTCTCGCCGAACAGAGCCCTGCCGTACAGGACTCTGCAAACGAGATATGATATCCTTTTTCTATCAGTAAATCTACTACTTTTTCTTCAATACTCATTTTTTAATAGTGAATGTTTTTGTTATAGTTCCCGCTTTTTTATACTTACCCTTAAATTTAACCGTAACCTTGTATTTTCCGGGCTTTTTTCTACCCTTCTGATACTTAACGGTGTAGTACTTTTTACTTACGTTTTTTCCGTTTGAAGCTTTAACGGTTATCTTAGGCGTTTTCACCTTACCGTCATATTTATATGTTTTCTTTGAAAGCTTAACTTTCTTAATGTAAAGATTAATTTTAATGTCATATTCAGGAACGTATACTCCCTTGTCAAAGTTACGCGCCCTGAAAACAACCTTACCGTCGTATACCTCAACAAGATAGCCGATTCCGTGCTCATTATACGTTCCGTTTTCGTTGTCAACACCGAGAGAAGGAAGATTGACAGAGTAAATATTTCCTATTCTCTGATATGTATATTTACCGAAGCCTGAGTGAAGATGACCTGTAATAAAAATCGTATTCGGATATTTATTCATAATCTTTTTAACATCGTCAGACTGATTACCTATTGAGCCTGCCGAATTAATCGGACTTCCCCATGTCTCGGGCAAGCCGTGAGTATTTTTGAGGGGCTGATGAGCAATTACAAAGGTAGGATGATTCTTTTTGTATGCGCTCTTAAGCTCTTTATTAAGCCACTTAAGCTGTTTTTTACTCAAATCGGCTTCCTCAAAGCTTGCGCTGTCGCTGCCGAGTACAATAAACTTGTATCCGTTTACTGTGTAGCTGTAGTTGAGTTTTTTAATTCTCAGTTTACTGCCCGCTCTTTTATTGAGCCTGTTTGTAAAATAGACAAAAGACCCTTTTACAACAGGATATTCGTGAATTCTTATGTCGTGGTTACCCGTTGCGTTAATAAAGTTCTTTACCTTAACGTCTTTAATATCGTCGTACACCCACTCCCACTCCTCGTTGAGTGAGTTTTCGGTAATATCCCCCGCAAGAACAAGAGCGTCAAGCTTTTTATCTACGTTGTTAGTTAAATCTGCCGATGACGTAATAAGATATGGCTCTCGCTCTTTAAGATAGTTTGAAACCTGCGGGTCTCCCCACGCGGCAAAGTGAAGCTTAACCTTCGTTTCGTCAAGCGGTTTTATTTTCTGCGTCTGTGCCGCCGCGCCAAACGGTATAAAGCACGCCGTAAGCATAGCTGCTGATATTAAAAGCGATATTATTCTTTTCATATTCTCACCTTATATTATTCTGTATTTTTGCCGCTGTAAGCGTGTTTCTCATAAGCATTGCAATAGTCATCGGGCCTACTCCGCCCGGTACCGGAGTAATAAACGAGCATTTGTCTTTAACATTTTCAAAATCAACGTCGCCGCAAAGCTTTCCGTTTTCGTCTCTGTTCATACCCACGTCAATTACTACCGCGCCGTCCTTTACCATATCGGCTGTAACAAACTTTGCTTTGCCGATTGCCGCAACAAGTATGTCCGCAGTTTTTGTAACTGACGGTAAATCAACCGTTCTTGAGTGTGTAATTTCAACGGTTGCATTTTCGTGAAGAAGAAGCATTGCCTGCGGCTTGCCTACAATATTGCTTCTGCCGATTACAACTGCCTTTTTACCCGTAACGTCAACGCCCGTTGAGTGAATAAGCTCCATAACTCCTGCAGGCGTGCAGGGTAAAAAGTTATAGTCGCCAATCATAATTGCGCCAACGTTAACGGGATGAAATGCGTCAACGTCTTTAATCGGGTCTATTCTGTTTATTACCTCTTTGTCGTCAAGGTGTGAAGGGAGAGGAAGCTGACAGAGTATTCCGTTAATCTTGTCGTCGCCGTTAAGCTCGTCAACAAGCGCGTTGAGCTCCTCCTGCGTTGTCTCGGCAGGAAGCGCATATTTTACGCTGTAAAAGCCGCACTCCTCACACGCGCGCTCCTTGTTTCTTACATAAACCTGCGACGCAGGGTCGTCGCCTACAATAATAACTGCAAGACCGGGTGTAATTCCCTTTGCCTTAAGCTCGTCACATTCATTTTTAACCTGTTCCTTGACTGCCTTTGAAACAGCCTTACCGTCTATAATCTGCATATTAACTCCTCTGTCATTTTGATTTTTTCTTTGCTTTCTTTTCGGGCTTTTCCTTCTTCGGTCTCTCGTCGGGGATTATGGGAAGCATTTTTTGAGGAAGCTTTCCCTTTTTACACCTAATCATAAAGTAAGTGAAAAATGCGAGCGCAACAACTACAATTATTGCGGAAAGAAGCTGTGAAACTCTTATTGTCGAGCTGCCAATATAAAGCGAATCCGTTCTCATTCCCTCAACAATCATTCTTTCTGCGCCGTACAAAACGCCGTAGAGCATAAATATTTCGCCCTTGAATTCTCTTTTTTTCGTAACGATAATATGAAGAATAAGGAACGAGAGGAGGCACCATACGCTTTCATAAAGGAATGTGGGATGTACGGGAACGTTCGGGTCAACCGTCATTCCCTTTTCGGCAAGCTGTGCCGAGGTCTGCTGCAGGGTAGCCTGAATTTTAGGCGACCACATACGAAACAGCGCCGTTGTTGTATTAGAGCCGAACGCCTCCTGATTAAAGAAGTTGCCCCATCTGCCTATGCCCTGCCCGATAAGTAAACCGAGAGCGCCTAAATCAAGCAGATTGAGATAATCAATCTTGCCAATTTTACAGCCAATCGCCGCTCCTATCAGAGCGCCGATAATTCCGCCGTAAATCGCTATACCTCCGTTCCATATCATCGGTATTTCGTGAAGATTCAGCTTGTAGTAATCCCATTCAAACGCAACGTAATACAGTCTTGCACAGATAATTCCGAATATTGTTCCCCAGATAAGAACATCAGTCATTCCGTCAAGGCTCATTTTCCACTTCCACGCCCCGCGTCCTCCGTAAAGTACAGCAAGCGTAAAGCCGAAAGCAATAATCAAACCGTAAAATTTTACGTCGTGCCCGCCTACTGAAAATGCAACAGACGGCAAATCAAAGTCTATTCCGAGTCCCTCAAAGGTTACATGCGTAAAATCAGACACAGTCAGTCCCCCTTTGCTTTATTTTTTAACTACCGATAAAGCGCAATATCTCTCGTCCATAAGAGCTTCAAGGCGCTTTTCAATATCCTCTTTTGTTACAGTTTTATATATTTCAAGACTTGAGAACATATCCCAGCCGTTGAATTCACATTCGGCAAGCGAGTTTGCAATAGTGTCAATATCGTTATAAGACATAATCTCCTTGCCGTATTTTGAACGACGTACACTCTCGAATAAGCCCTCGTCAATTCCGTCATTTCTGATACGCTTTATCTCTTTTTTAATCTCTTCGCTGACAGTTTTCGGGTCGTCGCTTTCGCCCTCAAAAATTACAGTTTCATACCCTTCGCCAATGAAATACTCAGCGCCGAACGAGGAGTTGATAAGCCCCTGCTCGTAAAGTCTGTTATAAAGCGGCGAGGTCTTACCTGCAATAATATCAAGAAGAATATCAGCCGTAACAGAGTCGTATTCGCTTTGTATCGGCTTTTCGCATTTTTCCTTATAGCCAAAAGAGAAAACGGGTACGCCTACGTCAAGCTTATATTCCTCATAGTCCTTGTTTATTTCGCGCGGCTCACCCTCAAACGAGCGCTCAATTTCAAATGTCTCACGCACTTTAAGGCATTCGTCACAAACAGATATAACGTCCTCAACGCTGATATTTCCGCAAACGGCAAGAACCATATTGTTTAAGTTGTAAAACGTGTTATAGCACTCGTAGAGAAGCTTGTCCGTAATGTGAGAAATTGACTCTCTCGTTCCCGCAATATCAATTCTTACGGGATGCTTTTTATAAAGACATTTGAGAAGGTTGAACATACTCATCCAGCCGGGTACATCAAGATACATCTCAATTTCCTGCCCTATAATCCCCTGCTCCTTCTGAACGGTTTCTGCGGTAAAATACGGATTCTGAACAAAATCAAGCAGGATTTTCAGATTCTCTTTAAAGTTGTCGCTGCACTGAAAAAGATAACACGTTCTGTCAAACGAGGTATAGGCGTTAGCACTTGCGCCGGTCTCGGCGTATCTTTCAAAAGCGCCTATTTCCTCGCTTTCAAAAAGTTTGTGCTCAAGAAAGTGAGCTATTCCCTCAGGTACCTCGGTAAACTGAGCCTGTCCCGCTCTTCTGAATTTAGTGTCTATTGAGCCGTAGCGCGTGCCGAACACAGCGTAAGAGGAGGTGTAGTTTTCCTTTGGGAATACATAAATTTTAAGCCCGCTGGCGTGCTGAATTTCGTAATATTTCTCTTTGAGAATATCTGACTTTACCTCTTTTATATTCATCACTTTTCCTCCTTTGCCATAAGCTTGTATACGGTATCAAGGCTGAGAAGCGACGCGCATTTTTTTACATCGTCAAACTTAATATTCCTGAAAGCTTCAACCGCACTGTCGGGAGCAACAGTCTCATTATCAAAAATCTGTCTTAAATACCAGGAGAGAAGAAGCGTGCTGTCATCATAAACAGAAACAAAGGAATCGCACATTCCGCTGAGCGACGACTTAAACTCGTATTCAAAGCTGCCGTTTTTAATCTCTTCAAGCTGATTGAGTATTTCATCAACCGCCTTGTCCATATTTTCCTCTTCACAGCCGCACTGAATAATAATGCAGTTGTTATTTTTATAGTATCTCGCTGAGCAGTAATAACAAAGCGAAAGCTTTTCTCTTACATTCATAAAGAGCTTTGAATAAGGACCGCCGCCGAAAATATCGCTAAACATTCTCATTGCGTCCTTATTCTCATCGTCGCACTCCATATTTACCCTGAAGCCGAGAACGAGCTTGCCCTGTTTTATTTCCTGTCTTTCCTCAACAGTCTTTACCTTATCTGCATATGGTATAAGCTTAACCTTTTCAATTTCAGCGTACTGTCTTTCAACCTTGTCAAAGGCGGACTGAATAATGCCTGCGATTTCGTCAATATCTGCCGCACCTACAGAGGTAACCTGAATTCTGGAGCTTTTCAGTAAATCGTTATATGCGGTTTTGAGTTGTTCTTTTGTAACGGCCTTTACAAGCTCTGTTTTGCCGAGCGCGTTAGCAGAGTATGCCTCGCCTGAAAACATTTCCTCTTCAAGCCGTCTTAATGCGTAAAGTCTTTTCTCGTTTTTCTCGCGCTCAATTTTTTCACAGAGAATTCTCTTTTCGCGCTCAATATCGCCGTCTGTAAAATTACCGTCTGCACCAAAATGAGGCCTGAAAATAAGCTCAGTAAGAAGCTTAAGACATTCAAGGCTGATACTTTCATTGTCAAGCGCAAATCTGTCGTCAAGCGAGCTTATATAAACGGTGAGAAGCTGACAGTCGCCCTCCTTTGTTACGGTGCTTACAATTCCTGCGCCGTAAAGCATTTCAAGCTTTCTGTTAAGAGAAAGCATATCGGGATACGCCTCAGAACAGCTTGCAAGAAGATTTATAAGAAGCGAATTGACCGAAGCAGTTTTTTCGCTTAGCTTAGTTGCAAAGCTTACTGATACCTCGTTCGTCTTAAACCTGCTTGCGGGAACTGCAACAAGGCTTACGCCGTTTTTGATTTCTCTTTTTTCAAATTCCTTCATTTTATCACCTGAATACAGAATACTTCAATTTCTTACTATAACATATTATTAACTTAATTTCCATATTTAATTATAATAAATAGGAAAGAATTGATATAATTACGCTGTCGTCGGTTGCTTCGTTGTTAAGGATATAAAGCTCAAGAATAAAAAGCGCCTTATCCCTTTGAGAATTCATAGAGGATAAAACCGAAAGAATATCGCTCTTTCTCTCCTCTCCCGATTTGTCCTTAACTCTCCCCTTCATTTCCTGAACGCGCCTTTTCGCCTCGTTAATATCGCCGTAGCTGAAATCTGACATACTATCACCCGTTGAATTATATAGTTATTTAGTGTATAATATTTTATGAATTTACAGGAGGTATTATGAATGCGAATAGTTGTTACAAGCGATACGCACCGTGCGTCGCGCGATTTTTTAAATATTATTGACAGACATAAAAATAACGCAGACCTCTTCATAAACCTCGGCGACAGCGAGAGTGAAATTGAAATGCTACAGATGATAAGCCCGCATATCAACATTAAATATGTAGCCGGAAACTGTGACTTTTCAAGCACTGCGCCCCTTGAACAGTTTATAAAATTTGACGGCAAAAAAATCTTTTTCACTCACGGTCATATGT
The DNA here is from genome assembly GCA_946531445.1 of uncultured Clostridia bacterium. Classification (GTDB taxonomy): domain Bacteria; phylum Bacillota; class Clostridia; order Oscillospirales; family Acutalibacteraceae; genus Eubacterium_R. The sequence continues at coordinate 7,109 of CAMNAP010000031.1, forward strand.
ACTATGTAAAGCACGGCTATCAGAAGCTACAGGAAAAAGCAAAGCTTGAAGCAGTTGACATCTGCCTTTTCGGTCACACTCATATACCGTACATAGAAACTATAGACGGCATACTGTATATGAACCCGGGCGCCGTCTGTCACGGCTCCTACGGCGTAATAGACATTGAGCCAACAGGCATAATGGCATTTCACAATAAAATATAAAGAAAAAAACGCAGACAATATGTATTGTCTGCGTTTTATTATGCTGTTTTATACGGCAACAATGTTTACAAGCTTACCGGGAACATAGATTTCCTTCTTAATCTGCTTACCTTCAATAAGCTCTTTAATCTTTTCATCCTCTTTTGCAAGAGCGAGTACCTCATCTTTTGGCATATCAACGGGAATTGTAACTCTTGAACGAACCTTACCCATTACCTGAAGCACGATTTCAACTGTGTCGTCAACGGTCTTTGCCTCGTCAAACTCCGGCCAGCTTGCCTCGTTAAGCATACCGCCGAAGCTCATATTTTCCCATATTTCCTCTGTAACGTGAGGGGCAAACGGATTAATGATAAGAAGTAAATCGCGAAGCTCGGCTCTGTTGATTTCGCCCTTGTCGTAAATCTGATTGAGAAGAGTCATTACAGCGGCAATAGCTGTGTTGAACTTCATTGCCTCTATATCCTCTGTAACCTTCTTAACCGTCTTGTGCATAGCTGACGAAAGCTCTTTTGAGTATTCGTCGCCGTCTTTACAAATATCCTGAAGTTTCCAGAGTCTGTCAATAAATCTCTTACAACCCTTAACGCTTGACTCGCTCCACGGAGCAGCCTGCTCGTAATCGCCCATAAAGAGAACGTAAGTCCTGAGTACATCAGCGCCGTAAACGTCAACTACTTCATTGGGGTCAATAACATTTCCGCGTGACTTACTCATCTTAACTCCGTCGGGGCCTAAGATAAGTCCCTGAGCCGTTCTCTTAAGATAGGGCTCTTTAAACGGAACTGCGCCGATGTCGTAGAGGAAACGGTGCCAGAAGCGTGAGTAAATCATATGGCGCGTAACGTGCTCCATACCGCCGTTGTACCAGTCAACGGGTCCCCAATATTTAAGCTTGTCCATATCTGCAAGCGCTTTGTCGTTGTGCGGGTCAATGTAGCGAAGGAAGTACCACGAAGAGCCTGCCCACTGAGGCATTGTGTCCGTCTCACGCTTTGCGTCGCCGCCGCATTTGGGACACTTACAGTTAACAAACGAATCAATCTTTGCAAGCGGGCTTTCGCCGTCCTGACCGGGCTCAAAGTTTTCAACCTCGGGAAGTCTGAGCGGAAGCTCATCGTAAGGTACAGCAACAAGTCCGCAGTGCGGGCAGTGTACAATCGGAATCGGCTCGCCCCAGTAACGCTGACGGTTGAAAGCCCAGTCCTTCATCTTGTACTGTACGCCCTCTTCGCCGATATTCTTCTCCTTGAGGAATTCAATCATCTTTGCAATTGAATCCTTTTTATTATCAGTACCGTTAAGGAAGCCGGAATTAACCATTTCGCCGTCGCCTGTATACGCTTCAACGGAAATGTCGCCGCCCTTGATAACCTCAATAATATCAATGCCGAACTTCTTAGCGAATTCGTAGTCTCTCTGGTCGTGTGCGGGAACAGCCATAATTGCGCCAGTGCCGTAGCCCATCATTACATAGTCGGAAATATATACGGGGATGTCCTCGCCGTTTACGGGGTTCTTTGCAGTAATACCGTCAAGTCTCACGCCCGTCTTATCCTTAACAAGCTGTGTGCGCTCAAATTCGGTCTTTTTAGCACATTCCTTACGGTAATCCTCAACGTCCGCAAAATTAGCGATTCTGTCCTTATATTTATCAATAAGCGGGTGCTCTGGAGCTATAACCATAAACGTTACGCCAAAGAGCGTGTCAGGACGTGTTGTATAAATTCTGAGCTCCTCGGGTACCTCGTTAATCTTAAAGTTAACAAACGCACCTCTTGACTTGCCTATCCAGTTAACCTGTTGGAGCTTAACGTTGGGAAGATAGTCAACCTCTTCAAGTCCTTCAAGAAGCTTGTCTGCATACTCGGTGATTCTGAGGTACCATACGTCCTTTGACTTCTGAACAACGTCGCTGTGGCAGATATCGCACTTACCGCCCTGTGAATCCTCGTTTGAAAGTACAACCTTACACGACGGACAGTAGTTTACAAGAGTTTTATCCCTGAAAGCAAGCCCGTTTTCAAACATCTTGAGGAAAATCCACTGAGTCCACTTATAATAGTCCTCGTCAGTTGTGTCTATTACTCTGTTCCAGTCAAACGAAAAGCCGACTCTCTTAAGCTGAGAGGTAAACTTTTCAATATTCATATCCGTAACCTTACGCGGATGAATACCCGTCTTGATAGCGTAGTTTTCAGTAGGAAGACCGTATGCGTCAAAGCCTATCGGGAAAAGAACGTTGTATCCCTGAAGTCGTCTTTTACGGCTTACAACCTCAAGACCTGAGTACGCCTTAATGTGACCTACGTGCATACCCGCGCCCGAGGGATAAGGGAATTCTACAAGGGCATAGAACTTTTTTTTGTCTGAGCCGTCAATCGCGTTAAACGTTCCCTTTTCGTCCCAGATGTCCTGCCACTTTTTCTCAATCTTTTTAAAATTATATTCCATTTATCTGTCCTCCTTAATGACAAATTCACTTATATCTATTATCTCGCCGTCTTCCCAAAGGCGCTCAATCTGATAAAAGTCCCTGCTCTTGTTGAGAAGAACGTGAATAACTACGCCCTCGTAGTCAAGGCATATCCATTCGCTTGTTCTTCCCTCAACGTGATGAGGCTCAATTCCCTGCTCTGAAAGTTTGAATTCCACCTCATCCGCAATTGCTTTTAGCTGCGTATTTGATGAAGCTGTGGCAATTACAAAATAATCGGTTAAAACTGTGATGTCGCCAACCTTGATTACCTCAATATCAAGACCTCTTTTGCTGTCGATTGCCTTTACGGCGGTTTTTACAATTTCAAAATAATTATTCATATAATTCCTTTCGTTTATTAAGAATATAATTGTAACAGCTAAGCGTATCGGGATGAAGAAACCTGTTATCCTCCACTACGCTTTTAATTGTATATTTAAGCGAATACATCATCGCCGAGTATAAATCCTCATCGGTTTTCCTTCTCATAACGTCAACATCGGGATAGCTTCTGTCCTCGCTCGTGAAATCTGCAAGATAGATTATCATTTCAAAGAGCGTCATTCCCTCTCGTCCCGTTGTGTGATAACGTATTCCGTTTATTACTTCCACATCGTCTATTTTGAGTATGTGCTTAACGTACACGGCGCCGCTCATCTGGTGAAACACTCTGTGGTTTCCTTTTTCAACATAAGTCAGCTTTCGGTCGTACTTTTCAATAAGAGCTATCTGCTCGTCGTTCGGCATTTCCTTTGTAACGTCGTGCAGTATTCCCGCAAGATACGCCTTATTCTCGTCTACGCCGTGCTTTTTAGCAAGCTCCCTCGCCCTTTCGGCAACGCACATACTGTGGTGAAAACGGTATTCAGAAAGCGTGTTTTTTATTAGCTCAATATAATTCTCATACATAAAGTCTGTGCTCCCTGATATAGTTTTCAACCGCTTCGGGTACTAAGTGCGAAACACTTTTACCCTCTTTAATTCTGCGCCTTATGTCAGTTGAAGACGCCTCAAAAATATCAAATTCACATATAACCGTGTCTTTCATATTTGCGTTTTCACGTCTGTATTCATAAAGCTTTTCAACGTCTGGCTGCGTTCTCGCCATAGTGCAGACGGTTGCAATTTTCAGTATCTCATCAGGCATATACCAGCTGTTAAAAGAAAGATACTGGTCAGAGCCGATTATAAGATACAGCTCGTCGTCAGGGTACTCCTCTTTCAGCTCTTTAAGGGTAAGGTAAGTATAGCTTTTTCCCTGACGCCTGAATTCAATATCGCTGACCTCAATTCTTTTGTCTATACTCACAAGGAGTTTTAGCATATTAATTCTGTCGTCTTCGCTTACAAGATAAGCGCCCGTTTTATGAGGCGGATTAGCCGTTGGAACAAGGATAAGTCTGTCAAGCTCAAGCTCGTCAAGGTATGACCTCATAAGCTGAATATGTCCGTTGTGCACGGGGTTAAACGCTCCGCCGAAAATTCCGATTTTCATAATCACTTACGCCTCGGTCTGTCATATTTTGCATAAGGGTTTTTGGCTTCCTTTTCTCTCTGCCTTGCTCTCATACCCTTGATTTTAACCTTTTTCTTTGCAGTTGCCTTGGCTGTGCCCGAGCCTCTTTTCTTTTTCTTTTCGGCAATGCGCGCTTCGTCGCGTTTTCTGTAAAGCACGATAACGCCGCCGATTACCTGAATAACGTCGGACTCGGTTGCTGCGGCAATTTTATCGGCAAACTCTCTCGGTGCTTCAGGCGCTGTATCAAGGTGAACCCGAATTTTTATAAGCTCTCTTGTATCAAGCGCGTCGTCAATCTGATTTACAAGATTGTCGCTCATTCCCTCTTTGCCTATCTGAATAATCGGCTCAAGCGGATTTGCCTGCGCCCTTAAAGCAGCTCTTTCTTTTGAATTCATATTTACTCCCTTCGGTCGCAAAATGGAGAATGGAGAATGAAAAATGGAGAATTTCGGGTGAGCTTTGCTCACGCTCATTAATAATTGCTGTCCGCAGGACCATTAATTCTCAATTCTCAATTCTAAACTCTAAATTTATAAGACCTTTTCAAGTTCTTTGGTGAGTTTTCTAAGCGCGTTTCCGCGGTGTGATATTTTGTCCTTTTCCTCGGCTGTATAACGTCCAAAGGCTCTGCCGTTAATAATAAACAGCGGGTCGTATCCGAAGCCCTCGTTACCGTCGCGCTCAAAACCGATGTGACCGTGACATTCTCCCCTTACGGTAATCTCTTTTCCGTCAGGAAAAATGCAACATATAGCGCAAACATAGTAAGCCGTTCGTTTTTCCATAGGTACGCCTTCAAGCTTTTCAAGAAGAAGGTCGTTGTTTTTTTCGTCGTTCCCGTGCTCGCCGGAAAAGCGCGCTGAATAAATACCCGGAGCTCCGTCAAGGTAGTCAACGCAAAGTCCGCTGTCGTCAGCTATTGCAGGCATATTCATCTCCCTGCAGGCACTTTCAGCTTTTATTCTTGCGTTTTCTTCAAACGTCTCTCCGTCCTCAACAACATCTTTAAGCTCTTTGCCGAGCATTTTTGCGGTAACAACGTTTATTCCCAGCGGAGAGAGTATTCTCTGCATCTCCGCAAGCTTTTTCTTATTATTTGATGCAAGTATAAAATCCATTTTAATCCTCGTTTTCAACAAAGCTTATGAGCTTGTCGTCATCGTCGTGGGTTGGCTTGATATCAAACATTGCCGAAGCAAACGCGTCAGCGTCAAAAGGCTGTAAATCATCAATCTGTTCACCTACTCCGACAAATTTAACGGGTACGTCAAGCTCGTTGTTGATTGCAAGAACAACGCCGCCGCGTGCAGTACCGTCAAGCTTTGTAAGAATAATTCCCGTAATGCCTGCCGCTTCTTTAAAGTCTTTCGCCTGATTAACGGCGTTCTGACCTGTAGTTGCGTCAAGCACAAGAAGAGTTTCTCTTGAAGCGTCGGGAAGCTCTCTGTCAATTACACGGCTGATTTTATTAAGCTCGTCCATAAGATTTTTCTTATTGTGGAGTCTGCCTGCAGTGTCAATAATAATAACGTCGGAGCCTCTCGCCTTGCCCGCCTGAATAGTGTCGTAAACTACAGCGGCGGGGTCGCTGCCCTCTGCGTGCTTAATAAGCGGAACTCCGGCTCTGTCAGCCCAAACCTGAAGCTGTTCAATCGCAGCAGCGCGGAAGGTATCGGCAGCGCCGAGTATAACCTTACGTCCCATATTTTCAAGCCTGAGCGCAAGCTTGCCGATAGTAGTTGTTTTGCCTACTCCGTTAACGCCTATTACAAGAATTACAGACGGCTTTGTTCTTATTTTAAGATAAGAACCGCCCCATACGATACCCGAAACAATGTCCTTCATCGTCTCTCTCACTTCCTTAACGGAAGTGATTTTATCGTTTTCAATTTTTGCTTTGAGGTCGCGTATAACTCTCTCGGCTGTAGGCATTCCGACGTCGCCCATAATAAGTATTTCTTCAAGCTCGTCAAAAAGCTCGTCGCATATTTCGTCGTAGGTTTCAATTACCTCGTCCATCTGGGCGGTAATACCCTCGTCGCGCGTCTTTTTTAAGCCTTTTCTGAATTTATCAAATAATCCCATTTTTGCTCCTAACTGATTTGTTTAAAGATAATTATTCAAGCCCCATCTGTTCAGCAAGCTCTGTACTCTGAAGCTCAAGAAGCTTTGATACGCCCTTTTCCTGCATAGTAACGCCGTATAGTATATCAGCCTCTTCCATAGTACCGCGTCTGTGGGTAATGGAAATAAACTGAGTTTTGTCAGTCATCTTACGCATATACTTTGCAAAGCGCTCAACGTTAACGTCGTCAAGGGCAGCCTCAACCTCGTCGTAAATACAAAACGGCGACGGCGTAACCTTAAGCACGCTGAAAAGAAGCGCCATAGCTGCAAGCGACTTTTCGCCGCCTGAGAAAAGGTTTATGTTCTGAACAGATTTTCCGGGCGGCTGAATTTTGATTTCAATCGGACTTTCAAGGCAGTCATCGGGATTTTCAAGAATAATCTCACCGTTGCCGCCTCCGAAGAAATCAGCAAAACAAATCTTAAACTGCTCGTTGATTTTATTGAACTGAGTCATAAACTTTTCGCTCATTGAAACAGTCAAATCGGAAATTATGTTTTCAAGCTCCTTCTTTGACTCCTCAATATCGCCAATCTGCTCCTTGAGGAATTCGTATCTTTCGGATACCTCTTTGTATTCCTCAATGGCGCCTACGTTGATTGAACCGAGCTTTTTAATAGCAACCTTAATTTCATTAAGACGGCGCTTAGCCTCGGTCATATCCTCAATTACAATTCCGAGCTCCTCAGCCTGCGCCTTTGTGAGCTCATACTGTTCAAAGAGCATATCGTTGAGGTTATCAAATTCGCGCTGCATATTGTTCTTACGCTCTTCAAGTCTGACAAGTTCTGCAGAGAGCTTCTCTCTGTCTTTAGTCTTGTCCTTTTCAGCAGCGTTCATTTCATTACTGCTCTTTTCAAGCTCGTTTCTGACTTCAATAAGAGCCTTGATTTTCCCGTCAGTCTCTTTTGATTTAACCTTGAATTCCTCAGCCTCAGCCTTAACCTTTTCAATTGAAGCAAAAAGCTCTTCCTTCTGCTTTTCAATTGAAACAATCTCTTCGTTGATTGAGCGCACTCTGTCTGACTGAGTAGCCTGTCTCAGCTCAAGCTCTTCAACCGAGCGCTTAGCCGCCTCAGTATCCTTTGCAATTGTAATAAGCTGAATGTTAATCTCTTCGCTTCTCTGCCTGATTTGTTCACGCATACGGGTAATTTCATCTGCGCCCTCGGTGAGAAGATTAATCTCATTTTCACAGGAGTTTATATTCTCCTGAATAGCTTCAGCCTCTTCATTAGCCTTTCTTTCAGCCTCTTTAAAGAGAAGTATTCTTCCGTTAGCGTTTTCCTTCTCGCTTATCATTGAAAGCTTCTGCTCGTTGAGAAGACTGAGCTTGTCGTCAATAAGCTTTCCGTCAGCCTGGGCGCGTATAAGCTCCTCGCCTGCATTTCTCAAATCAGCGTCTGCGCCCTGAACATCAGCCGCCGCTCTGTTAGCCTCTTCAAGCGCTGTCTTATATACGCTCTGCGCCTCTTCAAGCTGTTTTTCGATTTTGTCAGCCTCAGCCTTAAGCTCCTCAATAAGATTAGCTCTTGAGAGAATACCCGAATTCTTTGAAAGCGAACCGCCGGTCATTGAGCCGCCGGGGTTAATAACCTGACCGTCAAGCGTTACAATCTTATAGCGGCGGTTATACCTCTTTGCAATACCTATTGCGCAATCCAAATCCTCAGCAATAATTACACAGCCGAGAAGATTTTCAACTATATCTCTGTATGTATCCTCGCACTCAACAAGGTTTGAAGCGATATCAACAAAACCAAAATTATCGTCAAGGTCGTTTTCCCTTATGCTTCGCGGCTTAATTGCCGTAATGGGAAGAAATGTCGCTCTTCCCTGCTTGTTGTTTTTAAGGAAGTTCATAGCGCGCTTACCGTCGCTCTCAGAGCCAACAACAATGTTCT
>CAMNAP010000032.1 GCA_946531445.1 uncultured Clostridia bacterium
AATTGTCACATTCTTCTTTTTTATACACTGTGATTATGCTTTATAAATGTTTCCTTCATAAGGTCTTAAAACATTTGATTTGTCGTCACGCGTGGAGAGGATAAGTTCCATATTACTAACGTCAATCGGGTGCTGTGCCCTTTCTTTTCCGAGGTTAAGCTCAATATAATACAGCTCGTTATTATACTCTCTGTAGTAACAATAGAGTGGCTCAGGAATACCGTTTGCCTTTCTGAATTCGCCGTAAACAAGCGCTTTGTTATTACGTCTGAGCTTAATAGCTTTTTTAAAGAAATTAAGTACTGAATCAGGTCTGCTTGCTTCATCCTCCGCGTTATATCTTACATAATCCGAGGTGACTCTCAGCCACGGAGTTCCCGTAGTAAAACCTGCATTCGGAGCGTCCTTCCACTGAACGGGAGTTCTTGAATTATCACGCGTTCCGCGTTTAGTTCTGATAAACGCTTTTTGCGGGTCTTTTCCTTTATTTACAGCCTTTTCGTACTTTCCGATTGCCTCGCGGTCGTTGATTTCTTCAATTGATTCAAAATCGCCGTTACCCATTGCGAGCTCCTGACCCTGATAGATGTACGGCGTTCCTCTTAACGTCATCTCAATGAGGCAGGCAACCTTTGCTATATCCTCTCTGAACGCGCCGCTTTTATCAACCTTTGAAACAAGACGAGGATTATCGTGATTTTCAAAGAAAACTGCAGGCCAGCAATGGTTTGTATAGCCCGTCTGGAAGCGTTCAAACTCCTGCATTACTTTATACAGACTGTATTCATAATCATCGTAGCTTGTGTGTCCCTGATTAATAAGGAAATCAAAGTTGAATACTGTGTCAAGCTCACCTCTGTAATCGGCAGTGAGCATTTTATCCATTTCAATTCCTGCTCCGCCGCACTCGCCTACTGTGTAAACATCGTAGTTGCCGAATGTCTTTTCTCTCATCTCGTGAAGATATTCGTGAAGGCGAGGACCGTAGAAGTAATATTCAGCACCCTTATATCCTGTGAGCAGACCGAGGAAGTTATTTGCTTCGGGAAGAGAAGGCACCTTTGAAATGAAATTGATAACGTCCATTCTGAAGCCGTCAATTCCCTTTTCAAGCCACCAGTTCATCATTTCGTAAACTGACTCTCTAACCTTTTCATTTTCCCAGTTTAAGTCCATCTGCTTCTTTGAGAAGAGGTGAAGCGCCCACTGATTTACACTTTCATAGTAATTCCATGCGGGACCTTCAAAGAGGCTAATCCAGTTGTTAGGCGGAGTTACGCCCTTATCCGTTGCATCCTTCCAGAGATAATAATCGTGATAAGGATTATCCTTTGATTTAACAGCCTCTTTAAACCACTCATGCTCGTCGCTTGTATGGTTAACTACAAGGTCAATTATAAGCTTCATTCCCCTTTTATGGATTTCGTCAAGCAGTCTGTCAAAATCCTCCATAGTGCCGAATTCAGCCATAATAGCTTTATAGTCGCGGATGTCGTAACCGTTATCGTCGTTTGGCGAATCGTAGAACGGTGAGCACCAAATTGCGTTTACGCCAAGCTCCTCAAGGTAATCAAGCTTTTCGTATATACCGTTAAGGTCGCCTATACCGTCGCCGTTTGAATCATAGAACGAACGCGGATAAATCTGATATATAACCGCTTCCTTCCACCACTTTTCTTCAAGCTCACCCTTGTCAGTTATTACCTCGTCAACCTCAAGGTTAAACATATCGCATATCGTCTGAATAGTCTTTGCGTCAAGGAGACCTGCAGTAAGGGTTGTAAGGGCTTTCATTTTCATATTGCCGACTGTCTTTATTTTATGAGGCAAATCGGTTGGAAGTCTGAAAGCCATAAACAGCTTTTCAAGCATATCCTTTGCCATAGGATTATTCATACAGTCCTTAAGCCTTGTATTGGGAGTAATTTTATCCATAGCATCACCTTCTGTTTAAATTTGTATATATCTATTATATCACCTTACAGATAAATTTCAAATCATTTATTGTATATAATTCACAAAATTTCGGCAATGCATTACAAAATATGATACAAATTAATAAATTTAAAATTGGACTTTATTTTTGCTACTTGATATGTTAAAATATTAACGGTCTTTATAATAAGTTTATTTTGGCTAATAAGAATAATTTTTAAGGAGTGTACTTATGCAAAAGAAAATCAGCAGTAATCCGTTCAAGGGTACACCTGAACAGGAGGCTAAGCTTAAGGCTTTTATTGAGGAAAACAAACACGATAAAAGCAGACTTATGGCTGTAATGCAGGAGGCACAGGAAATCTACGGTTATCTTCCTCTTGAGGTACAGGAGATAATTGCTGACGGTATGGAAGTTCCGCTTGAAAAGGTATTCGGCGTTGCTACCTTCTACGCTCAGTTTTCTCTTTCACCTAAGGGAGATTACAACATTTCTGTTTGTCTCGGAACAGCTTGTTACGTAAAGGGCGCTCAGAAGCTTATTGATATGCTCTCTGACCAGCTTGAAATCGGTATTGATGAATGTACTCCCGACGGAAAGTTCTCGCTTGAGGCTTGCCGCTGCATCGGCGCTTGCGGTCTCGGTCCTGTTCTTACCGTTAACGACGAGGTTTACGGAAAGCTTACCGACAGTGATATTCCTGACATTATTGCTAAATATCACGTATAATTTCAGTTCAAATGTCAATGAGGTAATTCACTATGAAAATTGACGATATAAAAAATCTTCTTGATGCCGAGGTTCTGTGCTGCGAGGACAACCTTGACAGAGAAGTATTTTCGGCTTGCGGCTGTGACTTAATGAGCGATGTTCTTGCTTACGTTAAGGACCAGGCTGTGCTTCTTACAGGCCTTGTTAATCCGCAGGTTGTAAGAACAGCCGAAATGATGGATATGGTTTGTATAGTTTTTGTTCGCTCAAAATCCCCCACTGACAGCATGCTTACTCTTGCTGAGGAAAGCGGTATTGTTGTACTTCGTACGGAGAAGCGTCTCTATGAAGCCTGCGGTCTTCTTTATTCCAACGGGCTAATAGGAAACGTAACTAAAAAGTGAGCGAGCCGTTAGTATTTCATTTTGACATTGACGGCAACGATTTTTCGGCTGCCGGTCAGGCTTCTGTACAAATCAAAAAGAATTTAAGACAAATAGGGCTTTCTCCGGAAATTATAAGACGCGTTTCAATCGCTATGTATGAAGGAGAAATCAATATGGTTATCCACGCGCGCGGCGGTACTGCCGACGTAAAGGTTTATGAAAACTATATTGAGATTATTCTCGCAGATAATGGTCCGGGAATCAAAGATATTAATCAGGCAATGCAAGAGGGATTTTCAACCGCTTCCGATACAACGCGTTCGCTTGGCTTCGGCGCAGGAATGGGTCTGCCGAATATGAAGCGTTATACGGACACAATGAAAATTGACTCAACCGTAGGCGTAGGCACAACGGTTACAATGACTATTAATATTGAATAAACGATGTGATTATATGAATACTTATCAACATTCTGTTTTGCTTGACAGCAGTAAGTGTACAGGCTGTACAACCTGCTTAAAGCACTGTCCTACTGAGGCAATCAGAATTAAAGAGGGTCATGCAGTAATCAATGACAAAAGATGTATTGACTGCGGCGAGTGTATTAGAAACTGTCCTCACCAGGCAAAAAAAGCCGTTTACTCAAACATTGAGGATATGGACAAATTCAAATATAAAATCGCGCTCCCCGCTCCGACTCTTTACGGTCAGTTTGATAATCTTGACGATATTGATTACGTGCTTGACGGATTACTTAATATCGGTTTTGACGATGTGTTTGAGGTTTCAAAGGCTGCAGAGCTCGTTTCTGCTTACACAAGGCTTTACCTCAAAACCGACGGAATTAAAAAGCCGCTTATATCGTCTGCCTGCCCCGTTATTGTAAGGCTTATAGCTCTGCGTTTTCCGTCGCTTTCAAGTAATATACTTCATATGCTTCCGCCTATGGAGGTTGCGGCACAGCTTGCTAAGAGGAAAGCGCAAAAAGAACACCCTGAGCTAAAGCCCGAGGAAATAGGAGTTTGTTTTATATCCCCCTGTCCTGCAAAGGTAAGCTATGTTAATAACGGCTTTGCGGATTACAAGAGTAATGTTGACGTTGTAGTTTCAATCAGTGAGGTTTACTTTAAGCTTATTAACTCAATGTCGCACGACAGCGATATTAAATCTCTCAGCGAATCGGGTATTATCGGAATCGGCTGGGCAAGCTCCGGCGGGGAGGCAACGGCGATATTCAACGAGAAATACCTTGCTGCAGACGGAATAGAAAACGTAATAAGAGTTCTTGACCAGGTTGAAAACGGCAATATACCGCAGCTTGAATTTATTGAGCTTAACGCGTGTCCGGGCGGCTGCGTTGGCGGAGTTCTTACAATTCAGAATCCGTTTATTGCAAAGGCAAGGCTGCAGAGTCTCAAGCACGGGCTTCCCGTTTCAAGAAACAATATCGGCGAAGCGGACTACATTCCGTTTGAATATCTTTTCAACGAGCTTCCTCAGTACGCTCCCATAACGCGGCTGAGCGATAACATAGCCGAATCAATGCGTATGATGGCGGATATACAAAAGCTCAAGCAATTTCTTCCAAACATTGACTGCGGAGCCTGCGGCGCACCAAACTGCAGAGCATTTGCAGAGGACGTAATCAAAGGAAGAGCGAGAGCGGCTGCGTGTCCGATTGGAATCAGAAGCATTAACGATAAAGACGAGGAGGACGAAGAGAATGACGGTTAAAGAGCTTTGTATCTCCTGCGGATTTGAAGAGATATGTTTGCCCGAACCTGACAGAGAGGTAAGCGGAGCTTATGTAGGCGACCTTCTTAGTTGGGTAATGGGCAGAGCGGGTTTTGACAACGCTTGGATAACAATTATGTCTAATATAAACGTTATTGCCGTTGCTTCCCTTTCTGACGTTGCTTGCGTAATTCTCGCCGAGGGCGTTACGCTTGACGGTGAGATTGCCGATACTGCACAGCAGAAAGGTATCAACGTACTTAAATCGTCAAAGCCTATATACGAAACCGCTTTAATGCTAAACGGTAAGGTTTAATGAACAAATATTATTACGACTTTCATATTCACTCCTGTCTTTCGCCGTGTGCTGACGATGACAACACGCCTAATAACATAGCGGGTATGGCGACAATATGCGGGCTGAATATGATTGCTCTGACCGACCACAACACCTGCAAAAACTGTCCTGCATTTTTTGAAGCTTGTAAAAGGTACGGATTAATTCCGATTGCGGGTATGGAGCTTACAACTGCTGAGGACATACACGTTATCTGCCTATTTGAAGTGCTTGAGGATGCAATGCGTTTTGACGCAGCGCTTCAGTCTCATAGAATGCTTATAGAAAACAGAAAGGACATTTTCGGGAATCAGTTTATACTTGACGGTGAGGACAATTTAATCGGCGAGGAAAAGTATTTTCTTTCAAACGCTACGGACATTTCACTTGAAGGAATCCCGTCGCTGATTGAAGAGTTCGGCGGAATATGTTACCCGGCTCATATTGACAGACAGGCAAACGGAATTATTTCCGTTCTCGGTACATTCCCCGAAACTCCCGAGTTTAATATAATTGAAATCAACCGAAGAGAAAAGATTGACGAATACGTTGAAAAATACGCTCTGTATGATAAAAAGGTAATTGTCAGCTCCGACGCTCATTATCTTACTGATATGAGAGAGGAAAACAACTATTTTGAGCTTGACGACGAGCCTTACAGCAGCGATAAGGTCAGACACGAGTTATTTGAATTTCTAAAAAGAAAATGAAAGAATTATCACTAAATATACTTGACGTTGCCGAAAACTCAGTAAAAGCAGGCGCAACACTTACTGAAATCCTTATTGATGAGAATGACGAAACTCTTGTTCTTACAATAAAAGACGACGGTTGCGGAATGAGCGAGGACATTGTAAAATCGGTTATCGACCCGTTTTACACAACGAGGACTACAAGAAGCGTAGGGCTCGGAATTCCCCTTCTCAAGCTTGCGGCTGAGCAGACAGAGGGTAAGCTTGAAATCCAGTCAAAAACTGAAGAGACTTACCCCGACGCTCACGGCACAACGGTTAAAGCAACGTTTTTTAAAAGGCATATAGATTTCACTCCGCTTGGAGATGTTACTTCAAGCATTGTAACGCTTATTCAGGGACATCCTGACACAGACTTTCTCTTTATTCACACAATAAACGGAAAAGCGGTTTCTCTTGACACAAGAGAAATCAGGGCAGTTCTTGAGGGTGTACCGCTTGACACATACGACGTTATTAAATGGATTGAAGGAAGCATTAACGAGCAGTACAGTGAAATTCAAAACAGTTAAAGCATCCCATCGGGATTTTTAAAGAATAATTAAGGAAACAAGGAAGGAAAAGATTATGAAATCACTTGCAGAACTTCAGGCTATCAGGGATAAGATGAAGGACAAGGTTGTTCTTCGCGAAGGCTCAGGCGATATGAGAGTTGTTGTCGGTATGGCAACTTGCGGTATTGCTGCAGGCGCACGCCCTGTTCTCAACGCTTTTGTTGAGGAAGTAAACAAGGAAGGTCTTGACGGTAAGGTAACAGTTTCTCAGACAGGCTGTATCGGCATCTGCCAGTTTGAGCCCGTTGTTGAGGTTTTTGAAGCCGGAAAAGATAAGGTTACTTATGTTAAGATGAATCCTGAAAAGGCTAAAGAGGTTGTTGAAAAGCACCTCAAAGGCGGAAATATTGTTGCCGAATACACACTTAAGGATGAGAATTTATAATTGGGAGGTTAGGATATGATTCGTTCACAAGTTCTTATCTGCGGCGGTACCGGCTGCACCTCATCGGGAAGCAAAAAAATTCAGGCTGCTTTTGAAAAAGGCATTAAGGATTTTGACCTTACTGAAGAAGTTAAGCTTGTACAGACCGGTTGCTTCGGTCTCTGTGCTCTCGGTCCGGTTGTAATCGTTTACCCCGACGGTACTTTCTATTCACAGGTTAAACCTGAGGACGTTCCTGAAATAGTTGAAGAGCATCTTCTCAAGGGAAGAGTTGTAGACCGTCTCGTTTACAACGACAGCTCTGCTCCTATTGAAGATATTACAGGTAACGTATCTCTTAACGATACTGATTTCTATAAGTCGCAGCACCGTGTTGCTCTTCGTAACTGCGGCGTTATTGACCCTGAAAATATTGACGAGTATATTGCAATGGACGGCTATGCCGCTCTCGGTAAGGTTCTTACAGAGATGACTCCTGAGGACGTTATTGAAGAAATCAAGAAGTCAGGACTCAGAGGCCGCGGAGGCGGCGGATTCCCGACAGGCTTTAAATGGTCTCTTTGTGCTCCTAACAAGGCTGACCAGAAGTACGTTGTATGTAACGCCGACGAGGGTGACCCGGGTGCATTTATGGACCGTTCAGTACTTGAGGGCGACCCGCACGCTATTATTGAGGCTATGGCTATTTGCGGATATGCAATCGGCGCAACAAAGGGCTTTGTATATGTAAGAGCTGAGTATCCTATTGCTGTTGCAAGACTTCAGCTTGCTATAAATCAGGCAAGAGAGTACGGTCTTTTAGGCACGGATATATTTGGCTCAGGATTTGACTTTGACCTTGAAATCCGTCTTGGCGCAGGCGCATTCGTTTGCGGTGAGGAAACAGCGCTTATGCACTCAATTGAAGGTAACAGAGGCGAGCCGAAACCGCGTCCTCCGTTCCCTGCTGTTAAAGGTCTTTTCGGTAAGCCGACAGTTGAAAACAACGTTGAGACATTTGCTAACGTACCTCAGATTATTCTCAAGGGCGCAGACTGGTTTGCTTCAATGGGTACAGAGCGTTCAAAGGGTACTAAGGTATTCGCACTCGGCGGTAAAATTAAGCACACAGGTCTTGTTGAGGTTCCTATGGGAACAACTCTTCGCGAAATCATTTACGATATCGGCGGCGGTATTCCCAACGGTAAGCAGTTTAAGGCTGCTCAGACAGGCGGTCCCTCAGGCGGATGTATCCCTGCTAAGCTTATTGACACGGAAATTGACTACGACAACCTTACTGCAATCGGCTGTATGATGGGTTCAGGCGGACTTATCGTAATGGACGAGGACACCTGTATGGTTGATATAGCTAAATTCTTCCTTGAATTCACAGTTGATGAATCGTGCGGTAAGTGTACTCCCTGCCGTGTTGGTACTAAGAGACTTCTTGAAATGCTTGAAAAGATTACAAGCGGTAACGGTACTATGGAAGACCTTGACAAGCTTGAAGAGCTTTGCTATTACATTAAGTCAAACTCTGCCTGCGGCCTCGGTCAGACTGCTCCTAACCCTGTACTTGCAACACTCAAATTCTTCAGAAACGAGTATGAGGCTCACGTAAGAGATAAGAAGTGCCCTGCGGGCGTTTGTAAAGACTTACTTACATTCGTTATTGATAAAGAAAAATGTATCGGCTGCGGCAAGTGCGCAAGAAACTGCCCTGTTGAAACAATTCATAAGACTGTTTACACTGCACCGGGACATAAGCTTCCTTCTTACAAAATTGACCCGTCAAAGTGTATTAAGTGCGGAGCTTGTATGAATAACTGTAAGTTTAAGGCTATCAGCAAGAAATAAGAAAGGAGTCTAAGGATTATGGAAAATATGGTTAACTTAAAAATTAACGGCATAGATGTCAGTGTTCCTAACGGCTCTACTATCTTAGAAGCTGCACGCAAAATAGGAATAGAAATTCCGACACTTTGCTTTATGAAAGAAAAGAACGAAATAGGCGCATGCCGTATATGTATTGTTGAGGCTAATGAGGGAAGAGGCTTCCGTCAGGTAACAGCCTGCGTATACCCCGTTTCAGAGGGTATGGAGGTCAAGACCAACACTGAAACTATTCAGAAAGCAAGAAAGACTACTCTTGAGCTCATTCTTTCAGTTCACGATAAGAGCTGTCTTTCATGTAAGCGTTCTACAAACTGTGAGCTCCAGAAGCTCTGCCGCGACTACGGTGTAGACCAGTCAGGCTTTAGCGGTGACAGACCGAAGTATGAGCTTGACCTCAGCACACCTCACCTTGTTCGCGATAATAATAAATGTATCCTCTGCCGTCGCTGTGTTGCTGCCTGCAAGGAGCAGTTTGTTGCAGTTATCGGACCTAATGACAGAGGCTTTGACACATCAATCGGTCAGGCATTCAACCGTTCGCTTAACGATACTCCTTGTATCTCCTGCGGTCAGTGTACTGCAGTTTGTCCGACAGGCGCTCTTACCGAAAGAGATGATACTGACAAGGTTTGGGACGCGCTTGCTGACCCCGACAAGTATGTTGTAGTTCAGACAGCGCCTTCAATCCGCGCAACTATCGGCGAATGCTTCGGTATGCCAATCGGAACGAACGTTGAGGGTAAGATGGTTGCAGGCTTAAGACGTCTCGGCTTTGACAAGGTATTTGACACCGACTTCGGCGCTGACCTTACAATCGTTGAAGAGGCAAACGAGCTTGTTGACAGAATCAAGAACGGCGGAACGCTTCCGATGATTACCTCGTGTTCACCCGGTTGGGTTAAATTCTGCGAATTCTATTATCCTGACCTTCTCTCTCACCTCTCAAGCTGTAAATCACCTCAGCAGATGGCAGGCGCAGTAATCAAGACTTACTACGCTGAGAAGATGGGACTTAATCCGAAGGACATTTTTGTAGTGTCAGTAATGCCTTGTACAGCTAAAAAGTTTGAGATTACAAGAGACGACCAGAACGCTTCAGGCTATCCTGATGTTGACGTTGCCCTTACAACAAGAGAGGCTGCAAGAATGTTTGACAGACTCGGTACAAACTTTGCACTTCTTCCTGACGAAGAATTTGACTCGCCTCTCGGCGACGACACCGGTGCAGCAGTAATATTCGGCGCAACCGGCGGCGTTATGGAAGCTGCTGTTCGTACTGCTAATGCTTGGCTTAACGGCTCAAACGAAGCAATTGAGCTTGAGGCAGTAAGAGGCACAGACAGAATTAAGGAAGCTACAGTTAACCTTGCAGGAAGCGACATCAAGCTTTGTGTTGCTTCAGGCGCTGCAGCTGCAAAAGAGGTTATGGACAAGCTTGCTGCAGGAAATCCTGAGGGATGGACGTTTATTGAGATTATGGGATGTCCCGGCGGTTGTGTAAACGGCGGCGGACAGCCAATTCAGCCTCAGTATGTTCGCGATACTGTTGACCTTAAGGCAGTTCGCGCTAAGGCTCTCTATGACCAGGATAAGGATATGCCGCTCAGAATGAGCCACGAATCCCCTGTTATCAAGACTCTCTATAAGGATTGGTACAAGGACGGTTTTGGCGGACATAAGGCACATCACGACCTCCACACTTCTTACACTGCAAGAAAGAAGTTCAAATAATCTTATAATAACTATCGCAGGGCAGTCATCTGATTGCCCTGCAGAATTTGGAGATGATACTATGGATATTTATGAGGCAATTAAGGAGCGTCATTCTGTAAGGCAGTATCTTGACAAGCCCCTTGAGGAAAAAGACAAAGAAGCTCTTATCAGTCTTATTGACGAATGCAATAAGGAAAGCGGTCTTCACATCCAGCTTGTTTGCGACGAGCCTAAAGCATTTCAGTCTAAGCTTGCAAAATACGGCCACTTTGAAAACGCAAACAACTACATTGTTCTTGTAGGTAAAAAGCAGCCGAGACTTGACGAAAAATGCGGCTACTGGGGACAGAAGATAGTTATTGCCGCTCAGATGATGGGACTTAACACCTGCTGGGTTGCGATGTCTTACAAAAAGATTCCGGGAGCTTTTAGCGTTGAAAAGGATGAAAAGCTTACTGTAGTTATCGCAATCGGCTACGGTGCTAATCAGGGCAAGGAAAGAAAGTCAAAGAGCCCCGAAGATGTCTGCTACGATATCCAGTCTGCACCGCTTTGGTTTAAGAGAGGCGTTGAATTTGCACTCCTTGCTCCAACAGCTACAAATCAGCAGAAGTTTACTATTAACCTTGACGGAATAAGCAACAGAGTTAAGGTTAAGGCAGGCTTCGGACCTGAGAGCAAGGTTGACCTCGGTATTGTTAAATATAACTTTGAAATCGGCGCAGGCAAGGAAAACTTTGAATGGGCTGACAAAAATACATTTGAAATAAGAATTACAGATTAATTTATATTGAAATTTTTTATTTTATATGCTATAATTATGCCACTAACGGAAAGAGCTTCTGACCGAAAGTACGCAACAGTTTATTCAGGCGCGTCCTTTTGGGTGCGCCTTATATTTTTGGAGGTTATTATGAACACAAGAGTAGCAGTAATAGGAATTATAGTTGAAAACCTTGATAGCGTTGAAAAACTCAATGCAATTCTCTCTGAATACGGAGAAAATATTATTGGAAGAATGGGTATCCCCTACAAAGAGAAAAACGTAAACTGCATTACGGTTGTAATTGACGCTGAACAAAATGCAATAAACACACTTTGCGGAAAGATAGGAAAGCTTGACGGCGTATCGTCGAAGGCTGCATTTTCAAATGTATAAAGAATTGATTGACAAATTAGAGCGCGAGCAAAGGCTCAGCTTTAATGAATATCTCATTTTAATAAAAAACAGAGATAAAATAAGAGAATACGCCGTTCAGCGAGCGGCGGCAGTACGCGATAAACACTACGGTAAAAAGGTCTATATTCGCGGTCTTATTGAGCTTTCAAGCTACTGTAAGAACGACTGTTATTATTGCGGTATAAGACATAGCAACAAAAACTGTCAGCGTTACAGACTAAGCGCAGATGACATATTAATATGTGCCGATAACGGATATAAGCTCGGATTCCGCACGTTTGTACTTCAGGGCGGAGAGGACGCTTATTACACAGATGAGCTTCTTTGCGGCGTTATAAGAAGTATAAAAGAAAAATACCCCGATTGCGCCGTAACGCTTTCACTCGGCGAGCGCTCATATGAAAGCTATAAAGCTCTTAAGGAGGCAGGAGCGGACAGATATTTACTTCGGCACGAAACCTGCAACAAGGAGCACTACGAAAAGCTTCACCCTAAAGAGATGAGCTTTGAGAGAAGAATGAAGTGTCTGAGAGAACTGAAAGAGCTTGGATATCAGACAGGCGCAGGATTTATGGTAGGCTCGCCTTATCAGAGCGAAGCGGATTTAGCAAGCGAGCTGATTTTTCTTAAAGAATTACAGCCTCATATGGTTGGTATAGGACCTTTTATAGCTCACAGCGACACGCCGTTTAAAGACTTTGAATGCGGCACTGCGGAGCTTACATTATTTATGCTGTCGCTCATACGGCTTACGCTGCCAAACGTACTG
This sequence comes from uncultured Clostridia bacterium, assembly GCA_946531445.1. GTDB lineage: Bacteria > Bacillota > Clostridia > Oscillospirales > Acutalibacteraceae > Eubacterium_R. The sequence continues at coordinate 12,333 of CAMNAP010000032.1, forward strand.
CTTCCTGCAACAACGGCGCTCGGAACAATTCATCCCTTAGGGCGCGAAATGGGAATTGAAGCCGGTGCAAACGTATTAATGCCAAACCTTTCCCCTTCCGAAGTGAGAAAAAAATATATGCTCTACGACAATAAAATCTGTACCGGCGACGAAGCTGCACAGTGCATAAGCTGTCTTTCAAAAAGAGTAGAGACAACGGGGTGCGAAATAGTTAATGACAGAGGTGATTATAAAAATGAAGTATGATGTAAAATCAATGAAGGCAGAGGAATTCATCAATAATGAGGAAATCCTTGAAACAATTAAATATGCAAATGACAACAAAAACAACATTGAATTAATTAATGAGATTCTTGAAAAAGCAAAGCTGAGAAAAGGTCTTTCACACAGAGAAGCAAGCGTACTGCTCGCTTGTGAAAACGAAGATAAAATCAAAGAAATATACGACCTTGCAGAGCAGATTAAAAAGGACTTTTACGGGAACAGAATAGTTCTCTTTGCTCCCCTTTACCTCTCAAACTACTGTGTAAACGGCTGTCTGTACTGCCCGTATCACGCAAAAAACAAGCACATTCCGAGAAAGAAGCTTACTCAGGAAGAGGTTGCAAAGGAGGTTATAGCGCTTCAGGATATGGGACACAAGCGCCTTGCTATTGAAGCGGGAGAGGACCCCGTTAACAACCCGATTGAATATATACTTGAGTGTATAAAAACAATCTACTCAATTAAACACAAAAACGGCGCTATAAGACGAGTTAACGTAAATATTGCCGCAACTACTGTTGAGAACTACAAAAAGCTAAAGGATGCCGGAATAGGAACATATATTTTATTCCAGGAAACATATAATAAAAAGAACTATGAAATTCTTCACCCAACAGGTCCGAAGCATAATTACGATTATCACACAGAAGCTATGGACAGAGCAATGGAGGGCGGAATTGACGACGTAGGAATCGGAGTGCTTTTCGGACTTGATAATTATGCATATGAGTTTGCAGGACTTCTTATGCACGCTGAACATCTTGAGGCTGTTCACGGCGTTGGCCCGCACACCATAAGCGTACCGAGAGTAAAGCCCGCAGATGACATTGACCCCGATGAATTTGACAATTCACTTTCAGACGAGATGTTCTGTAAAATCGCGGCTTGTATCAGAATTGCAGTTCCTTATACGGGAATGATTATATCTACAAGAGAAACTCCCGAGGTAAGAGAAAAGATTATCCGTCTCGGCGTAAGTCAGATTAGCGGCGGCTCAAGAACGTCTGTAGGCGGTTATACAGAGGCTGAAAGACCGCACGACACAGAGCAGTTTGATGTTTCTGACAACAGAACACTTGACGAGGTTGTAAACTGGCTGATGAGAACGGATTACATTCCCTCCTTCTGTACTGCATGCTACCGCGAGGGAAGAACCGGAGACCGCTTTATGAGTCTTTGCAAATCGGGACAGATTCAAAACTGCTGTCATCCTAACGCTCTTATGACGCTTAAGGAATTTCTCATTGACTATGCAAGCGATGACACAAGAGAAATAGGCGAAAAGATGATTGAAAAGGAAATCGGAAACATACCGAAGGAAAAGGTTCGGGAAATAGTAAGAGAACGCCTTGTTAAAATTGAAAACGGTATTCGCGATTTCAGATTTTAACAAACCCCCAGTCATCCTACGGCTGACAGCTCCCTTAACATAAGGGAGCCCAAAAGGAGAAAATTATATGGGACTTAATTCTACACCTGCTTCCGAAAGAGTCCATATCGGCTTTTTCGGTATAAGAAACGCAGGTAAATCAAGCCTTGTAAATAAAATTACAAATCAGGATATGTCTGTTGTAAGCGACGTAAAGGGAACTACAACCGACGCTGTTAAAAAGTCAATGGAACTTCTTCCCGTCGGTGCTGTAGTTATAATTGACACTCCCGGCTTTGACGACGAGGGTGAGCTTGGCAAAAAGAGAGTTGAAAGCGCAAGAAAGATTCTTTCAAGCTGTAATGTAGCAATTCTTGTTACTGAAAATGAGAAGCTGAATTCTGACGAGTTAGAATTGCTGAAGCTTATAAAAAACAGAGATATCCCATACCTCATTGTGCACAACAAAAGCGACATTACGGGCAGTAAAGAGGGCAAGCTTTACGTAAGCACGGTTACGGGCGAAGGCATAGAAAAGCTAAAGGAAGAAATAGCAAGAATTACAGGAACGCTCGGAAAGGAAATTCACTTTGTATCCGATTTTATTAAGAGCGGCGACACGGTTATTCTTGTATGTCCGATTGACGAGTCGGCGCCGAAAGGCAGAATGATTATGCCTCAGCAGCTTGCAATCCGCGATATTATTGATAAAGGCGCAACAGCAACAGTTGTTCAGCCGGAGCAGCTTGAAGGAGCGCTTAATAATCTTAATAAGCCCCCTGCTCTTGTTGTTACAGATTCTCAGGTTTTCGGCAAAGTTTCAAAGCTTGTACCCGAGAGTATAAGGCTGACCTCGTTTTCTGTTCTTATGGCGAGATACAAAGGCTTTCTTAACACAGCCGTTAAAGGCGCACAGGCGCTTGACGCTCTTAACGAAGGTGCAAGAGTGCTTATAAGCGAAGGGTGTACGCACCACAGACAGTGTAACGATATCGGAACTGTTAAGCTACCAAGCTGGCTTAAAGCATATACGGGAAAAGAGCTTAACTTTGACTTTACATCAGGTCACGGCTTCCCGGGTGACCTTACCGATTACGATTTAGTAGTCCACTGCGGCGGCTGTATGCTCAATGACGCAGAAATGCAAAACAGAATGAAAACAGCCGAAACACAAAAAATACCGTTCACGAATTACGGAACGGCAATTGCAAAAATGAATTCAATACTTGACAGAAGTATTGAAATTATCAAATAGAAAGGACGCAAGGGGCACCCTAAATAAATATAGTTAGCTCTAAAATCGCCTCTTTTTCGCAAT
>CAMNAP010000033.1 GCA_946531445.1 uncultured Clostridia bacterium
ATGAGCTTCGTTCCGAGCGGTGCAGGTGACAGTTTCTCTACTGATTACTTCAAAAAGTATCTGCTCCCGTGGGGCTGTAACATAGGTAGCTCATATAACGAAAGCAGTGACAGCGCGTGGGCAACGGCAACAACTCCGATTTACGTAATTAACTACAAGCCGCTCAAGGATAAGATTAACGCTATTAAACCTAATCTTACCGCAGGCAGCTACTCGGTTACTAATTATAAAGAGGGCGGTCTTGCAACCTGGCTTGCACAGCTTGACAGCTTAACGAATCTTGACCCGAACCAATACGAAGCTTCAACCCATCCGAATGGCTACAGATACAGCGACAGCACGTATTCCTACGGCGGCTTAACGGGTACGGAGGCTGCGGTTAAGAAGTGCGGCGACGACATCAAGGCGCTTTTCGGCGAGGGCGGCGCGGCTTCTACTATGAGCAACACCCCGACAGGTACAGCCGATACTCAGACCACCGCTAACGGTGATTACACAGCGCTTAAAGCGGCTATTGACAATATTGAGACTGCTCCTGCTGAACAGGGCTGTATCAAGAACGCAAACTGGCAGGCATACCTTGACGCTGTTGACGCCGCAAGACAGGCAATGTCTGATATCGCTAACGCAGATAATAACAATACTATTACAGGTAAAGAGGGTTATACAGGCTCTAATATAGCTACGCTTGCTACTACTCTTAACACAAAGATTAATGACCTTTATCTGTTTGCTAACTCATCTCACCCGCTTATCTTCAGCTATGAAGAGGTTGGAACGCACGACGGTTACTTCCAGTGTTATGCAAATAACTCGCATCAACTTGACGACCATACGCACGAGACGATTATAGCAGGCGATATGGAAGCATATGACGAGCTTGGTATAGTTTACAGTATGCTTGACCTTACTCAGTATAAGAACAGAGCAGGTCTTAACGCAGGTAAGGTTTCTTACAATCAGGTTAAGACAGTTCCCGGCGCTCCGGGCGCTACTCCGCAGGATATTATTGACGCGGGTACGTTTACGCTTCTTGAAGCTATTAATACCGCAACCGAAGAGGGCGATAACGTTTATACTCACGATATTACGTTTAATGTATTCAAGAACAATACTAAGGTTGCAACGAATACTACGACCTATGATTACGGTACTAACGTAACGCTTGACGCGGCGGCTCTTTATTCAGAGCTTGGCGACCACGTTTGCGACAGTTGGGTTGTTACAGTAGGTGGCAAGGATAAGAGAATAGCAAACTTCTCCAACACAATAAACGTATTTGTTCAGGGCGATATTACGGTTAATGCATACTTTGTTGACGCTTCTGCTGAGGGAGATAAGGAAATCAGACTTGGTACAGTAACGGGAAGAAGCTTATATGAGCTTAAGGGTACAACCTCTTCAACAATTAAGGTTAAGGACCTTAACACAATTACTGTTGACGGTACTGATTACAGAATTCCTGATACAATCGTTTACTCAATTACAGGCTGGAAGGTAGGCACATTTGAGCTTACAATCGGCACGCAGTACACGGCTGCTGACCTTGAGGGCTACTGCTACAACGAATTCCTCAAGCTTGACCCGATAGTACAGAAAAAGTACGACGACTCAACCGACGTTTACGACGTAACGCTTGACGGCACTGTGATTGAATCCGATGTTCCGTATGATACGAGAGTAAAGATATCTTCTGATGTAAATAACATCTGGGCTCTTGTGATTCACGACGGCGACAAGTTCATTCCGATTGCTTACGCTAAGGACGGAACGGCTACTTACGACTTCAGCGTTGTATATAATATGGAAGTATACAGCATGGTCAGAAGGACCTCGGGCTCCGGCGAAAATGAAAAGCACTGGTATGAGGTTAAGATGGGCGATAATACAATTACTATTAATGACGACGCAATGATTTTCAGACTTGATTACAAGCTTCCGTTTGTATATTCGTTCACAAGTCCCGACCCTGCAAGAGTGGACAGCCAGGGTATTTGCAGCAAGTGGGTTCAGAACTCTGCTGCAACGGTTGACGGCGGTTTAGCTTCCGATGGCGACTACGAAATAACTGAATTCGGTACGCTTTACACAAGACCCGGAACCACACTCAATAAAGATGTAATGACTATTGAAAACGTCGGCTCTGTTCAGAATCTTTATGTACATGCTTTAAGCCCTGGAAAACAGGATGAATTAAGTAATCAGTGGTTCTACGCTATGGGACTTTCCGATAAACCGTCAAATTACGGTCCTGTAATGTTCAGAAGCTACATTAAGTTTGACTATACTTATCAAGAGCCTGACGGAACGTCTCACGTAATGCACTCTGTTGCATACGGCGACCTTAATACAGTTTACTATTATGAAGCAGAACCTTCTGCACAACCGTAAGGAGAAACAGGGGGATACGTGACTATGGAATTGTTTAAGAGAAAATACGAAGAGCCGTGGGCAGAAATTGAGTGGTTCACCGTTGTTGATGTGCTGACTAAGAGCAGCTCGTACGGAGACCACGGTGACGACGAAGAGGACCCGTTCGGAGACGGAACTAACAGCGTTTCAGGCTCAACTGAATTCTAAAAATCAATTAAAAGGAACAACCGAGAGGTTGTTCCTTTTTTGTATTGCAAAAGGGGAATACATTTGTTATAATATATTATGTATAAATATAATTAATTATAATTTATAAAGGATGTGTTTTTATGAAAGCATTAAAACGTATTGCAGCGTTGGCGCTCGCGCTTTTAATGGCGGCTTCTATGCCCATTATGGCGCTTGCTGAAGGCACAGACGCAAACTTTACGCTGACGGTTAACACAACAAGCCTTTTTGCGGGAATGTCCTACGATGTAGTTGCAAGCATAACTGACGCTACTAAAGAGGAAGCAACGGGGAATACTGCGTTTAACTGGAGCGTAAATTCATCTGAAGGTAACGCTTCTATTACAAGCAAAAATAACTATGCGGCAAAGGCAAACGCTGACGAAGGCTACACTGTTACTGAAACAGCTTCGTTTACTATGCCTGACATTAAGGGCGCTGAGGTTACTATTACCGCTAAGCTTGGCAACAGGACTAAATCTGTTACAGTTGAAGCGCTTCAGCCGATTGACGCATACACAGTTAATTTTGAAAACAACGACCACGCGTATTATGACGATACTAACAATACGCTTTACGTTGACAGAATGGCTGAAAAATTATCTACAAACGAATATATGAATTTCAGCATAAGCGACGTGACTCCGCAGGTTAACGACGACAGCATTAATGTTGCAACTTCGGGCTTTGCATACGGAAAATGTACGGTAGAGGATAATGGCGTTAACGCTTATCATATGACTTTTGCAAACGACGCTACGGGCAAGGGCACAGTCGGCTTCAGCACCTTAAGCGGTAAGACGCCGAAAAATTACAATGTTCAGTGCTGCGTTGAGCTTGAGAGCTATAAGCTTAATATTAAAAATGAAAATGAAGCAAAGGCAAGCCAATTTTCAGCTGTTGACAGTGCTGAAGACGTTCAGACCGGTGTAAGCGCTGTTGCAGGCAAGGGCTTTACTATAAGCATTACAAAGGGCAACTCTGCGTCAAACGACGAGATGAGATACGTTCTTTATACGGATAGGGAACTCACCAACAAAGCACTTGATAAGTACTATTCCGTAAGCAATAACGAATGCGCAATCAATATAGACGTTGCAGGTACATACTATCTTGTTTGTAAAAACTATTCCTGCGATAACGGAAAGCTTGTTCGTGATAAACTCGGAAAGGCAATTATTGCCGTTACTGTAAACAAGGCATATCCTATTCAGAAAATTGACATTTTCAAGCTTGACGAGGACGGAAACAGAACAGAGGAAAAGCTTGACAAGATTACACTTTATACTAACGCTTCAACAGCTAAGAGCACATACGCGCTTTCAAACAGCGTAAGCGTCAGCCCGATTGATAACACTGATTTGATTTACTATACTTCGTCTAACGACAAGGTTGCTAAGGTTGACAGTGCAACAGGACTTATTACTGCTGTTGCAAAGGGCGAAACAACTGTATGGGTAAGAAGTAACGACAACCCCGAGGCTATAGCATCTGTTGACATTGACGTTAAAATAGGCGTTAAGAGCTTAGGAACGATTAATACGGCAGACGGTATTACAAGCATTCCTTCAGGTCATATTGCTCAGTTTGTTGTACCGACAAATCCGACTGTTGTTGACGACGCAATTTACTGGTCTACCTCTAAGCCTGACGTACTTGAAATCAACCCGACAACAGGCGTTGCAACCGCAAAAGAGGTTGACTCAAAAACAGCGGTTGATGTTATTGCGACAACGGAATCCGGAATCAGCCAGAGAACACCGTTTAACGTTGTTCCTGCTGTAAGAGCCAAGAGCGTTAAGCTCAGTGCTTCAAGCAAGAGCCAGACGGCATCTCAGGAGCAGAGCGGCTCGTATACGGTTTATACTGATTTTAACACAACTAAGCTTTTACCGTTTACGGTTACTGCAGACGTTCAGAGCAACAGCGGCGAAACTTCAAACGACGCTCTGCTTTGGAGAGTTACATATGATAACGGCGTTGGTCTCAGCTTTGAAGAGGCTGCAGAGGCTGGCTATATCAGGTACACTAAGAACAGCGAGACTTCTTATGATGTTACACCGCTTAAGACGGGTATAGTTTCTATAACTTGTACTGCTACTACCAATGTAACAGCGCCGCAGGCTGACGACCCGTACGACCTTATTATGCTTAAGCTTAAGGACGTTGCAACAAGCATTAAGATAACTGACGAAAGCACAGGCAAGGACGCCGCTTCATCAATTAACATTCCTATTGGAAGCACGCTTGATTTTACAGTTAAAACAAGTACCGCCAGCAATGATAAAACTGCTGACCCGCCGACTATGACAATCACTCAGGGCGGAGAATATGTAAATGTTACATCTAAAACATCTGAGGATGAAGAAGGAATTACGTATTCAATTAAAGGCTTATCATACGGCGTAACGGCTACAAAGATTAATTTCTCATCAATCAGCGGCTCGGTTACAAAGACTATTACGTTTACTGTAAGAAATAACATTGCAGACGCTGTTGTTGAGGGTGTTGACAGCGAGATTGAATATAAAGGAACAGCGATAACCTTCCCTGATATGAAACTCTATGTTAACGGCTCAAGCCTTGACAGTGCTAAGTATTCATTTAAGTATACCGATAACACTAATGTTGGAACAGCCACAATTACAATTACGGGTAAAGCAGAATATGCGGGCTCGGTTAAGGTTGTGAACTTTAAGATTGTTCCGCTTACGCTTGACGAGGCTGTTGTAGGAGATATAAAGGACCTTACTTTAAGTGACAGGACTGCTGTGGCTGAGCCGAAGCCTTCTGTTAAGGTTGGAACAAAGACGCTCAGCAACAACAGGGATTACACTTTAAGCTACCTTAACAATGCAACAGCGGGAAAAGCTACTGTAGTTATCACAGGTACCGGTAACTACACGGGCGTTGCTTACAAGACGTTTAATATTCTGGATACGCTGAGCAGATGTACTGTATCAAAAATTGCTATGCAGACGTATTCGGGCAAGAGCCTCAAGCCTGTGCCGACTATTACGTATATGGGCAGAAAGCTTGTTTACAACACAGATTTTACTGTTACGTATACTAAAAACATAAACGTTGGTACGGCTACGGCTAAAATTGAGGGCAAGGGCTTCTTTAAGGGAAGCGTAAGCCAGACGTTTGTTATCAGACCTAAGAAAGTTGCAATAAAGAATCCGAAGGCAGGCAAGAAGGCGCTCACGATTAAGTGGGGCACTCAGGCTAACGTTTCGGGCTATCAGGTTCAGTATGCGCTTAACAAGAACTTTACAAAGAAAGCTAAGTCTGTATACGTTACCGGCATTGGCTCTTACAAGGCAACCAAGCTTAAGAAAAAGAAAAAGTACTATGTACGCGTTCGCTCATACATTACGATTAACGGCGTTAAGATTTACGGCGCTTGGTCGGTTGTAAAGAGCAAGAAAACTAAATAAACGCATAACAAAAAGAGGTGTCGGTGACACCTCTTTTTTAATGAAATAATTATGATTTATTAATCGGGGTAGCCGTTGGGGTTGTTGCTCTGCCAGCGCCAGGAGTCCTCGCACATTTCCTCAAGGCCTCTTTCGGCTTTCCAGCCGAGCTCTTTGAACGCTTTATGCGGGTCGCTGTAGCAGATTGCTATATCGCCTGCACGTCTTGGCTTGATTGAATAGGGGATTTTAACTCCGCTTGCCTTTTCGAACGCCTTAACAACGTCAAGCACGCTGTAGCCGACGCCTGTACCGAGATTGTAGATAAAGAGTCCGTTATCCTTTCTTACCTTTTCAACAGCCTTAACGTGGCCGAGAGCGAGGTCAACAACGTGGATATAATCGCGGATACCCGTTCCGTCGGGTGTTGCGTAGTCGTTTCCGAAAACGCCGAGCTCTTTTCTTTTGCCGATTGCAACCTGAGTGATATAGGGCATAAGATTATTCGGGATTCCGTTGGGGTCCTCGCCCATTGTTCCGCTCTTGTGGGCACCGATTGGGTTGAAGTAACGCAGAAGGCATACGCTCCACTCGCTGTCGGAAGCGGAGATGTCCTTAAGCATACATTCGATAATATATTTTGTTCTGCCGTACGGATTTGTTACTCCGCCGACTTCCATATCCTCGGTAAGAGGGGATACGTTTTTCATTCCGTAAACGGTTGCAGAGGATGAGAAAACTATCTTTTTACAGCCGTTCTTTCTCATAACGTCAAGGAGAACGAGAGTTCCCGTTACGTTGTTATCAAAATATTCAAGCGGCTTTTCACAGCTTTCGCCAACGGCCTTAAGGCCTGCGAAATGTATAACGCTGTCTATATCCTCTCTGTCAAATACCTTCTGTAGTCCTGCGGCGTCTCTTATGTCACACTCGTAAAACGGAAAATCACGTCCTACAAGCGCCTTGATTCTGTCGTAAGACGATTTTTTGCAGTTGTAAAGATTGTCTACAACAACGATTTCTGCGCCTGAATTCATAAGCTCAACGCAGGTGTGGGAGCCGATGTAACCGAGACCGCCAGTAACTAAAATTGCCATATGTAAATTCCTCCGAAAAAATATTGTTTGATTAATACGCCTTGCCCCAGTAGAGCATTGTTTTTGCAGGCTTGCCGCAGCATACGCAGGTATCGCTTAGGTTTTCCTGCTCAAACGGAATACAGCGCGAGCCTACGCCTGTGATTTCCTTAACCTTGTCTTCACATTCCTCGTTTCCGCACCACATTGCCTTAACGAAGCCGTCGCCGTTTTCTTCAAGGGCTTTAGTGATGTCGTCAAGAGTTTTTGCAACATAGGTTCTTCTCTCTCTGTTTTCAAGAGCGGCGGCATAAATACCGTCGTTAACCTCCTGAAGCTTCTCGAGGATAACCTCCTCAATATTGTCAAGAGATACAAAGGTTTTTTCTCTGTTGTGTCTTGTTACAACAACGCACTGATTGTTTTCAATATCCTTGGGACCGATTTCCACTCTTACGGGAACGCCCTTCATTTCGTACTCTGCGAATTTCCAGCCGGGTGACTGGTCGGAATCGTCAATTTTTGCTCTGCAGACCTTCTTAAGTCTGTCGCAAAGCTCGTTAGCTTTATCAAGCACGCCCTCTTTATGCTGAGCAATCGGGATAACCATTGCCTGAATCGGAGCGACTGCAGGCGGAAGAACGAGACCGTTATCGTCGCCGTGAGTCATAATAATTGCGCCGATAAGACGCGTTGTCATACCCCACGAGGTCTGGTGGGGATAGGTGAGTTTATTCTCTTTATTTGAGAACTGAATGTCAAACGCTCTTGCAAAGCCGTCGCCGAAATAATGGCTTGTTCCTGCCTGAAGCGCCTTTCCGTCGTGCATAAGCGCCTCAATACAATATGTACGCTCTGCGCCTGCAAACTTATCGCTTTCTGTCTTTTGGCCCTGAACAACGGGGATTGCGAGATATTTCTGACAGAATTCAGTATACACGTTAAGCATTCTTTCGGTTTCTTCAATAGCCTCTTCTGCTGTTGCGTGAAGCGTGTGTCCCTCCTGCCAGAGAAATTCTCTTGAGCGGAGGAAGGGGCGCGTTGTCTTTTCCCAGCGGACAACGGAAACCCACTGATTGTAAAGCTTAGGTAAATCTCTGTGGGAGTGAACTACGTTTTTGAAGTGCTCGCAGAAAAGCGTTTCAGAGGTCGGACGAACGCAAAGGCGTTCCTCAAGCTTTTCCGAGCCGCCGTAGGTTACCCACGCACATTCGGGAGCGAAGCCCTCAACGTGGTCCTTTTCCTTCTGGAGAAGCGATTCGGGGATAAACATAGGCATACATACGTTTTCGTGCCCTGTTTCCTTGAACATACCGTCAAGAATTCGCTGAATATTTTCCCATATTGCGTAGCCGTACGGGCGTATAACCATACAGCCCTTTACACTTGTGTATTCAATGAGCTCTGCCTTTTTGCACACGTCGGTGTACCATTTAGCAAAGTCTTCATCCATAGAAGTAATAGCGTCAACCATTTTTTGCTGTTTTGCCATTTTTGCGTCTCCTTATATTTTATTGCATAATATTATATAATATTTCAGGGTAGATGTAAACTATTAATTTTTATACGATTTGTATATTAATTAGTTACAAAATGTATAAAACTTTAAGGGAAAATTTGTTTAATTTTTGTATTGAAAAAAAATTTACTGGTGCTATAATAAGGGAATAGACAGAAGTATATCTATATTTATTATAATTAAGAACGGAGGCGTCTTATGACATTTTCTCCAATACTGATGAAGCTTGACCTCGGCAAGGAAATTGCCCACGAGCTTGAAATTGAAGAGGTGTTCTCTTTTAAGCTTTTCGGGGTTACGGTTTCGGTTGATGAGAGCACGGTTGTTTCGTGGATAATAATTGCGGTTATGACGGTGCTTGCGATTATACTTACAAGAAACCTTAAGGTACAGGGCCCTATTACAAAAAGGCAGGCGTTCCTTGAGCTTATATATGAAAAGGGCGAGGGCTTCTTTAAGGGGCTCATCGGCGAAAAGGGATACGGGTTTATTCCGTGGCTAATGAGTATGGCGCTGTTTATCGGCATTTCAAACATAATAGGCATATTCAGCCCGACGTTTTTAGGTTCGCTCAAGCCCCCTACAAAGAGTATGCAGGTTACGACAATTATGGCGCTTACGAGCATTTTTGTTGTTGAGCTTGCAACGTTTAAGGCAAAGGGCTTTAAAGGGCGGATTAAGGCGTTTGCGCAGCCAATATGGATTATTACGCCGATTAACATACTTGAGGTGTTTACAAAGCCGCTTTCGCTTGCTATGCGACTTTTCGGTAATGTGCTTGCGGCGTTTACAATTATGGAGCTTATAAAAATTGTTACGCGAAACACTATTGCTCCCGTAATATTCAGCTTGTATTTTGATATATTTGACGGACTGCTGCAGGCGTATATTTTTGTATTCCTTACTGCGCTTTACATTGAAGAGGGAATAGCTGAGCCTGAAAAGCAGGAAAAAAGGAAAAAGAAGAAAAAACGTAAAAAAGCTAAGGCTTAAAAATATATAAATAATTTTAAAGGAGATATAATTATGGGACTTATTGCTATCGGCGCTGCTATTGCAGTATTAGTAGGTTTAGGCGCAGGTATCGGTATCGGTATAGCAACATCTAAGGCTGTTGAGGGAATTGCACGTCAGCCTGAGGCTTCGGGTAAGATTCAGACATCGCTTCTTCTTGGATGTGCGCTTGCCGAGGCAACCGCTATTTACGGACTTATTGTAAGTATTCTTATTATCTTTATGTTTAAATAAAGATTCTGAAAGGAAACAGCAAAATGTTAAAATTTGACTGGAATACGGTTTTTACTCTAATTAACCTTATTGTATTCTATCTTCTTATGAAAAAGTTCCTTTTCGGAAGAATCAAGAAGGTTTTAGACGCAAGGCGCGAGCTTCTTGACAAGCAGTTTAAAGAGGCTGAGGATACAAACAGAGAGGCTGACGAAAAGCTTAAGGATTACGAGAGTAAAATTTCCGATTACAAGGCTGAGGGTCAGAGAATAATCGACGACGCCCGCGACAGCGCTAAGGTTGAATATGACAAAATCCTCACAAGAGCTGACGAGGACGCAAATGAGCTTAAGGCTCAGGCTCAGCGCGAGATTGACGAGGAAATTGCGGCGGCGAGAAAGGCTTCAAAGGAAGAGATTGCGTCTCTTGCTATGCAGGCGGCTGAAAAGGTTGTAGGCAAAAGCGTTTCCGCTGACACCGACAGCGCAATATTTGATGAATTTTTAAACGAGAGTAGTGATGAATAATGGCTAAAAACATTGATGAGTATATCGCGCTGCTCTTAAAATCAAACGTTGGTGCAGGCGATATTGATAAGACCAAGGCAATATTTAATTCAACAAAAGAGGTTGTTGAAATCCTTGACAACCCTTCTATACCATCTGCTGAAAGAGAGGCGGCTATAAACGAGCTGTTTCCTCCTTCGGTCAGGGAAGCTGTGCTCAGAATCAGCGACGACAGTATGTGTTTTTCGTTTGACGAAATTGCGCAGGCTTATCTTGACGAGCTTGACAGACAGAGCAGTATTATTACGGCGCAGGTTATCTGCGTTACAGAGCCTGACGAGAAGCAGCAGGAGGGACTCAAAAAATTTGTTTTAAAGGAAACCGGAGCAGCTGAGGTTAAGCTTGAAATAGTTAAGGACGAATCTATTATCGGCGGCTTTATTATTCAGGCAGGCGGCAAGCTCTACGACAGAAGCCTTAAAACAAAGCTTGAAAAAATAAAGCAGAGTGTAAGCGAAAACGCTAAGAAGAACGCTGACGTTGACGCGAGCGGAATTATATCCATTCTTAAAGAGGATATTAAGGAATATGAGTTTGCGACAGCGGGCGACGAAATAGGCACTGTTATCAGCGTGGGCGACGGAATTGCTGTAATACACGGACTTGACTCCGTTATGTACGGCGAGATTGTTATTTTTGAATCAGGCGTAAAGGGCATGGTTCAGGATATCAAGAAGAACACCGTAGGCTGTATTATTTTCGGCGCGGACAGCGACATCAACGAGGGCTCAAGAGTTAAAAGAAGCTACAAGATGGCGGGTGTGCCCGTAGGTGACGCGTTTATAGGCAGAGTTGTTAATGCACTCGGCGAGCCGATTGACGGCAGGGGCGAGATTGCGGCTGACGATTACCGCCTTGTTGAGCAGAGCGCTCCTTCAATAGTTGACAGAAAGAGCGTTTCAAAGCCGCTTGAGACAGGTATTCTTGCAATTGACTCAATGTTCCCGATAGGCAGGGGACAGAGAGAGCTTATTATCGGCGACAGACAGACGGGCAAAACCTCTATTGCGCTTGATACAATTGTTAACCAGAAGGGCAAGGACTGTATCTGTATTTACAACGCAATAGGACAGAAGGCTTCAACCGTTGCAAAGCTTGTAGGCGACCTTAAAAAGCACGGTGCAATGGACTACACGATTGTTGTTTGTTCAACTGCGTCCGACGCCTCCTCGCTTCAGTATATTTCGCCGTATTCGGCTACTGCTATTGCTGAATACTTTATGTATAAGGGTAAGGACTGCCTTATTGTATACGACGATTTAAGCAAGCACGCTGTTGCGTACCGTGCAATTTCGCTGCTTCTTGAAAGACCTCCCGGACGTGAGGCTTACCCCGGAGATGTATTCTATCTTCATTCACGTTTGCTTGAGCGTTCGAGCAGGCTTACGCCTGAGCTCGGCGGCGGCTCAATTACTGCGCTTCCGATTATTGAAACTCAGGCGGGCGACGTTTCGGCGTATATTCCGACAAACGTAATTTCCATTACTGACGGACAGATTTATCTTGAGGCTGACTTATTCTTCAGTGGACAGAGACCTGCCGTTAACGTAGGACTTTCCGTTTCCCGTGTAGGCGGCGCGGCGCAGACGAAGGCTATGAAAAAGGCTTCGGGCTCGCTGAGAGTTGACCTTGCGCAGTACAGGGAGATGGAGGTATTCACTCAGTTTGCGTCTGACCTTGACGAGGACACAAAGGCTCAGCTCAAGTACGGCGCAGGACTTATGGAGCTTCTTAAACAGCCTCTCGGTAAGCCGCTTAACCTCGCTCAGCAGGTTATTACGCTTGTTGGCGCTATCGGTAAGAAGTTTATTGACATAGATAAAGGTAAGCTTAAGAGCTATCAGGCGGAGCTGCTTGAATACTTTGACGATATGCACTCCGACATTGTAAACGAGATTAACAGGGAAAAGACTCTTGACTCTAATCTCAGAGAGAAGATTCTTTACGCGATTGATATGTTTAACAATAATCAAATCTAATTAGGACATTTTTATGGCTAACGCAAGAGAAATACAAGGCCGTATGAAGTCTATAAAGGACACTATGAAAATCACAAGCGCGATGTATATGGTGTCCTCATCAAAGCTTCAGAAGGCTAAACGTGATTTAAAAAACACCGAGCCGTATTTTGAACTGATACAGGATTCGCTTGCTAAAATGCTTGACGCTGTTCCCGATGCGGGTACAAAGTATTTTGACAAAAGAAAGCACAAGGATTTTATGCACAGAACGGCGGGTTATCTTGTTATCACAGCGGACAAGGGCTTGGCGGGAGCTTATAACCACAACGTTTTTAAGCTCGCTGAAAAGAAAATATCTGAGGACGGTCCCGATATGCTTTTCGTTGTAGGCCAGCTTGGACGGCATTACTTTGAGAAGAAGGGAATTCCCGTTGACATCAATTTTAAGTACACGGCGCAGAATCCCACTATGAACAGAGCGAGACACATTGCAAGAAGACTTGTTGAGCTTTTTGAGGAGGAGAAGATTGACGACGTTTACGTTATCTATACGCAGGTTGTGAATTCGCTTAAAATTGAGGCTGTGTGTAAAAAAATTCTTCCGCTTAAGGCGGAAAAAATTGAAATGCACGACAACCACCTTGTTGACCACTATAATGAGGCGACCTTCCTTCCCGACGCTGAAACGGTGTTTGAGCATATCGTACCCGACTATGTTACGGGCTTCGTTTACGGAGCGCTTGTTGAATCGTTCTGCAGCGAGCACAACGCGCGTATGCTTGCTATGCAGACGGCAACCGACAGCGCAAACGATATGATTAAAGAGCTTTCAATAGCATATAACAGAGTTCGTCAGGCCTCTATTACCCAGGAGATTACCGAGATTGTAGGCGGCTCTCATAAAAACAGAAATTAACGAATGGTGACTGATATGAGTTACGGAAAAATTGTACAGGTTATGGGACCTGTTGTTGACGTAAAATTTGACGACAGTCTTCCCAGAATTAAAGACGCGCTTGAGGTAACGGTGAATTCAAAGAAAGCCGTTATGGAGGTTGCGCAACATATAGGAAACAAGACCGTTCGCTGTATTATGCTTGCGGCGTCTGACGGGCTTTATAAGGATATGCAGGTGCTTTCAACAGGCGATTCAATTAAGGTTCCTATCGGCGAAAAGACTCTCGGCAGACTTTTCAACGTAATAGGCGAAACTATTGACGACCTTGAAAAGCTTGATAACACAGAGCACTGGTCTATTCACAGAAAGCCTCCCGCTTTTGACGAGCAGTCAAGCGAGGTTGAAATTCTTGAGACGGGAATTAAGGTTATAGACCTTTTAACGCCGTATCAGAAGGGCGGTAAAATAGGCCTTTTCGGCGGCGCAGGCGTTGGTAAGACGGTTCTTATTCAGGAGCTTATTACAAACGTTGCAACCCAGCACGGCGGCTACTCAATTTTTACGGGAGTAGGCGAGCGTTCAAGAGAGGGTAACGACCTTTGGAACGAGATGAAGGAAAGCGGAGTTCTAAGCAAGACTGCGCTTGTTTTCGGTCAGATGAACGAGCCGCCCGGAGCACGTATGCGAGTTGCCGAAACGGGACTTACGATGGCTGAATATTTCCGTGATGTTGAGCATCAGGACGTGCTTTTATTCATTGATAATATTTTCAGATTTATTCAGGCGGGAAGCGAGGTTTCTTCACTTCTCGGACGTATTCCGTCCGCAGTTGGTTATCAGCCGACGCTTGCAACTGACCTCGGCGAGCTTCAGGAGAGAATTACATCTACTAAAAACGGCTCAATTACGTCTGTTCAGGCGGTATATGTACCTGCCGACGACCTCACCGACCCCGCGCCTGCTACAACGTTTGCACACCTTGATGCTACTACCGTTCTTTCGCGTAAGATTGTTGAAAAGGGTATTTACCCCGCAGTTGACCCGCTTGAGAGTAACTCAAGAATTCTTGAGGCGGACATAGTTGGCGAGGAGCATTACAACGTTGCGAGAAAGGTTCAGGAATACCTTCAGAAATACAAGGAGCTTCAGGATATTATCGCAATTCTCGGTATGGAGGAGCTGTCTGACGAGGATAAGCTTGCCGTACACAGAGCGAGAAGACTTGAGAAATTCCTCAGCCAGCCGTTCCACGTTGCCGAGCAGTTTACGGGACTTGACGGAAAATACGTCCCGCTCAAAGAATCCGTTAAGGGCTTCAAGGCGATTATTGACGGCGAAGCAGACGAGCTTCCCGAGGCGGCGTTCTTTAACGTTGGAACTATTGAGGACGCTTTTGAAAAGGCTAAGACCTTATAAGAGGTGAGGCTATGAATACATTTTATCTTAAGGTTGTTTCGTCAAGGCGAATTTTCTTTGAGGGGGAGTGTAAACAGCTTGTGCTTCCCATTGCAGAGGACGGACTCAAGGGCTTTCTTGCCCACCACGAGAACGTTGTTGCGCCGATTGAATTCGGCGAGATGAAAATTACGCCTGCTGACGGCGAAGAGATATACGCATTTATCGGAAGCGGTTTTGTTGAGTTTTTCGATAATACTGCTAACGTTGTTTGTATATCGTGTCAGCGCCCTGAGGAAATCGACAGGGCAAGAGCCGAGGAGGCTAAGGAAAGAGCTCAGGAAATGCTAAGACAGCAGCACTCTATTTTTGAATACCATCAATCGCAAATGGACCTTTCAAGAGCTATGGAAAGACTGAAAATAAAGAGCAGACACGATATATAAAAA
>CAMNAP010000034.1 GCA_946531445.1 uncultured Clostridia bacterium
AAATGTGCGGAAACGAAAGGTGTGAATCAGCTTCATAGATTATTTTTATTTCGCCGAAGCTTCCGCTATCAATTGTTCTGTATCCGAGAAGCCCCTTTCTTCTTAAAATATCATACGCTTCAAAGAACAGGTACAACTGTCCGTCCTTTTTAAACAAAAACGGGTCAGCACACCAATACTTCTTTGAATTAGGGATTATCGTAAAGGCGCTTTCCTTATCATCAATAATAGAAATATCCTCATTGTCATTGTATCTTATAGCACATGACCAGGACCATAATTCATAGATGCTTTTAATATTCATCAATTCACCTTGCTAAATAGTAGTCGGAAAGGGATTTTGATACACTTTTCAAATCCCAACCGGAAGAATAGAGTTCTTCATAATAATCTTTGCGCTTAGTTTTTGACAGTTCAATCGCTTCATGAGCCCATCTTGCAGGCGTTTCGTCAAGCGAAAGCGGTTTTACAAGCTCTGTAATGCAGACTTCATCTGTTACCGAATCAGACATCAGTACGGGAAGGCCGCTCGCCTGAGCTTCAATTACAGATACGGGAAGCCCTTCCCTTGTTGAAGGAAACAGAAATATATCACTTGCACACAGAAGATTACTGACGTCATTTCTTAACCCTAAAAACAGAACGTCTTCATATAATCCGTTAGAAATACACAGCGCTTTTAACTCCTCTGTTTCCTCACCGCCGATAAGCAAAAGCTTTGAAGCTGTAATTTTATGTATTTCAGAAAACACCTCAATTAAAAACTTATGATTCTTCTGCGGTATATCAGTTCTTCCGATATGTGCAAAAACAGTTTCATCGGTAAAGCCGAAGCTTTCTCGTGTTAATTTTCTTATTTCTTCATTGAAAGTATATTTCTTACAGTCAATAGCATTATTGATTACTGTAAACGGTTTATTGCCATACCAGAACTTTCCTGCGTTTTCAGAACAGGCAAACTTATCCTTAATGCAGTATTTTGAATACATACTTAAAAGTTTATTTCTTGAAGAATTGCCTTTTAATGAATATTCTGTTGAATGACAATGAACGCAAATATTCTTTATCCCGGCTTTCTTTGCATATGGTGCGATAAAAACAGCAAAATGAGGCGCATGAATATGAAGCGCTTCCCATTCACCCTTATGCTGTTTAAAGAATTGTATCAACTCATTATTCTTAAGTTGCGAAAGCGACGGCCTTGAAATCTTATAGACCTTACCGCCGAAAGCTTCAATATCTTTTTTACGGGTGGCTTCTGTTTCATGAAAATAAACAACGTCAAAAATGATACTGTCAGGCATCGCGTTTGCAAAATTGAGAACAGCGCTCATTATTCCGTTTGCAATGCCTATATCGGGAATCATATGTAAAACTCTCATTATTTTATCAGCCCCAATGATTCGTATATCTCAACCATTCTTTGAGTAATAATATCAACGCTGTATTTCTTAACACTTTCGAGACAATTAGCAGAAAACTCCCCAAGCTTGTCCCTGTTTTCAATTAGCGTGCATATTCTGTCTGCCATAGCTTCGTAGTCATTCAGTTTAACAAGAAAGCCGTTAACGCCGTTTTCAACAACGTCATTATTTCCTCTTACGTCAGTTGCAACAATCGGGTTGCCAAGCGCGAGAGCTTCAATAAGATTAATCGGGAGACCTTCCTGTCTGCTTGATGAAAGCGATAAATCGCACATTCCTGCAAAATCATAAATATCTCTTCTGTATCCGAGAAATTCAGCGTACGCTTCAAGGTTATGCGACTTGCAATATGCCTTACATTCGTCAGCGCCGTCCTGAAGTCCCGGTAAAAGAAGCTTAACATTGCTGTGCTTTTTAACAATAAGCTCAAGTGCTTTCAATAGCATTATCTGATTTTTTCTGAAACAGAAATCAGCAGGATAAATCATAAGAAAATCGCTGTCTGAATATCCGTATTGTTCCCTGAGTGCAGATTTTTCTTCTTTTGATTTAGGAGAAAACTGTTTGAGCTCTACGCCGACTCCGTTCACGTGCAGTACTTCTCCCGCTCTAATGAAATCACGTTTTGCAATCTCGTAATCCTCTGAATTTATGGTAATAAGGCAATCGGTATACTTTGCCAGAAGCTTTTCAACGTTGTAGTAGATAAGCCAGTTTTTCTTTGAAGCGCCGTTATAGAAATGAAAACCGTGAGCAGTATAAATAACTTTCATTCCCCTTTTTCTTGCTTTCCTTGAAGCGAGGCGCGTAATTACTGCGCCCATAGGAGTATGACAGTGAACAGCGTCATAGTTACCGTTTTCAATTATTTTCTTCAATTTGAAATAAGCCTTAACATTTCCGATGCTGTACGGAGTACGCGTAAAAGGTACTTCATATACTGCGTCAATTTCAGAAGTATCAAGCCCCTGCTTCTGTTCGGAATTATCCTTGTAAGCAGCGTCAACAGTAACACCGAGTTCCCTGAGTCTTTTTATAAAAGGCATATGGAACTGTCCTATATGGCTTCTTACCGTAGCAACAAATAAAACTTTCATTCAGTTACCTTTAATTCTTTCTTTTATTTTATCAATAATTTCAGCAGTTTCACCGTGCACCCTTGAAAAATACTCATCGTCACACTTACTAAGCATTTCTTCATAAGCTCTGTTAGCTTTTAAACCGCTTTTAAAAATGTTTTCTATCTCATTATAGTCAGTAACTTTTGAGGCGTCGCAAAATGCGCGCGCGAGAATAACTCCCGACGATTTAAGTCTGTAATACTCTGCAAGGATATTTTCCGCAGGAAGCATAACATCAGAGCCAACACCGCCGACACCGCCGATACCGTAAGTAATACCGGCACTTGCAATCTTTTTAACAATGCTGTCAACAGTACCGTCGCACAGAAGCTCAAACATAAACGTCTTATTCTGTGAAAGGTATAAATCGTTTAAACCGATATGGATTTCATCAATTCCGTAAAGCTTAAGCACATCATCAAGACAGTTAACAGCTTCATCGGTTTCAAGCAGAAGCATTGTCTTTGCTCTTTTATTTACAAAATCAATAAACGTTTTGACTTCATCCGCGGATTTCCACATAGGAAGCATTATTATATCAGCACCTGCAGAAATTACCTGTTCAATTTCTTCTTTTGAATTCTCGTAAATCGGATTAATTCTTACAAGCAGCTCTGATTTACTGACAACCCTTCTGATTTGCTTTACGTCATTAACGGTGTGACGGTTTTTAACAGTATCCAGCTTTGGCTGACGTTCCTCTTTTCCGATATATTCCATATCAATAAAGATTCTGTCTACTCCCGTTTCCTGCGCTATAGCTGCAACCCTCGGGTCATTTGTTATGTAATAATATTTAAGCATTAAACGTTTACGCTTTCTTCAGATTCAACTTCATCAGCAGCACCGCCAACAACGGTTACTCCGTGATTGAGATTATCTTCATTTTTAACAACCTTTACCAAGGTCTTAACTAAAATTTTAATATCAAGTAAAAAAGAGCAGTTATCAACATACCATACATTGAGTCTTATTCTTTCGTGCCACTCAACCTCTTTTCTTCCGTTCACCTGCGCCCATCCCGTAATGCCGGGGCGAACCTCAAACATTCTTAACTGAGCGTCAGTATATTCCTCAAGCGGCCACGGATGATATGTAAGCGGGGGTCTGGGCCCGATAAAACTCATTTCACCTTTAAGAATGTTTATTAGCTGAGGCAGCTCGTCAATACTTGTTGCTCTTAACAGCTTACCTACTTTTGTTACTCTCGGGTCACCTGAAAACGAATACTGACCTGTTCCCGTTTTTTCAGCGCCTACACACATTGAGCGGAATTTATAAATATTAAAAAGCTGAGCATTCAGACCGACTCTTTCCTGCTTGAAAATAACCGGGCCTTTGCTGTCCAGCTTTATGGCAATTGCTACTATAATAAAAAGAGGTGAAAGAATGAGGATGCCTAAAAAGCTGAGAACTACATCAATCATTCTTTTGAAAAACCTTTTATACATCTCACAAACCTCCATAACACGAATAATTATAATATATTATATATAAAAAGTCAATATAAAATAAAGCATTCCGACAAAAGCCGAAATGCTTAACTGATAAACTTACAGTAACGATTTAATGCACTTTTCAACTTCTTTCATAGAGGCTGTAGGTTCAAAGCGTGCAACAACGTTTCCCTGTCTGTCTACAATGAATTTTGTAAAATTCCATTTAATGTCGGGATTATTCTTATAATCCTTATCCTGCTTTTTCAGCATAGCCTTCATTGCGATTGCAACGGGACCGCTTCCGAAGCTTTCAAAGCCCTTCTGTGCTTTTAGGAATTTATACAAATCAATAGCGTTTTCTCCGTTAACATCGCTCTTTTTCATCTGCGGAAACTGAGTTTTATACTTCATCTGGCAGAATTCATGAATTTCGTCGTCTGTACCGGGTGTCTGCCCTGCAAACTGATTACACGGTATGTCAACAATTTCGAGTCCCTGCTCGTGATAATTCTCGTACATTTCCTCCAAATCCTTATAATGCGGAGTAAAGCCGCAGCCTGTAGCCGTATTGACAATAAGGATTACCTTTCCCTTATAGTCAGCTAAACTGAGTTCACCCGCATTCTTTGCCTTAGGCACACTGTAATCATAAATACTCATATTTATACCTCCGAATTAATTATTGGTTGTGTACAATTTAATTATACTCAATTATTACAGTTTGTCAATAGCTTTCAATAAAATAATCCGAATGCACTACACATTCGGATTAATTCGTCTTTTAAGTTCTCCAACAGAAAGACATTTTTCAGTTTTAAGAAGCTTTTTGTATCTGTCCATATTGTACTGCGAATGCTCTGTTTCCTTTGACCAGAGATGAATTGTCCAGGCATCGCCGCCAAAGTATGTATTAATAAGCACGCCTACAACAGCCATTTTGATTTTTGATAAAATATCACGGTCATACACAGCCTGAAGAAAATACTTGTATATGAAATAAACGGCAGTATTCTCGTTGAAAACACTGTTTTCAATTTGTCTGATTTGACCGTTTTTAATCTTTTCTTCCCATTCCCTGTTGATAAGTTCGGGATTGTTGAAAACATCAAAGAAATCCAGATTTTCACTTGTATAAGTGTAGCTGTCAATTTCATTTTGAAGCTCATAACCGTAATCAAGAATTTTAATAAGCTTTTCACTTACGGTAAAGGAGTCAGACTGAAGAATAGCCATAACTTCTCTTCTTGCTGCATTGAGCTTGTAGAACAGCATTGCGTCAATATCATTTATTGCCGGAAGCTCATCGTTTACTTCCTCGTCAAATTTTAGATGAGAATCAAGCGCATAAATCATATCAGCAGCAACCGGACACGAAAATGACAGTCCAATTTCACGCGTTGAGCCGTAATCGTAGATAAATCGCGGAAATGTACGACAAGTGTACGGCGTGTGCTCCTGACCTATTGCAATGTGCATATCACAAAGATTCTCATCATTAAGAAACGGGCAACGTTTTTTAGGTGCAAGCGTAAAAACAGTATTGCCGAATTCGTCTTTACTGAGTACTCTGTCAATACGCTGTTTTATTTCAAGGTCGCCGCTGAGTTTTGAATAGTATTCAAGTGACTCACTGTCTGCGTCAACCTCCCAGCCCTGACAGCAGGAATCGGGGCAGGCCCCTGCGATACATTTGAAATTTTTATAGTATTCGGGTTTAACAATTTTCATAATCTATTCTCGCAAGCTGACTGTTTTTATACGAATAATCGTCTGTTACATCCTTGATTAGTTTAATCTCAGGCGGAAGCTCAACAGCTTTATTTGCTTTGGATAACTCAATTTCAATAATCGCTTTATCATTCCAGAAATCATATATGTCAAGCTCAAAAAACTGATTTTTATATATGAAACAATATCTGTTTTTTACAATAGGCCTTTTTGTTTTATCGGAAAGATTTTTAAGTTCATTATACTCTGCTTCGGAAATCTCGCTTTCAAATTCCTGTGATGAAGCGTTGTCAATTTTGATTTTAACAGTTTCATAAAAGATTACAACGTTTCCGAACGCTCTTTTTCTTATTCTTCTTGTTGTTATTTCACTTTCAAGATATATCTGTTCAATGTAAGATTTATACGGAGCGTATTTTTTTAGCTTATCAAAGTCAGGATATTCAATAAGGTATTTTCGCTCTGTTTCAACGTTACTTTCAAGAACGGATATTTCTTTTTCAAGCTCATTCTTATTGCTGCAACATCTTATATGCGGATGACAACCCCAACAAACTAAAGCTCTCTCGGAATACGGAGAGAGCAAAACAGCCATATCAAATTTTAATACAGTATTTATGTCAACATAGGCACTTGAAGTAAAATATTCAACATTTTCCCTGTCGACAATCGTTTTATTGTCAGATATAACGGCAATTCTCATTACTTAGCTTCTTTCATTTTTTTGCACATCATACGCGCAACCTTGTAAACATCACCGCAGCCGAGAGTAATAACAAGGTCACCCTCTTCGGCGTTGGCACAGACGTAGTCGCAAATTTCTTCAAAAGTGTCAAGCTGAACGGCGCCTTTAATTTTACTGCTAAGGTCGGTTGCCTTAATACCGATTGTATTAATTTCTCGTGAACCCATAATCTCGCTTATAACAACCTTATCGGCAATACTGAGTACCTCAGCGAAATCGTCAAGTAAAAGCGCAGTACGCGAGAATGTAAACGGCTGATGTACCGCCCATACATTTTTATACCCCATCTTCTTAGCTGCTTCAAGAGTTACCTTGATTTCTGCGGGATGGTGCGCATAATCGTCTGCAAAGGTTATGCCCTTATACGTTCCGAGAAGCTCAAAACGTCTTGCTGCTCCGCCGAAATGATTAAGTCCGCTAACTATACTTTCAACATCCGCTCCGCTTATAAACGCAGCGACAAAAGCGCAAAGCGAATTGAGTATATTATGTTCACCGGGAACTGAAAGAACTACGTGTGCAACAAATTCACCCTTGTGATAAACATCGTATTCACTGTGGAAACCGCCGAGAATAACTATGTTTTCGGCAGTCCATTCGTTATCCTTCTTTGTGCCTACGGAAATAAGAGTTTTACCCTCTATCCCCTTAAGCGTATCAACAGTATTTTCGTCGTCGCCGTTATAAATAATTACTCTTGTTGTCTTTTCGGCAAACTTGCGGAAAGACTTTTTAATATTGTCAAGGTTTTTGAAGAAATCAAGATGGTCCTCGTCAATATTTAGAATAACAGCAACATCGGGATTCATATGAAGGAAGGTGTTGTTAAATTCACAGCTTTCGCAAACAAAGTTTTCACTCTTACCGTAGCGGCCGTACGCGTCAATTGCGGGAAGCTTTCCGCCTATTACTGCCGACGGGTCAAGACCTGCTTCAAGGAGAATCTGCGTAGTCATTGAAGTAGTTGTTGTTTTACCGTGAGTACCGCAGATTCCTATACAGTTAGTAAAAACTCTACTTAAAGCCCCGAGTACCTCTGCTCTTTCATAGGTCGGGAAATTTGCCTTTGCGTATTCAAGCTCCTCGTTACCCTTAAGAATAGCGTTAGTATAAATAACAAGGTCTGTATCATCGGCAATATTTTCCTTTACCTGACCTAAAAATACCTTGGCGCCTTCCCTTTCAATACGTCTGAAGGTTTCAGTGTCATTATTATCAGAGCCCGATACTTCGTAGCCAAGCGAAATAAGGATTTCAGCAACGGGGCACATTCCAGAGCCGCCTATTCCGATAAAATGTATTTTTTTGGATTTCTTTAATATTTCATCTATATTAATCAAAAGGATTCCTCCTATAATTAGCTTATTCGTAAAATTTCTGTAATATTATACTACAAACTAATTCAAAAATAAACACCTAATTTTAAATATTACATAAAATGTATTTAGCAGACCTCTTAAACGGTTTAAAAACAAAACAAGGCGGTATACTTTATGCGATTTTTTGCTCCCGATAAAAGCGACAAAAGAATTGAATACGCGTGCAAATTTCTTGAAGAAAAAGGCATTGAAGAGTCGTTATTTGAAAGTGATTCAGACTTTGTTCTTCTCGGCGTTAATCCCGATAAAAAATACCTTGATACTACGCTTCCTGTTTTTGCGGGAAACGTATCAAAGCCCAATGTAACAGATTACACAAAGAACGAGCAGTTTGCAGTTAAAAACGCTTATCTTACTGCTGAGGGCACAATATCACTTATGATTAAGGAAAGTGATTTCAGTTTAATTAATTCAAACATTCTCATTCTCGGTTACGGCAGAATCGGCAAGGCGCTTCACAAATATCTTAATACTTTTACTAAAAACATAACAATCTGTGCAAGAAGTGAGGAGGCAAGGTGTTGCGCTTTTCTTAACGGCGCTGAATCAATTGATTTTTCAAAACTCAATAATCTCATTAAATTTGATTATATTATCAATACAGTGCCACACCCCGTTCTCAACAAAAAAGAACTTTCATCAGTAAGCAAAAGCGCTTTAATCATTGACTTAGCCTCCTTCCCCGGCGGTATTGATATTCACTATTCAAAAGCGTATGAGCTTAATACAATTGTTGCAAGAGGTCTGCCCGCGCAGTACTCACCGATGGCGGCAGGAAATGTGGTCGGCGAGACTGTATTAAATTTAATAACGGAGGTAATAGCTTGAAAATAGGATATTGTCTTACAGGCTCCTTTTGTACGTTTTCAAAAGCTATAGACGAAATAACAATTATTAAAGAAGCAGGCCACGATATAACGGTTATAATGAGCGGTAACGCTTATTCTACTGATACTCGATTCGGAAAGGCTGAAGATATAATAAGAAAAATTGAGAGAATTACCGATAAAAAGATTCTTCATACAATTAGCGAAACAGAGCCGATAGGACCTAAAAGAATGTTTGACGTTCTCTGCGTAGCTCCCTGTACGGGAAACACGCTTGCCAAGCTTGCAAACGGTATTACAGACACCTCTGTAACAATGGCTGTAAAGTCACACATAAGAAACGCAAAGCCGGTTGTTATCGGTGTGTCAACTAATGACGCGCTCGGCGCTTCTGCTAAAAATATCGGTATGCTTATGAATTACAAAAATATATTTTTTGTTCCGTTTACTATGGACGACCCGCTCAACAAGCCAAAATCAATGGTGTGTGACTTTACAAAGGTTCTTAAAACAGCGGAGCTTGCATATAATGATGAAGAAATTATACAAAAAATTTACTAATTTATATTGACAATAAAAAGTAAAAATTATATATTTAATTTAATGTGTTTATCACAAATCGGGGAGAAGCTTTTGCTTCGTATCAAAGAAGGAAGTGCATAATTGGAAAAGAAGTTAATTGATTTAAAAGACTTAACGGTTAGCTACGGCGATAACGTAGTTCTTGACAACCTTAATTTATACATTAATGAAAAAGAGTTTATAACGCTACTCGGTCCTTCAGGTTGCGGCAAAACTACCACGCTCAGAGCAATTGCAGGCTTTTTAAAGCCCGACAGCGGAGATGTGATATTTGAAGGAAAACGAATCAATGATGTTCCTGCACACAAGCGTAAGGTTAACACCATTTTCCAGCGTTATGCTCTTTTTTCTCATTTAAACGTTTATGAGAATATTGCATTCGGACCGCAGTTAAAAAAGCTTCCTAAGGAAGAAATAAGAAAGACTGTTGCTTCAATGCTTGAGCTTGTAAATCTCAAGGGCTTTGAAAAGCGCGAGATTGAATCACTTTCAGGAGGTCAGCAACAGAGAGTTGCAATTGCGCGTGCACTTGCAAATAATCCTCACGTTCTGCTTCTTGACGAGCCTCTCGGCGCGCTTGATTTAAAGCTGAGAAAAGATATGCAGCGCGAGCTTAAAACAATTCAGAAAGAGCTTGGCATTACCTTTATTTACGTTACGCACGACCAGGAGGAAGCCCTTTCGATGTCTGACAGAGTCGTAGTTATGGATAAGGGTAAAATCCAGCAAATAGGTACGCCTGAGGATATTTACAACGAGCCCGTAAACGCTTTTGTTGCGGACTTTATCGGCGAGTCAAATATTGTTGACGCAGTTATGCTTGACGACTATAAGGTTAAGTTCGGCGGCGTTACGTTTGAATGTCTTGACAGCGGCTTTGACAAAAACGAATTTGTTGAAGCTGTAGTTCGTCCTGAAGATATCAAAATAGTTACAGTAGGTAGCAAGGCGGCGCTTACGGGTACTATAACAAGCGTTACCTTTAAAGGTGTACACTTTGAGGTGCTTGTTGACGTAAGCGGCTTCATCTGGATGATTCAGACAACAATGGAAGGCCTCAAGGCAGGTCAGAAAATAGGAATGTACATTGAGCCTGACGCAATTCACATTATGAAACGAAGTGAATACTCGGGCGAATTCGGCGACTATTCATATTTTTCAGATGAAATGGACCACATCTCCGACGCAGACTACGACTGGGAGGAGGAAGAAAATGAAAACTAAGCTTTCATTAAAACTTCTTGATAAGCCGTATTTGCTCTGGTCTGTGTTGTTCACTATTGCACCGCTATTAATGGTGCTTTACTATGCACTGACAGACAGAACAGGAGCTTTCTCGCTATCTTCCTTTAAAGGTATTTCAGATTACTTTGCGACTATACTTCTCTCAATTTTATACGGCCTTGCTGCAACGGTAATCTGCATAGTTATCGGCTACCCGTTTGCCTACTTTCTTTCAAAGTATACTTCAAGGGTACAGAGAACTATTGTTCTTTTAGTTATGCTGCCGATGTGGATGAATTTCCTTATAAGAACATACAGTCTTATGACAATACTCGGCGATTCGGGTGTCATAAATTCTTTATTTACTGCGCTTCATTTAAACAAGGTGCATATGATTAATACCTCGGGTGCCGTAATTCTCGGTATGGTATATAATTTTCTTCCTTATATGATACTGCCGATTTACTCCGTTCTTTCTAAAATCGACGTATCACTTCTTGAAGCGGCGCAGGACCTCGGCTCAAGCAAGTACCATACGTTCAGAAGAATTATACTTCCCCTTTCACTTCCGGGACTTCTTTCGGGAATAACAATGGTATTTGTCCCCTGCGTTTCAACCTTTTATATCACTCAGAAACTCGGCGGCGGACAGATTGTATTAATCGGCGACGTAATTGAATCTCAGTTCCAGAGCGCAAACAATTACAATTTAGGCGCGGCACTAAGCTTTGTTTTAATGATATTAATCTTTATCTGCCTCGGTGTTATTAATCACTTTGACAACGGTAAGGAAAGCGACGGAGGTATGGTTATATGAAAAAAACTACCTCCGGTTTATCTAAGCTTTATATGCTCATAATCTTTATATTCCTTTATGCGCCGATAATTGTAATGACTGCTTTTTCGTTTAATAAATCCTCAAGCACTTATCAGATGAACGGACTGTCACTTTCCTGGTGGCAGAGAATGTTTCACGACACTGCGGCTATGTCCGCCCTAAAAAATACAGTTATTCTTGCGGTTGCTACAACGGTAATATCAACACTGCTCGGTATTCTTGCGGCTGTGGGATTATTTAAATCCAAAAATAAGCTTTACAAGCGCTCTATGATGACTGTAACGAACATTCCACTTATGAATCCTGAAATCGTTACGGGTATTTCAATGATGCTTCTTTTTGTATTTGCAGGTGCGCTTGTACACAAGTCAGAAGTTCTCGGTTTTACAACGCTTCTTATAGCTCATATTACCTTCTGCCTCCCCTATGTAATACTAAACGTTATACCAAAGCTGAGGCAGTTTGATATGAATATCTATGAAGCAGCGCTTGACCTCGGCTGTAAGCCTCTCACTGCTTTTATAAAAGTTGTAATTCCCGATTTGATGAGCGGAATTATTACAGGAGCAGTAATGTCTTTTACACTGTCTCTTGACGATTTCATAATTTCTTATTTCACAAACGGTCCGTCTTTTCAGACGCTTCCGATTTATATCTTCTCGCTCACAAAGAAAAGAGTTAAGCCTGATATGTTCGCGCTTTCAACTCTGATGTTTGTTGTAATACTCGTTCTTCTCGTGCTTATGAACATTGCGCAGAGCAGAGCCGAAAAAAGAGAGGAGAAACGCATATGAAAAGAATTATATCTCTTTTAGTTTCACTCTCTTTATTAATCTGCACGCTTTCATTTTCGTTTAATATAAGCGCAAAAGAAGAGTTATTTACAAAAGAGCAAAAAGAATACTACAAAAGCCTCGGCTTACAGGGCACTACTGTTAACGTTTACAACTGGGGCGAATATATTGCCGACGGCTCCGACGGTCTTATGGATGCCGTAAAAGAATTTGAAAAGCTTACGGGCGCACAAGTTAACTATTCGAACTTTGAATCAAACGAGAATATGTACTCAAAGCTTGCGGGCGGCGGTGTTTCCTATGATTTAGTTGTCCCCTCCGATTATATGGTTGAGAGGCTGATTGACGAAGGAATGCTTCTTCCGCTTGATTATAACAACATCCCGAATTTTGATAAATATATTCGCGACGATTGCAGAAATATTTATTTTGACCCTGAACAGAAATACAGCGTTTGCTTCACAACCTGCACAACGGCACTAATTTACAACAAGAAGCTTGTAAAGGAAAAGCCGACTTCGTGGAGCGTATTATGGGACGAGCAGTATAAAAATAAAGTT
This sequence comes from uncultured Clostridia bacterium, assembly GCA_946531445.1. Taxonomy (GTDB): domain Bacteria; phylum Bacillota; class Clostridia; order Oscillospirales; family Acutalibacteraceae; genus Eubacterium_R. The sequence continues at coordinate 12,662 of CAMNAP010000034.1, forward strand.
CTTATGTTTAATAACTCCCGCGACGCATTTGCAATTGCACAGTTTATACTCGGTCAGGATTTAAACACGACTAACGAGCAGGATTGGTATGACGCCGCAGAGCTGCTCGCAAAACAAAAAGACGCTGTTAATCCGGTTTATGTTATGGACGAGGTGTTCAACCTTATGGAATCGGGCGAATATGCGTTTGCTACATACTATGCAGGCGACTATGAGCTTATGGTTGAAAACAACGAGGACCTTGATTACTGCTTTCCTGATGAGGGTGTAAACGATTTTTACGACGCAATGTGTATTCCGGATTGCGCTCAGAATAAAAAAGGCGCTGAGGCATTTATCAATTTTATGATGGAGCCGCAGGTTGCGTTTGACAACGAGGAATACATCTACTATGCCTCCTCAAACAAAACAGTTCACCAAAACGAAGAGTCATCTCTTTATGAAAGTGAGGCTGTTTACCCCGCAGAAAAGCCGAAATCACAGGAATTTAAGAATCTTCCGCAAAATATACTTGAGCTTGAAAATACGCTTTGGGGCCAGGTAAAAAGCGGACAGCTGAGTAACAGAAACAAACAGCAGGAAAGAGGCATTTATATGTCCTCTCTTATAATAGCAGTTGCAGTTGTAATAATTCTGATTTACTCATTTATAAAAAAGAAAAGAAAGAGCAAAGAACAGGACATTAGTGACTTATATGAAAACTGAAATTAAATGTATAATTTTTGATTTAGACGGAACGCTTATAAACACAATTACCGACCTCGGCAATTCCTGTAACTATCTCATAGATAAATACAGTTTTGATGCAAAATGGAATGAGGAGGATTACAAACGCTTTGTGGGTAACGGTATGAAAAAGCTTGTCGAAAGAGCTTTTAAAGGTACTCTCAGCGAGGATGAGCTTGACAGACGTCTTGCAGAATATAAAGAGCATTACAACAAGCACTACCTTGATAACACGCTTCCATATAACGGGATTAAGGAACAGCTTGAAATCCTGAAAAGCAAAGGTATCAAAACAGCCATTGTAACCAACAAGGCGGAAGAGTCGGCAATCCACATCGTAGAAAGCCTTTTTGGCAAGGGTACGTTTGACGTAATAATCGGTCAGCGTGATAATCTTCCGGTTAAGCCTGCGCCTGACGGAGTTTATATAGCGCTTGAAGAAATGGGCTTCACAAAAAGCGACGCTCTTTATTTTGGCGACAGCAATGTTGATATGCAAACTGCGAAAAATTCAGGCATAAAAGCAATTGGCGTCACCTGGGGCTTCAGAAGCCGCGAGGAGCTTGAAAAAGAGGGCGCAGACGTAATAATTGATTCACCGTCTGAAATTGAAAAGCTTATATAAAAATAAACCCGTTAAATAAACGGGTTTATTTATTTATCTTAGTACATCGTCAGCAACTATCTTTTTAATCCTGTTATTGAGTTGTTCTTTAACAGTGCTCTTTTCGAGCTTTGAAACAAGCTTCTGAGCGTTTTCAATATCCTGAGTAAGTTTACTTTGCTCTGCCTTTTTTACAGCTTTTTTAGCGTCCTCCTCTTGAAGCATAAGCTTATCCGTAAACTTAATCATTTCATTTGTCCAAATTCTGTAAGCGCTGTCAGTAAGATGGCAGTAATTATCGCTGGCGTACTTATTCATAAGATGACCTTTACCGTTGAGCAGTTTTGACGATACATCAATATAATACATATTCTTATGCTTTTTACAGTATGATTTCATGAGCTTGTTGAGCCTTGCAATATTTCTGCTGTTAAGACATCTTCCCTGATGAGACGAAGTAACTCCCGTTGTGCTTTCAATAAAGATAATTACATTTGGGTTAACCTTTCTTATCCCCTTGATAAACTCTTTATAATCTTTAAATACTCTGTCGCCGTTATAGAAGAAATCATTAGTCCCCATATTTATAAAGACTTTGTCGCAGTGACACGCTTTAACGGCGTTTTTCGCTTTCATTGCCTTGCCCTTATAATGAATCATCCACTTAGTACAGGAATGTTTGTCATTATAAAAGGAGTAACAGCCTCTTACAAGCATAGTTGGATTTCCGAGAAAATTCTTGCCCTGACGGTTGAAATAGTATTTCTGCCCGAGCCCGACAGAATTACCAATAAAAGCAGCGTTTTTATAATACTTGTTGCGCTTTTTGACAGACACCTTACGCTTATTGCTCTTTGATTGAGAAGCAGAAACAGAATTATTTGTTTTGGCAAATACACACTGCGAAGCAGCCGGCACACTAACGGCAATAATTAAAGACAGTATTAATGATATTATCCTCTTCATAACAATCCCTCACAATAATTAACTTATTATAATATTTTCTGTTTATTACATTATATCTGCTATGTAA
>CAMNAP010000035.1 GCA_946531445.1 uncultured Clostridia bacterium
TTGCCCGGGCAATAATATTATTTGAAAAAATGAAAATAATAAAAGTGTAAAAAATTGTTTTTAGCTGTTTTTTGCTTTATAAATTTTTGCGTAGTCCTTGCCGTTTATAACGCCGTCAAGGTTAATGTCGGGATAGTTGTTGTAGTTTACGCCCTTCTGCGCTGTAATATGTGAGGAAAAATATTCCTCCTTATCAAGCTCATAAAGCGCGTTATCAGTGTTATAAAGGTGATAGAGAAGGTTACCCTTGCCGTTGTCGCCAAGCCCCGTAGGATAAGTGCTTATCGGTGTAATCGTATACTTTGTTCCGTCCTTTAAAACGGAAACAAGATTTCTTGTATATGCAACGTAAAATCTTCCGTCAAGATAGCAAAGCCTTGCAAGACAGTCTTTGTAAGTATAGACGTGCTGTTCGTCGTTTTCATCAAAGAAAGCGCCCGAATATGTTAGTGAAGTTGAGCTGAAGCCGGGGCAAACATTAGTTTCCGTACCGCTTTGAGAACGTTTTTTCAGAATAACATAAACGCTGCTTGACGCCGGCGGGTCAAGATAGTAATAATATCCGTCAACGCTGTAAATACGCGCGGTTACGTCGTTCCAGAAGGCGTTGTCGTAATCAGTGCTTGTCGCGCTGCAGCCGTCAAACGTTGTTCCGCCGTAGTGCCATACAATTCCTGCGTTTGAAGCAAAATAGCTGTCGCTCTTTAAAAAGTACGAGTGAAGCATTGAGCCGTAGGTGGTCTCGTCGTTACCCTCGTCGGAATCGTCAAAGGTAAGGTCGGCGTTGTACCATTTTCCGTCAATCTTAAGCTTGTTCCACGCGTGTGACATCGGGTCTGACGCAACGTATTCACATTCAATTCCGAGAAGCCCGAGCAGGTAGGAGTACGCAAGCGTATAACCTGCGCAAACAACAGTATGATTAAGGAAAAAGCCGTACGCGCTGTGATAAATATCCTTGTCAAGCGCGGGAACAAAGTTTCCGTTCTCGTCATAAACAGTAGGATAATTTGCAAGCGAACAGATATAGTCGTGAATAGTCAGCGCCTTTTGTAAATCGCTCATATCGGGCGTGATTTCGGCGAGAGCCCTCTGAACTCCGCTGTCAAATATTTCCTGCGCCTCTTCAAGAGCGTCGCCTGTAATTGCGTATTGCGGAACAAGCGCCGCAACCGTATGGTCAGAATAATAGCTGTACCCGAAGGAGCTTGATACAAAAAACAAATCTGCGTTATCGTTAATAACATTTGCAAGAATGTCCTCAATATCGGTGTCGGGAACATTGTAGTCACCGAGCTCAATTCTCGCTTTTTCCTGCTTGAGACCGTTATATATTGCCTCTTCAACCGAGCTCAGCGCCTTTGCGCTTAACGAAATCTCAGCGGCGTTAAGGCTTTTTACATTATAGTTTCCCTCCTGCAAAAGCGCGGCCTCGCCCTCTGCCTCTTTAGTGTAGCCGAGGGCAAAAAGCGGCGGCAGCATAAGTGATATAACAATCAGAAATACCGTAATACGAAGTATAAACCTTTTCATTTTTCCGCCACCTTTCAGAATAATTGTTTCCACCCTTATAATAATACAAAACTGATGTTTAGTCAATAAAAAGCGCACAGCAGTTATTTCCTGCTGTGCGTTTTTGCTATTCTTCGCTAAAAGCGTCGGCTTTTTCTCTTGCCTCGTCAGCCTTCTCTCTTGCCTTCTCGGCGTCTGCCTTTGCTTTTTCAAGCTCCTTTTGAGCCTTATCTTTTTCTCTTTGCGCCTTTTCAAGCGCTTCCTTTTTATCCTTTTCGGCTTCGGCGAGCGCTTTCTCTTTCTTTGCTTCGGCTTCCCTGCGCTTCTTTTCGGCGTCAAGTCTTGCCTTGTCGGCTTTTGCGAGCGCTTCCTCCTGTGCCTTCTCAGCGTCGCGGATTGCTTTTTCCTTTTTGTCCTCAGCCTCTTTTTTTGCTTTGTCAATCTTTTCGGCAGCCGACATCTTAATTTTTTCAATCTCTCGCTTAGCCTTTTCTTCAGCCTCAATTGCGTCCTTCTCAGCCTTTTCGGCTTCTCTGAGTGCCTTTCTGTCAGCCTTTTCCTGTGCTTCGGCAAGCTCTTTTTCAGCCTTTTGTGCTCTTTCCTCAGCTTCCCTGAGCGCCTTTTCGGCTTCCTTTTCAGCCTTGATTGCCCTGTCGCCAGCCTTCTGCGCATTCTTTTCAGCCTCGCGTCTTGCCTTTTCGCGCTTCTTGCTCTCTTCAAACTTTGTTTCACGTTCAACACGTTCAACCTTGATTTCCTCAATCTCCTCGTTTGAAATAGTTTGTTCGCTCTTCCACGTGAACATAACCTCGGGCTCTTCAAAAATGCTGTCAAGCTTTTTGATAAACGGAACTATATCGCCGAAGTCGAGCGCTCTGTGGTCAAATACGATAGTAAAGGGAAGCACCTGACGGATAGCGATTTCCTTTTCGTCGTTTTCATTTACGATAACAACGGGCTTATCCTGAACAGCGCCTACGGCGATTGCCGTAACCTGAGGCGGAATAATTTCAATAAGCGCCGCTGCGCCTCTCTGCTCGCGGTAAACAGAGCCGATGTTTGAAATGGTAATTGAGCCCTGCTCTATATCGTGCTTTGTAAGGCGGTCGCTCTCGGGAATAGCCTCGTAAGCTTTCTTTTCCTTGCCTTTCAGGGTCTTGACCTTGTGTTTGCCCGTTTTTGAGCCGATAAGACGGTTGATTGTCTGTGCAAGCTTGCCCTTTTTAAGTCCCGTAATAGTATTATCAAGCGAAACGTCAAACATTACCTCGTTAAGGTCTGTGTTAGCCATTCTGCGGTTAACATCTTTTATGTATGCAACCATTTCGTCAAGATTTTTGTTTTCAAAATTGTGAAGATTAATTGTCATCATTTCGCCTGTGGGAAGCACCATAGGCATAGAAATATTAATCTCGCTGAGCGTATGGATAGCGCCCCTTACATACTTGCTGTCAAATTCAATGTGGGCGTTCATAGCGGGACACGCTTTAAGGCCTTCAACAATAACCTTGAGCATAAGCGTGTTAACAGTTACCTTGTTTTCCTTCTCAACGCCCTCGTTAAGGCGTTTGTACTGCGTCATAAATTCGGTAACGTCCGGCTCGTAGGTGTATGTAACGTGCGGAATATTCTGCCAGCTTTCGGTAGTCATATTAGCAACGATTTTACGCTGAATTCCGAAATGCTCGGTCTTGATTACGTCTTTTCTTTTTGCCATAAAACAACCTCCATATTATTTTATTGACTATATTATAAATGCTGCAATTTGCCGTGTCAATAATCACTTGTATAAAACAATTATACAGAAAGTATACTACAGTGCGCTCATCAGCTCATTGACGGACTGAAAGCGGGACGAGGGTGCAATTTGGGTGCATTTGAGGACGACTTTTCCCGCGCGGCCGCCTGCAAGCCGCTTGCTCGGGTGCTCACCGGTCAGCATAACGTTCAGTAGTACACCGAGCGCATAGATATCCGTGCGGTTGTCGCTCTGAGCGATGCCAAGCTGCTCGGGCGAGGCGTAGCCAAGCGTTCCGATTTGTACCGTATCGCTGCCTGCGGCTGGCACAACCCTGCGCGAAGCGTTAAAATCAATCAGCTTCACACTTCCGTTCTTGGCAACGATTACGTTTTCGGGCTTGATATCGCGGTGAATGAAGCCCTGCGAATGGAGAAGCACGAGCGCCTTGCAAACGTCGTACACCACGGCGCACGAGCCGTCATAAGTATACAGCCCGTTTTCCATAACTTCGGCAACCGTCAGCCCGTCGATATATTCTTCTAACACAATCTGTCCGTCGTCAAATCGGTATGTGTCATACACCGTTGGCAGATTTTCAAAGGTAATAGTTTTAAGGTAATCGTAAACCTCAATGGGTGCGTTGTATTGCCTGAAAACCAAATAGCGGTTGAGCGTGCGATGCCTGAGCAAAAGCGTCAGCGCGCCGTTCTTTTCAGACAGTTTGCGAACGATATGATAAGATTTTTTCAGTTCTTCGAGATAATCCTTGCAGTACATATCAGGCTCTCATAATATTAAGGTATAAGTCGTAAACCGTATAACCGCTTGCGTTACGCTCTGTAATAAAATAGGCGATACGGAAGTCGTCATCATTCATTTCCACATACTTAGTTGAAATTGCGGCGCCGCTCTTTATATCCGCGTTATATTGCTCCGTGCGCGAAATCAAATCGGTATAAAAGCTATCAAAAGGAGCGCTGATAACGGTTTTCGGGTAAAGCGTTTCGTCGGAAAAAACGCGGTCAAGATCAGTATAATAATTGTTGCAGGCACTGCAGATAATACACTTGATAAGCGACTCGGCAGAGGCAAAGTCCGCGGGAGCAACGTCGGCAAAATAAGCCAGCACTTGCTCGCCTTTGTTATAGAAAAACACGGATAGCAGGGTGCCGTCAAGTTGCGTTTCCGTTGTGTATTGCGTGATTTTCTGCTCCGATAAATAGCGAGCGTCAATAAAGCCCCCGGCATCCCAAAGGTTGTCAAGTCCCAGCTTTTTACTTGCAACCGGCGTAGCCTCCAGAAATTGCTCGGCGGTACAAATCGGCGCGTGTTTTTTGTAATAATACGTTCCCGCGCCGCCGCCGATAAGAGCAATAATCAGCAGCACGGCAATAGCAACTGTCAGCATTCTTTTCTTTTTATGCGGGGTTATTTTTGGCGCCGCAACCGCCTGCGGCGCTTCAAAGCGCGTCATACAGTGCGGGCAAAACAGCGCGTTTTCCTGCAGCGCTGCACCGCATTTCGGGCAAGTGTTCATCCTAACGTTTCCTGTTCATAATCGAATAATAGATTATTGATTTCCACCACGTTCATTCCCTTGGCAAGACCGTAGATAACGACTGCGTCAAAAGGGTTTTTCGCGTAAAGGGGCGCATAGCCGGTCTTTTTCAGCAGCTCCTGTGTTTCATCGCAGCTTAGCCCCATCCCAACGGCAATGCTTAAAACCTTTTCGCGTTTCGGGTGCTTCTTGATGCCGGAAAGAATCTGGTAAGCGTAGACCTCGCTCATCTCGCTGTTTGCCACGATGTCCGCCTTCACCAAGCCCTTTTGCGCTATCAGTGCGTTCAGATAATCGCTCAGTGATACGGCGGCAATGCTCTCTTTATTCTCCAGATAAAAGCGTTCAAAGGTGTCAAAGCTTTTCAGCTCCTCGAGTAGCATAGCGGTATCCTTTTTCAAAAATATCACCCCGCGTAATATCATATCACGCGGGGTGGCTTCTGTCAATGTGGCGATAGCGTCAGCCGTTTTTGTTTTCGCTGTCAAGCGTTTTAAAGGTATCGGTAATGCCGAGCAAGTAATCCGCCGAAACGTTATAAAATTTGCATAGTTTAACAATTTCCGACGGCGTAGGCTGCACGTCGCCACGCTCCAGGCGGCTGATTTTTCGCTGACTCATCCCCGTAGCGAGCCCGACGTCCGTCTGGCGCAGGCGAGGGTTGGAAAATTCTCTCAGTTCCAAAAGTCTTTTACTGAACATAACATCACCTTTATTATAATTTATAATTCTAATTATAAAAGTCATTATCTGTCTATTGACATATAGACAGATAATGACTATAATTTAAATAAACAATTATAATTTTTTTGTCAGATTATGCTGCGGGCATAAGAAACCGATTGAATCTTTTGATAGAATAAGCGTATCAAGGTCATTAGGGGTGAGGTTATGAAAAAACTTGTTGGAATAATGTATGGTATATTGTTAATTATTATTGTTGTTACGATTGTTACGGGTAATTTTAACGCGACCGTTATTAAGATTGAGGGATTGCTCTTTATTGCCATTACCATAATTTCAAGGTTTCTGGCAGGAAACGCAAGTAATAATCAATCGGAGTAAAAGGGGGAGAACAATGTGAAAAAAGGTTTATCGTTATTATTCGGAATAGGAATGCCTTTGGTAATATTTTTTTCTGTTATCATATTCGTTCACTTTAATTATAAACCGTCGGAAACGACAACCGCACAAAACAACACAACCACAACGCAAACTACGTCTACCACGTCTTCGTATTCACATGTTGACGAGTATGCCGACGTTTATTCCGGCATAGACGCAAACTGTTGGTATGAGTTTAAAGAGTTTCCTTATCTGAAAACTTATAACGCAGTTATCAAATACTGCAACCCAAATTCTTATAACAAATCGTGCTATGTATCATATTATCCTGTTTGCTGTATGTGTCACTTAACTTCGTCTTACGCTTCATATGATATAGTTAAGACTGACAAGTCAATTGAAAAGACCTATCGTTGCACGAAATGCAGTTCAACAACATATGTAGTATTGAAAATTTATGAGTATTTATAATTGTATTCTCAAGAGTATAATAAAAGGAACAGAAATAAGAGAATTCTAATGCGAGTCGCTACCTCAAAAACAATTATTATAGCGATAGCAATATTAATTATAATAATTGGTTGAGGTTATTGCTGTTATAATTGCCAAAGAGCAGGCGATGAAAACGCGGATTTATTATCTTTAAATAAAAAACGGGCTGTATCTTTTTGAGATACAGCCCGTTTTTTATTTAAATTAGTCAAATGCGTGGCCTGTTGAGCCGAATACCTTATCAATCTTATGAGCAACAACCTCTTCAATGAGATTTCTTGCGGGAGTAAGGTACTGACGCGGGTCAAAGTGAGTCGGATTTTCAGCAAAGTGCTGACGGATAGCAGCAGTCATTGCAATACGGATATCCGAGTCAACGTTAACCTTACATACAGCCATTTCAGCAGCCTTGCGGAGCATATCCTCGGGGATGCCGATAGCGTCGGGCATTTCGCCGCCGAACTCGTTGATGAGTTTAATATGTTCCTGATTAACTGAGCTTGCGCCGTGAAGAACTATCGGGAATTCGGGAAGCTGCTTTGCAACCTCTTCAAGAATATCGAAGCGAAGCTGAGGCTTCTGACCGGGCTTAAACTTATAAGCGCCGTGGCTTGTTCCGATAGCAATAGCAAGCGAGTCAACGCCTGTTCTTGTTGCAAAATCGTAAACCTCTTCGGGTCTTGTGTATGATTCGTTTCCTGCCTCAACAACAACGTCGTCCTCAATGCCTGCAAGTGTTCCGAGCTCGCCCTCAACAACAACGCCGTGAGCGTGAGCGTATTCAACAACCTGCTTTGTAAGCTTGATGTTTTCCTCATAGGGAAGTGAAGAGCCGTCAATCATTACTGATGTAAAGCCGCCGTCAATACAGCTCTTACATGTCTCAAAGTCAGGGCCGTGGTCAAGGTGAAGCGCAATCGGAAGACCTGTTTCCTCTGCGGCAGTCTTTACCATAGCTACAAGGTAATCGTGAGAAGCGTATTTTCTTGCGCCCGACGAGCACTGAAGAATAACGGGAGCCTCAAGCTTCTTTGCAGCTCTTGTGATACCCTGAACAATCTCCATATTGTTTACGTTAAAAGCGCCGATAGCGTATCCGCCCTCGTATGCTTTTTTGAACATTTCAGTTGTGGTTACAAGTGGCATAATGTTTGTCTCCTATCTAATTATTTGCGCAACCATTATAACACAACGCAACATCAATTGCAATAAAAGTATTATTTTTTTAGGCTTTAACAAAAATGAAAAACGCAGGGCTATTCCTGCGTTACAAATTTACTTAATTTTTTATTTGTCAGTGACGCTGCTGTTCCTATAAGAAAGCCCGTAACCGTTCCCGCAACAAGCAAAACGGGAAGGTAATAAACTATTCTTACGGTGTTCATCATCAGCGCCGCAACGGCAATCTGTCCTATATTATGCGTTACGCCTCCGAGCACGCTTACGCCGACTACTGACAGCTTTGTGTTTTTAACTGCCCACATAATAAGAAGGCTCAGCAGTCCGCCGCCGAGGCTGTACAAAAGGGAATTTACGTTTCCGAACGTCAGCCCCGCAAGAACTATTCTTATTAACGCTATCGGGAGCGCCGCCTTTATTCCGTAAAGGTAAAGCGCAGTTACAACAACTAAATTTGCAAGTCCGAGCTTGATTCCGGGTACGCCGAAATTAAACGGAATAAGGCTTTCAAGGTAGCTCAGTGTAAACGCAAGCGCAACAAGTATTCCGAAAAACGCCGCGTTTTTCGCTTTCGTGTTTTTCATATTCTAACTCACCGAATCTATATCGTTTTCGCCGTCATTGTCCACAATGCTTACTACAACCTTGTGAGGCAGACAGATTATTGATTCGCCGCTTTTACTTATTTTTCTGTGGTGAACGCAGATTTTATCGGGGCAGTTAGCTTCGGTTATAAGGGCGGAGCCGTCGGAAATTACAAGAAGATTTGTGTCTTCCTTGCCCGTTTTTATAAGGTACTGCGTGTCCTCGTTCAGCGGAAAAGACGCAACGGTTTTTCCGTTTACCTCAACATTTACGTATTCACCGCTTTTACCGCCGAAAAACAATATTGCAAAGAGAAGAGCGGCAACCGCAATAACTGCGCCGATTACAATAAAATCCTGTTTTTTCATTTTCTTACATAGCTTTCATAACCCGACGAGCAGGTTTTGTTATATTCCTTGTCATACCAGACAGCCTCAGTACCGTCGAGCGCTTCAATAAGCCTTTTGCCCTCCTCATAAGGAAGAATAAACAGTGCTGTTGACAGCGCGTCTGCAAGCGCCGCGCCCTTGTCGGTAATAACCGAAACGCCTGAAAAGCGCTCTGCGGGCATAAGCGTTTTGGGGTCAATAATGTGGCAGTAGCGTTTGCCGTCAACAGTAAAGAAGCGCTGATAATCGCCGCTTGTGACAACCGCCATATCGCTAACGCTTACAACCTCGCCTGAAGCGGAGGACTTCAAATCGGGATTTTCAATCTGAATGTTCCATTTTGCTCCGGTGTTTTTATCCTTAAAGCCCGAGGTGATAACGTTTCCGCCAATGCTTATTGCGTAGTCGCTCCAGATTCCTTTTTCTTTAAGATAATCTGCAATAAGCTGAGCAGCAAAGCCCTTTGCCGTAGCACCGACGTCAAGCTTCATCTCGCTGTCCTCAAAAAAGACGGTCTCGTTTTCGCGGTCAATTATAAGCTTGTCAATGTCTGTGTGCTCAGCCGCCTTTTTAAGCGCTGCCGCGTCGGGAAGCTTTGCGCTGTCGGGGTTTTCAGCCGCCTGCTCTCTCGCCTCATGCCAGAGACTCAGCACGCTTCCCATACAGATATTTACATACGGACATTTTTCCTTGCAGAATTCCTTTGAAAACTCAAGAAGCGCAATAATATCACTGTCCGCCTTAACGGGCGCCTTGCCTGCTTTCTGGTTTATTTCGTAAAGGTTAACCGCGTCGTCGTATTCGTCGTAAATGCTGAAAAGCATATCGTAATGCCTGAGTCTGTCGCAAAAAAGCTTCAGGTGCCCGTTAAAGCTTTCGGCGTCTGTATCGCGCGCGGTTACGGTTGTAACGGTGTCAAAAGCGTCATAAACCGTTTCGCTGTAGATGTCGTTTTTGCCTGTATCTGAACAGCCGAAAAGGGAAACGAAACACAGCGTGCACAGAAATATACATAATCCCTTTTTCATTTAATCAAAGGTTACCTTACCGCCGTTGTTTGACGAAGCAAGACCGATATACGATTTACCCTTGTTGAGCTGAAGTCTGTTCTGTCCGCTTTCGTCCATAAGGTAAAGGCGTTTTTTCTTAACGTACCAGCTGATTTTTGCTCTTTTGCCGTTAGAGATATAATATCCCTTGCCGCCCTTGTACTGATAGTTAAGGTAGGTTGTAGTCGCTCCCTTGTACGGAACGGTAATATATTTCGTCTGGTCCATAAGGATTATTACGTTCTGGAATTTTACGTCTGTTTTCCAGTCGTTAGTGTGATATTTCTTGTCTTTTTCGTCGTAGGTAAAACGTCTTGTGTCGGTACGCGAGGAGAAGAGGCAGTTAACCTTTTTAGCGTCCTCGGCGCCCGCGTCTTTAATACTGTCGTTGAATTTAAGAACGGTAAAGCGGTTTTCGTTTATGTTTGTTCTGTAGCCCTTGTCTTTAATTGCCTTTGCTATCTGGTCGCCGTTGAGAATTCCTCTGTGCTCGCTTGACACTCTTCTCGTGTTATCGCGGCCGAAAAGCTTTCCGCCCTTCATACCGTCAAAGTCGTTTACCTTGTCTTTCTTGATTACAGTGTAGCCGCCAACGTAATCGTGGTTGTTGTGACTTCCGCCCCAGTGAATGTAAAAAGCGTCAAAGAATTCGCTGAACTGAACATAGGACGGACGCGCGGAACGGATAGGTCCGACCTTTTTGGGAACCTTTTTGTAGTCTGCGTAGAACCAGAGCATACGGCTTATTCCGCCTTCAACCTCGCCCTCAACTATAATATCGGACGTGCCTATTGCCCACTGCGGTCTTGCAGGGGAAAGGTTTTCAACAACTATTGCAACGGGGCGTCTGCCGATTGCGTCCTCGCTGAATTTGTTTTCTCCGGTAAGCGGGTTGTAGCTCGGCCAGACTTTTTTAGTAGTTGTCTGAGTCGTGCTTTGCGTAGTTGTGGTTGGCGCTTCCTTTTTTGCACAGCCAAACAGTGCAAAAATAAGCGCGCAAACAAGAATTATTGAAAATATTTTTTTCATCACAAAACATCCTTTCCGCCGTTTTCAAAAAAAGAATTATTATTGTTTACTATACCATATATTGACCATTATTGCAAATTCTTTGTAAAAAGACTTGAATATATAGGTGATACTGTTTTCAGCTTCAAAATATATATTACGTGAAGAGAGCCCGAAAACGGGCTGTCGCTAAGGCGCCGTGCATTAATTTTAGTTGCTAAATTAAACATAATATGCTAAAATAATATAGATTTTATGTATATTTTTACACTTTTAAAATAAAGTATGAGAGGGGGCGAAGACGTGAAACTCAACGACTATTTTGATTACGACGGCAACATTCCGTCGGTCTATACTACGTTTGCGGCTTCCGATATCTCGCTTCCCGAAAACAATATAAAATCAGAGGAAAACCTTGAAAGCGTTAAAACCGTAAGCGTGCTTTCAGCACCCGTTGCTCCCGAGTCTGATTCAGAGGAAAAGACCGAGCTTCTCGGCGGCGATATTGTTGCGGCCATCGAAGCGTTTGAGAATATGAACCGCTCAAAGGAGGAGCTCCATAAAGAGCTTGAACAAAAACGGGCAGAGCATTTAAAGGACGTCGAGGCTGAAAAGGAGCAGGCTAAAAAGGAAAAGGCGCAGGAAAAGAAAAAGGATAAAAAGAAGACTTCTCCCGAAAAGGCAGAGGAAGAGAAGCAGACCTTTGAAGCTCCTGACGAAAAGCCCGAAGAGGCAGAGCAGGAAAACGTTGCCGACAGGGTTAAGGACACTGTCAGAAGGATTAAGGAACGAAACGAAGAAAAAGAGGTTTCAAAGCTTAAGCACTTCTTTATTATCGTTTTGCTTATGATTCTCGTTATAGTTATTTTTACGGGCGTTGTTTCAATCTTTATGCGTTCAATCAACGAGGAAAACGAGCGCGCTGCAAAGTTCGGCAAAAACGCCGCCAAGGTCTGCGCCAGGTATTCTGTTCAGTACGGAAACGCAAACTACGAAAACCTTTATGACACCTATAAGGTAGAGGGCTACAGACTTACGGGACTGTGCTTTGTAAGGGAGCTTGACTTTAATAACGACGGCGAAAGCGAGCTGCTGCTTGTTTACAATAAATCGGGCAAGTATTACAACGAGGTATGGGGCTACGGTGACGGCAAAGAGTTTAAAATGCTTTACAGCGAGCCCGTTGCCCAGAGCGACGATAAAACAAAAGACGCATATTCGCTTTTGTACCGCTCAAAAAATAAGTATTACATAGCAAAATTTGACAAGGATAAGCTCAACAGTTTTTCGCTTATGCAGCTTAAGCACAACTCTTTTTATAAAAAGTTCAGCGGCGAGTATGAGGAGAAAACAAAGGCGTACTCCGTTGACGGAAAGGATGATACAGACGCGTTTGAGCGTATAAAGTATTCCGTTCTTAAAGAGGAAAAGGCGTTTGTAGACGTTGACGCGGCGGCAGAGCTTATTGACACGTTTAACAGGAATACAGACGGCGGCGACTCACCGCAGGAGATTGTTTCGCTTGAAAGCGCGTATTACAACATCGTTCAGGACTATAATAAGAAGTACGGCGTAAGCAGGTTTGTTAAGGATAACGGGAAGGCGTATATAGACGGACTCGCCGTTGTTGACCTTGTAGACTTTGACTCAGACGGAAACAACGAGCTTCTGCTTGTTTACAGAAAGCCCGTTAAGGTAAGGGACGAAACCGCAAGAGGCGAAAACGTTACCTATGAGGTTGACCGTTATTATTGCGACGTTTACCGCTACAGCGGCAACAGAGCTATTCTGACTTATACTAACGAGGGGCTGTCAAACAAGCTCAACAACACAACCGACACTTACTATATGCTCAGAAATGAGAAGAAGAAAATCAATTACTGTCTCAACTCGTTTACAAATACAGATTACGGCAATCATATTACCGCCGTTTCGGCTGAGTATAAGTTTAACGGTACAGAATTTGTATCTGTATTCAAATCGTCGTATACAACCGATTACGGCTATTCAAAATATTATCTTGACGGCAAAAGCACAGACAAGTCCGAGTTTAACGAAAAGGGCTATATGAACCCGTTCTTTGACGGTGAAAGAGAATACGACAAAGAAAAGTATACTGTTAAATACGTTCAGCGTAAATCCGCCGACGCGGGCGACCTCAAGGGTATCCCCAAGGAAACCGAGCAGGAGATACAGACTCTTAACCCGTCGTATTCAGCTGATATAAAAGAATAAATTAAAGGAGGTGTAATTTTGGAATTTAAAGCAAAGCTTTTTAAAACGGCAAAAACGCTTTATTCAAAATACACCTCCCTGTTTTATTTTGTTTTATTTTATGCGTTTCTGCTTAATTACCACACAATAGTTACAGCGTATTCAATCGGTGAGTGGTCTGTTGATTCGGCAACGTATACCCACCATCTTGTTGATTACAGTTTCGGTTTTTGTACAAAATTTCTTCCGGGTGCAATATATCATCTTTTTTTCAAAGAGGTATATCACGACCAGCTTAACGTTTATCTGAGAATACTTGTTTTAATATTCTTTGCGGCGCTGTCGTTTTTTATGGCTAAGGCAATGACGCTTCAGAAAACAGGCGCTGACAGAAAAACGCTTCTTGTAATTTTGGCGTTTTATCTTACGGGGCCCTGCACCTTTGCTATTTTTACCCAACAGCTCGGTATGCTTGATTTGTACTGGATGCTTTTCGGCGCGCTGTTTTTCTTTGCTGTAAGGAACAGATTTCTGAAATATTTTATTCCTGTTCTGTTTGTCCTTACGCTTCTTGTTCATTTCTCATCGCTTGTGAGCTACATTGTGCTGTTCGTTTTAATCCTTGCTTACGAATCGCTTTCAAACGAGCACAAGGGCGCCTACAAGGCGGTGCTTGCCGTTTCGGCTACGGTAACAATACTTCTGTTTTTGTATTTTCTGCTCTATGAATCAACAAATCTGAAATACGATATGAACGGCTTCAACGCAGAAATCAGCAGAAGAGATAATGAAAACTATAACTATTTCATCTATTTTGATTATGCGTTATATAATTTCTTTGACAGCGGTTCGGGTGTAAACAAATATGTTGAAAAGGATATTACCGCTTTTTTCCCGACACTCGGTCCAAAGCTTTCCGCACCGCTTGCAAAGGTTATAGCAACAGTGCTTTCCCACATTCAGTTTAATATGACAATCTATACGTCAGAGCAGATCATTATTATTGCCGCCTGCCTTGTAACGCTTGCGCCGATTCTCGTTTTGTTTGCAATGTTCTGGGCGCATATGATAAAAGGGGAGAGCCTGCCGAAAAAGCTTCTTTATACGGCGGCACTGCTTCAGTTTTACATCACCTATGCAATCGGGCTTGTGACCTCGGTTGACTCGGGAAGATGGTGTACTCACGCGTTCCTTGTTCAGTTTACGTTCGTTATTTATGTAGTTTTAAAAGAAAATCAGATATCTTGGTTTAAAACGAAACTCTCAAAGCTTAAGCCGTGGCAGATAGTGTTGTATCTTTCGGTTTACGGCATAGTTCAAGTACCCGCTTACTGCTAGGAGGTAATATGAAAGATAGAAAGAAAAACTTTGCTAAGTTATTGTTTACGGTGTATCTTGTCATTTTGTTCTTTCTGTCGCTTGTCTATATCGGCTGGATTAATTTAGACTCCGCCT
The DNA here is from genome assembly GCA_946531445.1 of uncultured Clostridia bacterium. GTDB lineage: Bacteria > Bacillota > Clostridia > Oscillospirales > Acutalibacteraceae > Eubacterium_R. The sequence goes on from CAMNAP010000035.1 coordinate 14,248, forward strand.
TTTCAGACGACATATTTGGAACAATAACTCTGCTGACAAGCATTGCGTTGTTCATTTTGCTGTTGATTCTTCAGTTTATCGCAAATTGGGAAAAGGCGTTTATAGCGGCGCTGATTGGCGCGGGCGTGTTGTTTGTCATCAATCCGCTTCTCGGCTTTCCCGCGCTGCCGAGCGTAGTGTCAATTTATGTTGCGGACCTTTTGTCCGACAGCAGACCGCTTGACAAAAAAAGAAAATCGCTTGTAGCGATTTCGTTTTATTACTTTGTTATATCGTTCGGAATTCTCATTATTAGAACAAAGGGCCCGGTTAATTATCTTTCCGAATTTTACGCAATGGGAATATATAAATATACAGCAGTTCTTCTTACGTTATTTACAGCGGCGTTTATCGGTCTATTATTACGGTTTCGTTTTATCAAAAAAAAGTTGGGAAAGATTTATAATACCTTAATAAAAGCCGCACCTTATGCGTTTTGCCTCTGGCTGCTGCTTCTCGTTTACGGAGTTTATCTTGTTATGGCGCGAAGAGCAAACGGAGTTGAAACAAGCACAACGCTCACAGCGCTCGCGCTTTCACTTATAAAAGCGGCAAAGTT
>CAMNAP010000036.1 GCA_946531445.1 uncultured Clostridia bacterium
TTTACAGCTTTAAATCAATTACTGCGTTCAGGACGTTTATTGCGGTGCGCTGCATTTCGCCAAGGGTTATTCCGAGCGGCTTGCCGTAGGATTTAAGGAGCGTTCCGTCAGGCTTTCCGTTGGTTACTCTTTCACCGCCGGGCATAAGCACGTCTACCTGCGCTCTTACTCTGTACGCTTGGTCGGACACGTTTTCAAATTCGTGACTCTTTTCGGATTTCATCCACCAGTCTGTCATAACGCAGCCCTTGTAGCCCCACTCGCCTCTGAGAATTGTTGTACACAGGTCGTAGTTATAATGGCCGTAGACTCCGTTGATTCTGTTATACGAGGTCATAATGTTTTTAGGCTGAGCTTCTTTTACACAGATTTCAAACGGCTTGAGATAAATCTCTCTGAGCGCTCTTTCCGAAAGACGGGAATCACACATATTACGGCGGTATTCCTGATTATTGCAGGCGAAGTGCTTAGGACAGGCGGAAACGCCGCTGCTCTGGATTCCCCGTACTGCCGCTGCAGCCATTTTTCCGCTTAAAAGCGGGTCCTCGCTGTAATACTCAAAGTTACGTCCGCAAAGCGGATTGCGGTGAATGTTAATGCCGGGGGCGAGGAGAACGTCTGTCCCGCGCTCCTTCATCTCGTTTGAAAGCATTGTGTAAAGCTCCTCAACAAGCGGCGCGTCAAAGGTGCACGCAAGAAGCGTACCAATCGGAATAAGCGAGCAGGAGGCTCTGAGCCTTATACCCGACGGTCCGTCGGTTGTAATAATCGGCTTTACGCCCTTATCGCGAAGCGACTGAAGAACGCCGCCAAAGGCGCCCGCATTGCCCTTTGCACCGAGGGGGCTGTCCATTTTATAATCGCCGCGGGAGATTGCCTCAAGCTCGTCAAGGCTGAGCTGAGCGACAAACTCCTGAATTGTATTCTTTCCGCTTTTAACGTCGGAAAGCTTAATTCCGCAGTCGCCCGTCATTTCAATATCCTCGGGCAGATTATTTATAATTCTTGCGCCGAGGTCAAACTTTTGGGTATATACGTTTTTGATTTTTTCAACTCTTCCCGAGGAGCCTTCCCTTGCGCAGATAATTTCAAAGGATTCGCGCGGGGCGGACGCCTGCTTATGCTGAATGTAAACCTCGTCTTTTTCCTGATAGAAGGAGAATACTTCTTTTGTATCTCTTACGTTTTTGCCGAGGTGGAACTTGTATTCGCCCTTTTCAATTACGTAGGCGAACTTATTGCCCGTATCGCCGCAGTCGTCGTATGAAGCGAGGCTGTAATCGGGCACAAAGAGGGTGAGCGTTTCGCTCTTATTCGGCTCAAGGTCGGCAGTTTTTGCAAAGGCGACAAGCTCTCTTGAGGGGTTGCCGAGCTTTCCGCAGGGCTTTTCAAGATAGAGCTGTACGGCTTCCTTTGCGGTGCATTTTCCTGTGTTTTTAACCTTAACGCTGATTTCAAAGCCGCCGTCAACAGGCTTTGCCTTTGCTGATGAATAAGCGAATTCGCTGTAGCTGAGTCCGAAGCCGAAGGGGTAGAGCACCTTGTCCTTTGCGAAGGTTTCAAAATGTCTGTAGCCTACATAGACATCCTCGCTGTAGTAGAGATAATCCCTGTTGCCGAAATTGGCGGAGGAGATGTAATCGTTATAGTCAAGGGCTATTGTGTCGGTGAGCTTTCCGCTCGGGCTTACCTTACCCGAAAGCAGGTCGGCAACGGCGTTACCGCTTTCCATACCGCCCTGCCATACATACATTACGGCGCCGATTCTGTCGCCGAATTCCTGAGTCCAGCTCATATCAATAATTCCGCCGACATTGAGAAGAACAACAACCTTTTTAAAAAACTTTGTTGTAAGGTAAAGCATTTTCATCTCATCGTCTGTGAGATAGTAGCTTCCCTTTTCAAGCTTACAGTCTCTGTCCTCGCCCGCGCTTCTTCCGATTGTTACAACGGCAACGTCGCTCACGTTTGCGGCGCGGCTTACGAGCGCGTCAGTAAGGGTCATATCGGGATAGTAGAACGGCCACTTACCCCAGTAGCCGTGATTAATTGGGTGTTCCTTTCCCCACTTTTCATAGATACCTGCAAGCTCCTCGTTAATTTCAAGACCTTCGCAATTTCTTATTCCGTCGCAAAGGCTGACCTCATAGGGACGGTTAACATCACCGCCCGAACCGTAGCCGACATAAAACCAGCTTTCGCTGACTCTTGAAAACAGAGATACCCTTGTTCCCTTTTCAAGCGGCAGGACGCCGTTGTTTTTAAGAAGAACAGCGCCGTCGGCGGCTACTCTTCTTACAAGGGCAGGCATACCCTCGGTAATTATTTTCGGCTCGTTAGCTCTGTCAATTTCAGCCTGCGCAAGACCGCTTGCGGAATTAACAATCTTTGTAACTGCGTTATTGATTAAATCTGCCACTTTCATATCAGCACCTCTTTAATATTCTTTAACTAATACTACCATATTGCAGGGGGTTTGTAAACAAAAAAACGGAGAGTAAATCTCCGTTTTTTATCAGTCTATCTGGGTATAGAACGCGTCAAGCACCGTTTCGGTAACGTCGTTCCGGTCGGGATAAAATTCAGCGTGGACAACGCCCTCAAGAACGGGGTCCTTTGAAGCCTTCATTTCGCCCTTGATTGTTCTTGTATCAAAGGTTTTTGTTCTCTTTGACATAAGAAGCGAGCCGAGATACGTTGCATTGCTTAAAGTAATGTTTGTCTTTGCGTATCCGCTTGCAGTATTATAAAGATTTCGTAAAATAGAAAAGTCTTTAGACGCGGCGTGACCAACCTGAGCGGCATACGCCTTAACGTACTGAGTCTGCCTTTCAACACGGTTGAGAGAGGCGTTAATATCCTCCATACTTCTCTCTCTAACATAGAGCTCCGCCATATCGCCGTGAAGCGTTACTGTGTCGCCCTTCCTTATTCCCTGCTCTTCAAAATCGTAAAGCGAATCAACGGTTACGCCGCCGATAGCGTCGTTGAGAGATTTTATACCGTCAAGGTCAAGAGCGAAGTATTTTGTAATCGGTACGCCGAGCAGAATTCTGCTCATAGCTTCGGTTGTGTTCTGACAGCTCTTAGTATCTCCGTCGCCGTAGGCATAGGCAAGGCAGAGCTGAGCCTTCTGAGTTCTGAGGAACACGCCGCTTGTTGTATAAACATCTATATCAACCATAGTATCACGCGGGATTGATATTGCTTTTGTTTTTCCCGTTTTTGTGTCTATGGCAAGAACGATGTCAGCGTCGGCGGCACCTACAAAGTTTGAGGTTTCGCTCGACTTGAATTCACGCTGGTCAACGCCCATAAAGCCTATTGCGATAACATCCTCGTTAAACTTATAGGTATGGCCGTTATAGCTGATAGTTTCCTGATATTCGCTTCCGTCAGTTTTGGGCTTTAAGTCATTTTTACCGTTGAGCATCATTGCAAGAAAGGTTCCGAGACCGACAGCGGTAAACAGAAAGATTACAGCTAAAACGATAATGGCAATTCTTGCGGGAAGCGGAAGCTTCTTTTTATCTTTTTTTGAATGGTGATGGTGATGATGATGACGGTGTGAACTGTGCGACGAGTTATGCGAGGACGAATGATGAGAGCTTCCCGAAGATGAATGATGGGAGGAAGAGTGGTGAGATGATGAGGACGAATGGTGTGAGCCGCCTGAAGATGAGCTGCCTGACGAGGAATGGTGGTGATGGTGATGATGGTGGTGAGCATAATCAACATCGGGGTCCATTGCGGCGGGGACCGCCTTTTCGGTTGGGTCAATTTCTTCGCCCGTTTCCTTATCAAATACGGAAAAGCTGGGCTCTACAGAGGGAGTCCTTGTATCGTTTATTTCAAACGTATCCTTTTTTACATCTGCGCTTTTTTCGCCTTTTAATATTCCGTCTGAGTCAGTAGCTAAAAGCTCGCTGTCAAACGAATCGCCGAGATTCGGGTCAATTGGTTTTTTCATTATTTACTAATACCCCGCATACTAAATATCTGTTGCTTTTCTGGTTTTTTATACAAGTTGAAAGTACGACTATATTATCGTCTAACGTAAGGGGTTTGTCAAGATTTTCCCTTACATTTTTAAGAGTTGAATTTGGATTTAAAAGCATTTTCTGAAAGTCGGCATAAACCGCGTTGTCAAGAAACTGGAAGCGATTCATAATATGCCTGTTGTCATATTTAAACGCCGAAATAATTTTGTAGGTGAGCTTTGCTTTTGGAGTGTAGATATAAAACTCAGAATGCTTATCAAAAAACTCCTTCTTTTCAAAATTATGAAGCGTTGTAAACATTGTATCGGAATAACCGTTGTGGCCGTAAATTACGGTTACGCGGTCTTTAAAGGTTGTGGAGTTAATCATCTCGGTGTAAATTGCGCCCGAGGCAGTCCACTTTTTATTTATCGCGCTGTGCTTAAGATAGAATTCATCTGACGCTGCGGACTGAACAATTGGATAATCAACCTTTGTTCCCGGTACTTTTATCCAGGCGTAGATTTCGTCGTTCTGCTTTTTAAGGCTTTTGAAATCTATAGGGTTTTTAACCTTTTTACCGCTTACAGCGGCGGTGGTTTCAGTCTGAACTACCGTATACTCCTGGCTTTCCTGCTTTGCGCTGTACTGGGAATACATATAATAACCCGAATAAGCCGCGCCAAACACAATAAGGACTACGCCGACAATGATAAGAAGTATTTTTGCGCCTCTTCGGTTTGAATACTCCTCCTCGTATTCCTCGCTGTATTCGTCTTTATATTCATCTGACATTGTATCACCTCAAACAAAAAACCCGTAACAGAGCGTTACGGGTTAATTGACGTTAATTAGTCTTCCTTTTTTCTGAGAGCTGTAAGAATAGCTGCACCTGCACCCATAGCCGCAATACCGGCTGCTGCTGCAGCACCGGTCTTCGGTGATGTGGAGCTTGTATTCTGTTTTGTTGTTGTAGCCTTCTTGGTTGTTTCCTCTTCTTCTTCCTCGTCCTCAACAATAGCGTTTGCAATAATGTCACCGTTGAAGCTTGTGTCAAGTAATTCAATAGTGATAGTATTGTCGCCCTGGTCAATTACTCTGTAATCCTTGCCTTCTACGAGGTCGCCGAAGTCCCAATTCTCAAGAGTGCCGTCGCCTGTATATGTAAACTTAATCTGCTTCGGATTTTCTGAAATCCACTCAAAAGTAACGTCGCTTGTGTTTTCGCCGTTTACCTGGGGAATAATTTTGTTCTTAGTTACAGGCTCTGTAGTTTCGATGCTGCCTACTGCTGCAAATACAGGAACAGAAAGCGCACCTACTGATACAAGCATAACAAGTGAAAGGATGATTGAAAGTAACTTTTTCATTTGTGAACACCTCATATTTTTAATGTAGATATTAATCCAACATAAATTAATCATATAGATTATATCACGCAAAAGTTATTTTGTAAAGTGTTTTTCTTATTTTTTTTGTATTTTATTATAAGGGAAAAAATGGAACGCATTTGTTGTGTTAATCAGCACTTAAACCACAATATATAGTTAAGCAAGCTTTGCTTTGCCTGTGCACAATTCGTAGTATCTTCCCTTGAGCTCAAGAAGAGCCGCGTGGTCGCCTCGTTCAATAATCTCTCCGTTTTCAAGCACCATAATGGCGTTTGAATTTCTTACGGTTGAAAGTCTGTGGGCAATTACAAACACCGTTCTTCCCACCATAAGTCTGTCCATACCGTGCTCAATATGGGCTTCTGTTCTTGTGTCTACCGAGGAGGTCGCCTCGTCAAGAATCATAACAGGCGGGTCGGCAACGGCGGCTCTTGCGATTGCGAGAAGCTGGCGCTGTCCCTGAGAGAGATTGGCTCCGTCGCCCGTAATTTCTGTGTCGTAGCCCTTTTCAAGATGTCTTATAAACGAGTGGGAGGAGGCGAGCTTTGAAGCGGCTATACACTCCTCGTCAGTTGCGTCAAGACGGCCGTAACGGATATTGTCCATTATTGTTCCCGTAAAGAGATGGGTATCCTGAAGCACCATTGCAAGTGAACGGCGTAAGTCGGCTTTTCTTATACGCTTTATATCAATTCCGTCATAAGTTATTTCGCCCTGCTGGATATCGTAGAAGCGGTTAATAAGATTAGTAATAGTTGTCTTGCCCGCTCCCGTTGAGCCGACAAAGGCAATTTTCTGAGACGGCTTTGCGTAAAGATTGATGTTTTTAAGAACGGTTTTACCCTCAACATAAGCGAAGGTTACATCTTTGAAAACAACCTTGCCTTCTACGGGGATTCGCTCCTCGCCGTCACGCCAGTACCAGCGCTTGCCGTTTTCGTCCTTAACCTCTTCAAGCGTTACCGTACCCTCGTCAACCTCGCTTTCCATATCCATAATTTCAAACACTCTTTCAGCGCCTGCAAGGGCGGAGAAGATATTATTCATCTGGTTCATTATCTGGTTGATAGGCTGGGTAAACTGCTTTGAATAGCTGAGGAAGGTAAAGAACGTTCCTATGTCAAGCGAGCCTGTAAGAACGAGAATTCCGCCTGCAAGGGTAATGGTTGCGTAAGACGCATTATTTATTCCCGTTGAGCAGGGGCCCATAATTCCCGTATAGAAATTTGCATTTGTTGCAACGTCTCTGTATTTGTCATTGAGCTTGTCAAACTCGTCGCCCGCCTGAGCTTCGTGGTTAAAGACCTTAACGACCTTCATACCCTCCATAGTCTCTTCAATATTTCCGTTCATCTTACCGAGCGCCGCCTGCTGAGCCTTGTAATACTTTCTTGTGCGCTTGGCAATATTTACAGAATTGACAACCATAATTATGAGGAAAACAAGCGCAACAAGGAAGAGCTGCCACTTGAGAACAATCATCATAACTATTACGGAAACAAAGCTGAAAACAGACGAAATAAGCTGAACCACCGTTTGCTCAAGCATCATCTGGATATTGTCAACATCGTTTGTAAAACGGCTCATAACCTCGCCGTGAGTCTGTGAGTCAAAGAATTTCAGCGGCAGAGTCTGAAGATGGTCAAACAGGTCTTTTCTTATCTGATTAGTTGTTTTATAGGCGATTTTTACCATAATTTTCGCCTGAATAAACATAAACACAGAGGCACCGACATAAAACGCGCAGACGGTTGCGAGATTCTTTATGAGCAGCCTTATTCCCTCTGTTTCAAAGGTGTGGGCTTTAATGGTACGCGCAACGTCGTTGAGAATCGGCTTGAGCCAGTAGGAAGCGCCTGTCTGACAGAGCGTTGTTAAAATGAGCGAAAGCAGTACGAAAAGAAGCAGGTACTTGCTTTTGCCTATATATTTTAATATTTCCCTGAGGGTTTTGCCTGCGTTTTTGGGTTTAACTACACCCGGATTTCTCGGTCCCGGCATTATTCAAGCACCCCCTTTTGCTGAGTCTTATAGATTTCACGGTAGATTTCGCTGTTTTCCATAAGCTCTGAATGAGTTCCGACCGCTTCAATTTTACCCTCGTCAAGAACGATTATTTTGTCGGCGTCCTGAACGGAGGAAATACGCTGAGCGATAATAAAGATAGTAGTATCGCCGAGCTCGTTATAAAAGCAGTCGCGGATTTTAGCTTCGGTTGCAGTATCTACAGCCGAGGTTGAATCGTCAAGAATAAGGATTTTAGGATTTTTAATCATTGCTCTTGCGATACAGAGCCTCTGCTTCTGGCCGCCCGAAAGATTAAGTCCGCCCTGGGATAAGTCTGTGTCATAGCCGTCGGGCTGTTCGGTTATAAACTGATGAGCCTGAGCCATTTTGCACGCTTTGATAATATCTTCATCGGTTGCGTCCTTTTTGCCCCAGCGGATATTATCCTTGATTGTTCCCGAAAAGAGAACGTTCTTCTGAAGCACTACGCCGATAATATCGCGAAGCGCGGTAAGGTCATATTCCCTTACGTCAACGCCGTCAATTTTTACGCTTCCGCTGTGTACGTCGTAAAGACGGGGAATGAGATTTACAAGGCTTGATTTTCCGCAGCCCGTTGAGCCGATAATACCGATAATCTGCCCCGCCTCAGCGCTGAAGGAGATATCCTCAAGCACGTCGTCGCCCTCTCTGTAGCCGAAATAAACGCCGTCAAATTCAACATTGCCTTCAGGATGTTCGGGAATAAAGGGCTTTTCGGGATTAACAATATCAATCTCGGTATCAAGCACCTCAACGACGCGCTCGCCGCACGCCTTGGCTCTTGTAATCTGGAGGAGGAGCATAGATACCATAACGATATTCATAAGCACCTGTACTATGTAAGCGGCAAGAACGGAAATCTGACCTACATCAATTGCACCCTTTGCGGCATATCTTGCGCCCTTGTAATAAATAAACATAATTACCGCGTTGAGCATAAGCATAAGGATAGGCATTGCCGTTACAATGAGTCCCGCCGCCTTTGCGCCCTGAGCGGCAAGCTCGTCTGACGCGGTGTGGAATTTATCCTTTTCCCTGTCCTCGCGTACATATGCCTTTACTACCCTTATACCGATAAGGTTTTCCTGAACTACTCTGTTTACATTGTCTATTTTCTTTTGCATTTTTCTGAAAAGCGGGAAGCCGTATTTCAGAATGAGCGCAACAATGATAACAATAATCGGCAGAATTGCAACGAGCACCATTGAAATCCGCCAGTTAATTGAAAACGCGAAGAACGCCGAAACAATGAGAAGCGCGGGAGCGCGCACAAGAATACGAAGCACCATCATAACGGTATTCTGGAGCATAGTTACGTCGTTTGTCATACGCGTTGTGAGAGACGAGGTTGAAAAACGGTCGATATTCTTAAAAGAAAACGAGCTGATTTTATCAAACATATCTTTTCTCAGACGGTATGAAAAGCGCTGACTCACCTCAGAAGAAGCCTTCATTGTTGCAAGTCCGCCGAGAAGCCCCACAACGGCAAGGCCGAACATTGCAAGACCGATTCTGATGACATCGCCTTTAATATCTGTTCCGAGCTCGTGCGCCCGTGACACATCGTTATAAACCGAGTTGGCTATAGACGGAAGCGCAAGCTCGCATATCGCTTCAATTATCATACCCGAGGCACTGATTACGCAGAGCAGCCACAGGCCGTGCATATATTTTGACAGTTTCTTAAGCATTATTATAACTCTTTCTGTAAAATTAAATTTTGTGCAATTTGAATAAGTATTATATCACATCTGTTTAAATATATCAATATTTTTTATATTGATTATAAAGAGTCTTTATGATAAAATACTTGACGAAATAAGGGTGAGAACTATGGATTACAATTTATGCGACATAAATACTGTTGAACAGCTCTTAAAGAAAAACGGCTTTAAGTTTTCAAAAGCGCTCGGACAGAATTTTATTATTGACGAGAATGTATGCCCGAATATGGCAGCAGCACTTGACGCTGATAAAAATACCGGAGTTATTGAAATCGGCGCGGGAATAGGCGTTCTTACAAAAGAGCTTTGCAAGGTTGCAAAGAGGGTTGTTTCAATTGAGCTTGACAAAAGGCTTTACCCCGTTCTTGAAGAGACGCTCGGCGATTTTGACAACTTTGAGCTTGTTGAGGGTGACGTGCTTAAAATTGACCTTGAAGAGCTTATAGGCGAAAAATTCGGCGACTGCGAAAGCGTTAAGGTTTGCGCAAATCTTCCGTACTACATAACGTCGCCCGTTATTATGCGGCTTCTTGAGGTACAGCTTAAAATTGACGAGATAGTTGTTATGGTACAAAAGGAGGCGGCTGAACGGCTTACGGCAAAGCTCGGCACGCGCGAATCCGGAGCTATAAGCGCGGCTGTTCAGTACAGAGGCGAAGCTGAAAGACTTTTTGAGGTTGGACGTGAGTGTTACCTCCCCTCGCCTAAGGTTGACAGCGAGGTAATAAAAATCAGGCTTTACAGCGAGCCTGTTTACAGCGTTGAAAGCGAAAAGGATTTCTTCAATCTTATACGAGCAGCGTTTGCGCAGAGAAGAAAAACGCTTGTGAATTCCGTTTCATCTACGCTCGGAATCCCGAAAAAGAAGCTTGAGACAGCGCTTTACGAGCTTGGGCTTGACAACAGCGTAAGGGCTGAAAAGCTCACAATGGAGGACTTTGTAAAGCTCAACGAATATCTAAAATAAAGGACACACAATGGCAAAAGACAACACACTTGTATTCAGCGAATATAAAATACCGAAGGCGGTTGCGACGCTTGCGCTTCCGTCTATGCTCGGTATGTTAATAAATATAGTATATAACCTTGCGGACACATTCTTTGTAGGCCAGACGGGAGACGCAAATCAGGTTTCCGCCGTTTCGGTTGCAATGCCGCTTTTTCTGTTTTTTCTTGCGCTGGGCAACCTTTTCGGAGTTGGCGGCTGTGCATTTATAAGCCGTTCGCTCGGCGAGGGCAACAGAGATAAAATAAAGACGATTTCCTCGTTTTGTATTTATACGGCAATAGGCGTCAGTGTTATTCTGGCGGGCGTATTTATCGCAGTGAGAAAACCTATGCTTTACCTTGCGGGAGCGAGTGACAACAGTATTGGCTTTGCGGTTGACTATCTGTTTTATATTGCGCTCGGCGCACCGTTTATAGTTACATCAATCAATGTAGGTAATCTCATAAGAGGCGAGGGCGCGGCAAGAGATTCAATGACGGGAATGGTAATAGGTCAGATTACAAATATTATTCTTGACCCGATTTTCATTCTCAGCGCCGGTGACAAGCTTTTTGGCTTTAAGCTTCCCTTCGGGCTTGGAATGGGAGTTGCCGGAGCGGCGATTGCTACGGTTATAGGCAACATTGTAAGCGTTTTATACTTTCTTATTTACTTCCTCAGAGGTAAATCAATTCTCTCAATTACCCCCAACAGATACGCGGTTAAAAACGGAATTATGCGAGGCGTTATAAGCGTTGGCGCGCCTGCGGCGCTCAACAATCTTTTAATGAGCCTTTCAAATATTGTTATTAATATGTTCCTCTCAAACTACGGCGACACAGCCGTTGCGGCAATGGGCGTTGCGATGAAGGCCAATATGCTTGTAGTTATGCTTCAACTCGGTCTTGCACAAGGTATTCAGCCGCTTGTAGGCTACTGCTACGGAGCTAAAAATTACAACAGAATGAATAAAAGTATGCGCTTCGGAATGTTTTGTAACCTTGCAATAGGCATAACGGTTACCGCCGTTTATATGTTTGCAAGGCGCCAGGTTATCGGCGTTTTCATAGACAACGATGAGGTTATAAAATACGGCGTAAAAATGCTAACGGCACTTATGACCTCGGGCGCGGTAATAGGAATTCTATTTATAGTAAACTTCTCTTTTCAGGGAATGGGAAAGGGCTTTCAGTCGCTTCTTCTCGCAGTCGGCAGACAGGGACTTGTATACCTTCCGCTTTTGTTCGTTATGGACAGGCTTGTAGGACTTGAGGGGCTTATCTGGGCTCAGCCGACAGCCGATTTCATATGCATAATAGCAAGTATAATTATGTATAATATAGTACTCAAAAAGCTCAAAAAGCAGGCGTTGGAAAAATGAAAAGAAAACCGTTAATATTCACTGCTTTTGCTGTTGCAATAGTTATTGCGGCAGTAGTAATATTTAATTATTTCACCGCCAATAATAGTCAGAACAAAGAAAAACGTGAAAGCATCAAAGTAACTATCGCTCATGCTATATGCGACGAAAACGGCGAAAGATACGGCGGAGAAGCAGGCGACCAGACAGGCGATGAAGTGCACAGAAGAAGCTATTATAAATCTTCATGGCTCGCAGTTGTAAGAGCAAAAAATCCCGAAGCTGCAGAGATAATTGCAAGCTCTGCCGAGGCGGCTTGTGATAACGAAAACATCGGCTATGACCAGTATGAAAGAACAACGCTTTATGAATGTGCAAAAGCGGCAAACTGGGATTTATCAAAAATAGATAAGAAATGCGAAACAGACTGCTCGGCTCTCGTTTCGGTCTGCGTTAACGCGGCAGGGATTAAGGTAAGCAGAGATATTTATACCGGCAACCTTAAGGAAAAGCTTATTGATACGGGTGAATTTGAGCTGCTTACTGAAGATAAATACACAGAAAAGCCGAACGACCTCAAAAGAGGAGATATACTTATAAAAAAAGGCCACACCGTCATAGTGCTTAGTAATTCAAATACAAACTGAACATCAAAAGGCTTGGAACATTCCGAGCCTTTTTCATATTATGAATTGGGGAATAAAATGAAAAGGAGAATAGAATTTGGATAACAACTATGAATATAAAAACATTTCAAAGCTCCCCGAGGATACCGTTACAGCAAAAACTTCTACGCCTTCAACCCAAGCTTTGATATAAAATGCAATAAGTAAAAAACGCCTTGCGCTTGATTATTAGCGCGAGGCGTTTTTGTTACGAGGTTTTTTTATCATAAGAACGGTTGATAAAATATACAACGAGGTTGGCGAGGACTACGGCGAGGTTGAGGAAGTAAGCAATAAGGACGTAGTTAATTTGGTGAGAAACAAACTTTGCGGCGATACCGCAGACGTAGCCGAAGGTTATAAGCAGCAGAAAGTTGAGGCTTGTTGCCTTTGCTGTTTTCGCCTTAATGTTTTTTACAAGATTAATCGGCCACGAAAGACCGAAGCAGATAAGCATTGCAGTTTCAAGTATTGAAGCCATAATAATTCCCCTTTTAATTGATTTTTATATGATAGCACAATGGGAAAATATGTCAAGAAGCCGAGCGATTGTTAAAAAATTAACGGTTTTTCACAAAAGTAAATTATTAACAGATAATTGCGGTATACTACAGGAATAACACGGGATATTTCATACCACAAGGGGTAGTATATATTTGTGAATAGACTGTAAATCTCGTTACAACCGTACCCCAACATATTGAAAAAATCAGCAAAATGTGGTATAATATGGTCAACATATGGAAATGAAATATTAACTTGTTCACAATATAATATGATATATATAACATATTATATTATCACTTTCATATGATTATCAGAGAAAGGAGAAGAGGGTATGAATATGTATATTGTCTGGGCGGCGGCAATAATTATTTTCGGTATACTTGAGGGCATTACCGTTCAGCTTGTTTCAATTTGGTTTGTTGCAGGCGCGGTTGCAGCGCTCATATCGGTTCCGCTCGGAGCACCGCAGTGGCTTCAGTTTGTATTATTCTTTGCGGTTTCGCTCATTGTTCTTGCGATTGTAAGACCGATAATCAAAAAACGACTTACGCCGAAACAGGAAAAGACGAATGCAGACCGATGTATCGGCAAGGACGCAATAGTTATTGAAGAAATCAACAATATACTGCCTACAGGTCAGGTTAAAGCGGACGGCAAGGTTTGGACTGCCCGCTCCTCCGACAACAGCATAATACCGAAGGACACAATTGTTTCGGTTGAAAAAATTGACGGAGTCAAGCTGATTGTAAGCGCAAAGGCATAAATCAGTGATATTAATCACAAAATATAAACTAATTAATAAAGCATAAAGGAGAAAAATTATGGGACCCGGAGTAGTTGTAGCAATAGTAATCTTTTTAGTAATTGCAGCACTTGTTGTAACAAACATCAGAATAGTACCGCAGTCAAAGGCTTTCGTTCTTGAAAGACTCGGCGCGTACCATTCAACGTGGGATACGGGACTCCACGTTAAAATCCCGTTCATTGACAGAATAGCAAAAACAGTTTCATTAAAAGAGCAGGTTGTTGACTTCAAGCCGCAGCCCGTTATTACAAAGGATAACGTTACAATGCAGATTGATACGGTTGTATTCTTCCAGATTACCGACCCGAAGCTTTACTGCTACGGCGTTGAAAGCCCGATTTCAGCAATTGAAAACCTTTCGGCAACAACGCTCAGAAACATCATCGGCGAGCTTGAGCTTGACTCAACGCTCACCTCGCGTGATACAATCAACGCAAAAATCAGAGTTATTCTTGACGAGGCAACAGACCCGTGGGGAATTAAGGTTAACCGTGTTGAGCTTAAGAACATCATTCCTCCAAGAGAAATTCAGGACGCGATGGAGAAGCAGATGAAGGCAGAGCGTGAAAGACGTGAAGCTATCCTTCGTGCAGAGGGTGAAAAGCAATCAAGAATTCTTGTTGCAGAAGGACACAAGGAAAGTAAAATTCTTGAGGCTGAGGCCGAGAAGCAGAGCGCAATCCTTCGCGCAGAGGCTGTTAAAGAGGCTAAAATCCGTGAATCAGAGGGTGAGGCACTCGCTATTGAAACAGTTCAGAAGGCAACGGCTGACGCTATCAAACTTTTGAACGAAGCAAATGCAAACGATTCAGTTCTCAAGATTAAGGCGCTGGAGGCATTCGCTAAGGCAGCAGACGGTCAGGCAACAAAGATTATCATTCCGTCTGAGATTCAGAGCGTTGCAGGTCTTGCCGAGGGAATCGTTGAAGCAGTTAAGAAATAA
>CAMNAP010000037.1 GCA_946531445.1 uncultured Clostridia bacterium
ATGTTCATATTTGTGTGCATAGAAAGAAAATCCTTAACGGGAAAGCCGTTTTCAACTATGTACTGACCCGTAGGGTAAAGGAAATAAAAATCGTTATCAAGTTCTTTATCAATAAGAATTAAGCCGAGAACAGGCAAAAGAAGGGCAAATATTTTAAAGCCCTTCGGCATATCGTTAATGCTTATTTTTCTGCTTTCCATAAATTTCTCCTGCAATTTTATTAATAATAATTATAACATAATAACGTTACATAAACAAGCATATTGTTAGGCTGCAGAAATATAAATGTATAAGAAAAGTAAGTAATTATCTTATTTTTCTCAAAAAAGTATTGTATTTTTTTCAGTTTTTGTTTATAATGTATTAGTATAAGTTTACACAGCGCTTATTAGCAATACTTTCAGGAGGTGACTTTACTATGACAGGTAAGACCTTGACATTTCAGATTGGTAACGACAATGAAGATATTATGAAGGAAACGTTAACTCAGGTTTTTGACGCGCTTCAGGAGAAGGGTTATAACCCGATTAATCAGATTGTCGGCTATATTCTGTCTGAGGATCCTACTTACATCACCACTCATAAAAACGCCAGAAGTCTTATCAGAAAGATTGACCGCGACGAGCTTCTTGCAGAAATGGTAAAGTCCTACTTAGGATAATAAAAAGGGAGGTCTTCAGCATGGCAGAAACTAAAAAGACTGAGACTAAAACGGAAAAAAAGACAGCCGCAAAAAAGGCTGATACAAAGACCGAAAAAAAGACAACAAAAAAAGCTGATACAAAAACCGAGAAAAAGGCTGCTCCCAAAAAGGAAGCAAAGGAAACAGAATTTTTTGAATACAAGGGTAAGCCGCTTGTTCGCTCAGGCAATACAATTTACTACGGCGACATTAACGAGCCTTACGTTGTTTGCCTTATGATTAAAAGTGAAACAGAGCAGGGCGGCGAAAAGATTGCCGATGATGTTCAGGTTCAGCTTCTTGCAACAGACGAAAGCCTTCCGCCAAAGGACAGAGTTATTAAGAAGAGCGAGAAAAAAGGACTCTTTACAGCTCTTGACCTCGGCGTTGCATGGCTTGAAAGACAGCTTAAAAAAGGATAATAATTTAAAAATGAGGCCGTTAGCTAACGGTCTCATTTTTTTGTGTTACTTCCTCTTCCTCGGGCTTTTCATAATAGAAGCGGTTTCTTATTTTACGCGGCTTAATATTCGGCCGGTAGCCCGTTTTTTTATTGAATTTTACTGCAAATTTTTCAAACTGTTCGTAGAAGAAAGGTTCAAATTCCTTATCTGTTTCAATACCGTTGAACATAAGATAACGTTCTCTTAAAAGCTCGTCGTCAGCAGGATTACCCGCCCATACAAAAGAAGAATAGGGGAGCGTACAAACATATATTTTACTTTTATAATCTGTTTCAACCTGTGCCTTTACGTATTCGTCTCTCATATTTGCATAGTGATTTATTGGAATGAATATTGTAAAGAGGAATATAAGCGCGCCTGCAATTCCCGCAACCGTCGCTGCTGATATATGATTAGCGGAGGTCTCGCTGATTTTAAGCTCGTTTATTATATAGTTAATAAGCGTAACCGTAAGCATAATGAAAACAAAGTACGGCGCAAAATAGCAGCGCGGACCGACGGGGTTAACTACAAACAGCGGGGCAATTAAAATTGCAATACAGATTAAATAGAAAAGAAGCTTGTCTCTTGTTGCCTTATTGTCAATACAAATTATAATCTGACAAACAAGACTGAGCATATAGAGCCCGATAATTGCATAGAATACAAGAAATGCCTTGTATGACGGATTGCTGAAGCGTGTGAGTATAAGCCAGAAATTGTAATGGCTCTTAACGTAAAAGATAATTAAACCGAGAATGCTTACTGCTGAGTTGACATACGTTACGGCGGTGAGCTTTTTATTGTTGCTCCTTTTTGCGAACATAATACCGAGCGCAACGCAGATCACCGAAAGCAGGGTAAACATAAGAAGATTTTTTAGAATAAGCTCGTCTGATATAAGATTTCCGTGCTCAAAAAGTGAATCAAGCGTTTCCAAAAAGCTGTTAGTCAGGGCAGTATCTCTGTATTCGTCCTCAGAGTTTGCAATGTTTGTATATGCACCGTTTGAAAACATTACAGCCGCGCCGATTACCGAGCCTGCAAGAAAAGCAAAGTGAGCCGGAAAAAGCTTTTTGAATTTAATAAGCGAATAAAGAATTATAAGACCGATTGCAGCTATGTTGAGAATTGTAACGGTTTCCATAAACAGCGAAGAGACAAACGCTATAATGCAAAACAGCGGTATATAATACCACGGGTAAGAGGGCTTTTCCTCTTCAAAAATGTTCCTCATAAGTACGAAGCAGAAAACGGTCATAAGTATTGAGGGGACATAGTTTGTATAGCCCGAGGTCCATACAATGCTTTGTGAAAAAATGAGATACGGCATTACAAGGAAAAGAAGAAGTGAAAGCGCCATATCAAGAAAGCGCCTTTTACTCAGACTGATATATGACGTGTAGCAACCGAATAATACAGAGGATGAAACAAATATGCTTCTCAGTATTTTTGAACGTGTGAGAAGAAGAACGAGAAGATTTCCCGCATATCTGCCGTTGTAATCGGCGAAGAATACGCGCAGTCTTTCAAGTCCGAGCTCGCTGCCCCACGCCCAGTCGTCTCCTGAATAGGGAAACAGCATAGCCAGCGCAAAAAACACTATAAAGCCGACTGCCGAAAGAATGAGAACGGCTTTATTTTCATTTTTTATCTTTTTTAACATAGTGCAATGCCTTTCAATGTTTAATACTTTACTTATAATATTTTATAAAAAGCATATACAATTGTCAAGAGCAGATGTTACGAGCGGTAAAAAGGGCAAAAAATAAAAGTCAGAAAAAGTCAAAAAATTTTTGAAAAAAGTATTGACTTTTGTTGACCTTTGTGTTATAAAGAAATCGAAGGTTAAAGAAAGTCAAAGACAAAAATTGACTTTCAGACCAAAAATCCAATGAGAGAAGATGATTGAAAAATGAAGATGAGCGACATGATTGCCGATATGATACTTGATATGTTTGACGACAATACGCCTACGGTACAGATTCAGCGAAATGACCTTGCAAACAGGCTTGGCTGTGTACCGAGCCAGATTAACTACGTTATCACCTCGCGCTTTACACCCGAGGCGGGCTACAGAATTGAGAGCAGAAGGGGCGGCGGCGGATACATTCTTATCACCCGCGCCAAAAGTAAGGACAACGCAGTTATGAGCCTTATCAATTCAATCGGCGATTCAATTGACGAAAGAACTGCGAGAGCGCATATCTACAACCTCAATTATCAGCAGGTGATAGACAATAAATCGGCAAAGATTATGCTTTCGGTTCTTGCAGACGTAAACTTCAAGGGCATTGAAAAAGAGCAGGCAAATATGTTAAGAGCAGTGCTTTTGAAGAAAATGTTAATCTCTTATATTGACTAAAGGAGGGACAGACAATGAAATGTACACATTGTAATGAACGTGAGGCAAACACTCACATTAAAAGAATAATCAACGGACAGCGGGAGGAAATGCACCTCTGTGAAGAATGCGCAAGGGAGCTTGGCGTTCTTGACGAATTCAGCTTTGAGCCTTTCGGCGCTGAGTCGCTTTTCTCAAACCTTTTAGGCGCGGGAGCAAAGGCGCTGAACTCACTTACGGGAATTGACCGCTGCACCTACTGCGGCTCATCGTGGAACGATATTGCAAACAGCGGATATCTCGGCTGTGAGCATTGCTATGACAAGTTTGAGGACAGACTGAGTCCGAGCATTGAACAGCTTCACGGCAGGACTAAGCACGTTGGAAAATGCATAAGCTATACTGAGGAGCCCGAGCCTGAAAAGGAGACGGAAAAGCCCGACACGGTTACAAGCCTTAAGGCAGAGCTTAAAAAGGCTATTCAGGAGCAGCGCTTTGAGGACGCCGCAGTTATAAGAGACAAGATAAACAGTTTAAACGGGGAGGACAAATAAATGAGCGTTTGGTATCAGGGCGAAGGTAAAAATTCGGATGTTGTTCTGTACTCAAAAATAAGACTCGCAAGGAATCTTGCAGACTTTCCGTTTCCGTCACGAATGAGCGACGAAATAAGAAAAAGCGTTACAAAAAAGCTTTACGCAACGGTTAAAAATTCAGACCTTGCAAACGAGTACGACGTTATTAACCTTTATGATTTAAGTAACGAGCAGGCGGCTTCATATATGGAAAAGCAGCTTATCAGCAGAGAGTTTCTAAGAAACAAGGCTAAAAGCTCGTTCATTCTTTCAAAGGCAGAGGACGTTTCGGTTATGCTGTGCGAGGAGGACCATATAAGAATTAACTCGTTTGCAGCAGGTCAGAATCTTGAGGAGGCGTACGAAAAGGCAGACAGACTTGACGACTTGTTTATAAGCTCGTTTAAGCTTGCTTATTCGGATAAGCTCGGATTTCTTACGGCGTCGCCCGTAAACCTCGGAACGGGAATGAAGGCTTCATACTATCTTCATCTTCCCGCTCTAAAAAAAGAGGGCGCGCTGAGAAGAATTGCGCTTTCAGTTTCAAAGCTGGGACTTACATTGAACGAGCTTTACCGCGGCGCTGCGGGAGACATTTATGTTCTTTCAAACCAGGTAACTCTCGGCATAAGTGAAAAGAGCGCAATTGAAAACCTATCCTCAATTTGCGACAGAATCGTAAAGCAGGAAAAGGAAGCAAGAGAAAACCTTAAAGAGGATTTTGATTTAGAGGATAAAATATACCGTACTCTGGGCATAATGAAAGAGGCGAGAAAGCTTGAAACAGACGAATTCCTCGGATTCATTTCAATGCTCAGACTCGGAATTTCGCTCGGATACCTTGACCTTGACTATGAGGCAACCGACGGCTTAATGCACAATTTATTCAACGCGTCAATAGCCGCCTTCGCAGGCAAGGAGCTTGACGAAACAACCTGCGCCAAAGCAAGAGCGCAGATTGTAAGGGACAAACTGAAATAACAGGAGTGGCTTTGCTGACTCCTGAAAAGGAGTGATAGATATGTACAAGTTTAATTCCTTTACACAAAAAGCTAACGAGGTGCTTAACCTCGCAATTAAAGCAGCAGAAAATTACGGACATAATTATATCGGCTCGGAGCATATTCTTATCGGGCTTATAAAAGAGGGGAGCGGCGTTGCGGCGGCTGTTCTAAACGATAAGGGCGCAACGGCTGAGAGCGTTGATTCGCTTATAAAGGAAGAAATCGGAACGGGAAATCCTACAAGGCTCACGCCCGACGATTTTACTCCCCGTTCAAAGCGCATACTTGAAATGTCGTTTCAGGTTGCAAGGAGTATGAGACATTCGTTTGTTTCAACCGAACACCTTCTGATTGCGCTTATTAACGAGAGCGATTCATACGCAGTAAGATTTTTAAACGAGCTCGGAATTAACGAAAGAGAGCTTGTTGAGGAGCTTGCGGGATATATGTCTGACAGAGATACTCAGCACGCAAGAGATTCAAGAACAGGCAAAAAGTCAAAGAGTAAAACCCCGACTCTTGACGAATTCGGAAAAAATCTTACCGAGCTTGCAAGAGAAGGCAAAATTGACCCCGTAATCGGACGTGAAACCGAAATCAAGCGTGTTGTTCAGATTCTTTCAAGACGTAATAAAAACAACCCCTGCTTAATCGGTGAGCCGGGCGTCGGCAAAACGGCGATTGCAGAGGGACTTGCACTGAGAATAGTTCAGGACGAGGTGCCCGAGCTTCTCAGGGGCAAGACGATTATTGCGCTTGATTTAACCTCAATGGTAGCGGGTACAAAGTACAGAGGCGACTTTGAGGAGCGTATCAAAAAGGCTATGGACGAGGTCAGAGAGGCTAAGGACGTTATACTTTTCATTGACGAGGTTCATACAATTATGGGCGCGGGTGCCGCAGAGGGTGCCGTTGACGCGGCAAATATTCTCAAGCCGTCGCTTGCAAGAGGCGAAATTCAGGTTATCGGCGCAACAACGATTGACGAATACAGAAAGAACATTGAAAAGGACGCAGCGCTTGAAAGACGTTTTCAGCCGGTAACAGTCGGTGAGCCGACGGAGGAGGAAACCGTTGAAATACTAAAAGGACTCCGCGATAAATACGAGGCTCACCACAAGGTAAAGATTACCGACGAGGCAATTGAAAACGCCGTTAAAATGTCGGCGAGATATATCGCAGACCGATTCCTTCCCGACAAGGCTATAGACCTTATTGACGAGGCAGCCTCGGTTGTAAGACTCAACGCGCAGACCATTCCCCAGAATTTAAAGGATATGGAAAGCGAAATCAAGCGTCTTGAGCAGGAAAAGCAGAGCGCAATTTCGGCGCAGGATTATGAGAACGCAGCAAAGTACCGCGATTCTCAGAACAAGCTCAAGGAGCTTCTTGACGGTGAAAAGGACAAGTGGCGCAACTCATCGTCGCACGAGATTAAATCGGTAACAACAGATGAGATTGCTGCTGTAGTTTCGGACTGGACGGGAATTCCCGTTACAGAGCTTTCAAAGGAGGAGAGCGAAAGACTGCTTAAAATGGAGGAAATTCTCCACAAAAGAATTGTCGGTCAGGATAAGGCCGTAACCTCTATTGCAAAGGCAATCAGACGAGGCAGAGTAGGACTTAAAAACCCGAACAGACCTATTGGCTCGTTTATCTTCCTCGGCCCGACGGGCGTAGGAAAAACAGAGCTTTGTAAGACTCTTGCTGAGGCTATGTTCGGCGACGAAAACGCAATAATTAAGCTTGATATGAGCGAATATATGGAAAAGCACACCGTATCAAAGCTCATCGGCTCGCCTCCGGGATACGTCGGCTTTGACGAGGGCGGACAGCTTACCGAAAAGATAAGAAGAAAGCCCTATAGCGTGGTTCTTTTTGACGAGATTGAAAAGGCGCACCCCGACGTTTTCAATATGCTTCTTCAGATTCTTGAGGACGGCGTGCTTACCGACTCACAGGGCAGAAGCGTTTCGTTTAAAAACTCGATAATCATTATGACGTCCAATGTTGGCGCAAGCAAGATTACCGAGCAAAAGCAGGGCCTCGGCTTCGGCTCGGACAAGGATGAAAACAAGAGCATTGAAGAGCTTGTAATGGGCGATTTAAAGCGCACCTTCAAGCCCGAATTTCTCAACCGTCTTGACGAGATAATCGTTTTCAATCAGCTTGAAAAGGACGACATTAAGGAAATCGCAAGACGTATGCTCAAAAACCTTGAGAAGAGGCTCGGAGATATGGGTATTAAAATTGAATTTTCCGACAGGGCAGTTGAAGCGCTTGCAGACGCAGGCTTTGACAAGACGTACGGTGCAAGACCGCTCAGACGTGAAATTCAGTCCAAAATTGAGGACAGACTCTCTGAGCTCATCCTTGAAGAAAAATTCAGGGAGGGCGACAGATGTGCTGTTGATTATGCCGACGGTGAGTTTACATTTACTCCCCTTAACAACAGTGCAGGCGACACCGCGGCATAAATAATAATATGAACCGCTTGTGAGGGTAACACTTCACAGGCGGTTTTTATTTTTATTTTATAAAAACGGCTATAATGCTTGACAAAAAAATACAACGGTATTAAAATCTATATGGTAACTTTTTAAATTAAATAAGGAGATGTTATTATGAACGAGTACATTTCAAACGTTATCAAAACCGTTGAGGCAAGAAACCCCGAAAAGCCTGAATTCATTCAGACTGTTAAAGAGGTTTTCGGCTCTCTTGAAAAGGTAATTGAAGAGCATCCCGAGTATATTGAAGCTGATATCCTCGGCAGAATGGCTGAGCCTGAAAGATTCATCAACTTCCGCGTTGCGTGGGTAGACGATGAGGGCAAGACTCAGGTTAACAGAGGCTTCAGAGTTCAGTTTAACTCTGCAATCGGCCCCTACAAGGGAGGACTTCGTTTCCACCCCTCAGTTAACGGCTCAATCATCTATTTCCTCGGCTTTGAGCAGACCTTCAAGAATTCTCTTACAGGTCTTCCCATGGGCGGCGGTAAGGGCGGCTCAGACTTTGACCCGAGAGGAAGAAGCAACGGCGAAATTATGCGTTTCTGCCAGGCGTTTATGACAGAGCTTTACCGTCATATCGGCCCGAACATTGACGTTCCCGCAGGCGACATCGGCGTAGGCGGAAGAGAAATCGGTTATCTCTTCGGTCAGTATAAGAGAATCAGAGATTCATACGACAACGGCGTTCTTACAGGTAAGGGCCTTGAATACGGCGGCTCTCTTATCCGTCCCGAAGCTACGGGCTACGGCGCTGTTTACTACACTCAGGAGGTTCTCAAGCACGAGAACGATACAATCAAGGGCAAGACAGTTGCTATCTCAGGCTTCGGTAACGTTGCATGGGGCGCTTGCAAGAAGCTCGCTGAGCTCGGCGCAAAGGCTGTTACAATTTCAGGTCCTG
Organism: uncultured Clostridia bacterium; assembly: GCA_946531445.1. Classification (GTDB taxonomy): domain Bacteria; phylum Bacillota; class Clostridia; order Oscillospirales; family Acutalibacteraceae; genus Eubacterium_R. The sequence goes on from CAMNAP010000037.1 coordinate 8,463, forward strand.
ACGGATATGTTTACGACCCCGACGGAATCGTTACAGACGAGAAGATTAACTACCTTCTTGAAATGAGAGCTTCAGGCAGAGATAAGGCGCAGGATTACGCTGACAAGTTCGGCTGTGAATTCCACGCAGGTGAGAAGCCCTGGGGCGTTAAGGTTGACATTGCTATGCCTTGCGCAACTCAGAACGAAATCACTCTTGACGAGGCTAAGAAGATTATCGCTAACGGCACTAAGTATTACATTGAGGTTGCCAATATGCCTACAACTGAGGACGCAACCGAGCTGTTCATCAATACCGACGGCGTTATCATCGCTCCGTCAAAGGCTGTTAACGCAGGCGGCGTTTGCGTATCAGGTCTTGAAATGAGCCAGAACTCACAGCGCCTTGCATGGTCTGCTGAAGAGGTTGACGAAAGACTCCACAACGCTATGATTAACATTCATAAGCAGTCTGTTGAAGCTGCTGAAAGATACGGTCTTGGCTATGACCTCGTAGCAGGCGCAAACATCGCAGGCTTTGAGAAGGTAGCTCAGGCAATGATGCAGCAGGGAATCTATTAATAGTTCGGAATTCGGAGTGCGGAGTTCGGAATTAAATTGTGAATTCACAATTTACAACTAACAACAAAACAAGCGAGCAAGACTCATTTACGGTGAGTCTTGCTTTTTTTGCGGTTTAAAAAGACATTTTTGCAAAAAGGGTTGACAAAAAGTAAAAAATATGATTAGTTTATTTTGGAATTTTAAGTAACGTAAAACAAGCTTAATGGCTGGTATCATATGGTGTTTTAAGAAAGTGTGACAATATGAATTCAATAACTAACTATTGTAAAGATAATAAGCTAATAACTCTATTTTTTAATATTATAACTTTTCTGGGCTTTGTGTTTTGTACAATTAAGCGAATAACAATAAATTACTTTGATATATACAGTAATGATTTTGTTAATACATATTTTTATTCTACTGCAGCTGTATGCTTATTTGTTCTTTCAATAATTCTGTTACTGTTTAACCTTAGAATCTTTAAGAATAAAACTGTTTCCGCTGTGTTTGTTCCTTTAATTCTGATTTTGACAGCACTAACGGTTGCTTTGTGCATTTATGCAAAGAGAATCCCTGAAGTAAAAGTTACCAACGGAAAAGATGCTTATCAAAAGTATTCTGTGTTATATCCATTAGATGAAATATATTCAGATAAAAAATGCAAAGACGGTTATTATTTTGAACAAGTTAAGCTTAAAAACGACTATTTTGTTAAAAGCTATCAAAATAAAAGCTATGAAACTGACAGCTTTGAAGATTTTGTTACTGACCCTAAAGATACTTATTTAGACTTTATTAGTTTTTACGGCTATTCTGATTCGTACAGAATTAAAGAGGTAAAACGAAGAAGAAAGGCTGTATCGCTAATTAAAGGGGAAACCGATTCGGAAATTGTGTATAAAGGTAATGACTTTATAGTTTATGACGGAGAGATAAACTACGAAGTTATATACGAAACGGACAAAGAATTTTTCTATGCTACAATAAATAGAAATAAGCTAAATACAATAAGCGGCGAAGAGTTTTTTGAAATATCTAAACGAGTTTTGGAAGAATATAGATTGATTACTCAGGTGAATGCTGACGGTGCTTCAATGTCACGTGATGAATAATCGTAATTATTAGTTCGGAATTAAATTGTGAATTTAGAATTGAGAATTAAGAATTGCGGACGGGCTCTGCCCGTACCCGATTATAATGGAGCGAAGCGACAAACCTGAATTCACAATTCACAACTCATAATTCATAATTAAAAACGGCTGAGAAGCTTGATTCTCAGCCGTTTTTGTTATGAGTCGTAGAAGTGTTGACCGTCGTCTGTTACGAGGCGTTCGGTTTTGGGGTATTCAAAGATTGCGGGGTTATCCTTATTCTTTTCAAGATAAGAAGCGAATTCGTTTGCGTACCACTTTGCCATTTCAAGATTGTGCATAAGATAGTTACCGCAGTTTACGGGCGCCGCGCCGGGTACCTCCTGCGCTTCGTTTACTGACTTAAAAGCGCCAAGCAGAAGTGAGTAAAGCTCCTTCGGCGCGCGGTTTCCTTTAAGAATAAGATAAAAGCCTGTAAGACAGCCCATAGGGCCCCAGTAAACAACCTCGTCCTTCCAATCGGGGTCATTGCGAAGATATGTTGCTATAATATGCTCAAGTGAATGCATAGCCGCAACGTCAATAACGGGCTCTCTGTTAGGCCTTTTAAGCCTTATGTCATATGTTGTTACGGTGTGTTCGCCCAAATAATCAACGCGGCTTGTGAATATACCGGGAACAATCTGTGTGTGGTCTACTGAAAAGCTCTGAATTAATTCCAATTTTGTTCTCCTTTAGCTGCTAAATTTTTATAATTTCGTTGAAAACAACAGTCATTTTTTTACTTATCGGCATATCCATATGGAGCGAGCCGAAATACCAGTGGTTATACTCAACGCTCTTCATAAGCTCGCCGAGATAGGTATTGAGCGGTGTGAAGTGAACCTCCTCGTTTGTGTGCATTCTTATGAAATCCTTAGCGATAGCGGGCGCCTCATAGGTTAAAACATAGTTCACCTTATAGCCTGCATCCTTAAGATTTTTAGCACCGTTTAAAAGCTCTTGGGACGAGGGCATTTCAGCTTCAAAGTAGGTTTTGCCTTCCTTTCTCATCTCAATATCCTCGCTCTCGCCGCCGCCCATAACAAAAAATGTTTTTCTTTCAAAGGTGAAAATCTCACCCCTTAAAAGATGATAGATGTTTGACGCGATTTTGTGAGCGTTGCCGCCCTTGTAACGGTAGGGCGGGTATGAATTTAAAATATCAAAATTTTCGTGTACGCCGTCTAAAAAGCAGATTGTGTACTTTTTCTTTTCAAGCTGTTTAAGTGCTTTTTTCTCTTTTTCGCTGCCGTCCCAGAGAAAGCCGAAGTCTCCGCAGATAATAAGCGTGTCGTCCTCTGTAAGCTTTTTCAGCCTTGCGTCCTTAAAAAAATCAAGGTCGCCGTGTACGTCTCCCGTAATATATACCATAATTAAAAATCCTTACTTGTATTATTAAAACCTCTGTGGTAATATAATAATAACTTTTAATTCGGCAGGTGTCAAGTCTATGAAAAGACTGTTATCATTTTTTATATCAATATCGCTTTTAATTACTGTTTTTGCGGCTGTACCGTTTGAGGCGGGCGCAAAGGATAAGAATAACGACGAGGGAATATATATTGTTTCAAGCGAGATTTTCGCAGACGCTTATATGCTTATTAACCTTGACGACGACAACTATCCCGTAATCGCTCAGAAGAATAAGGACAAGAGAAAGTATCCCGCGTCGCTCACTAAAATTGCTACGGCAATGGTAATAATCAACAACGTTAAAAACCTTAAGGAAAAGACTACCGCTTCGCAAAACGCAATAGATGTTCTCGCCAACACCTACGCTCAGGTTGCGGGAATACAGCCCGGCGACACGCTGACAATTGAAGAGCTTTTGTCGCTCATTATGGTACATTCGGCGTGTGACGCGTGTACCGTTGCGGCGGAGTACGTTGCGGGAACTATTCCCGAATTTGTAAAGCTTATGAACAACTGGGCAAAGTCGCTCGGCTGTACGGGAACAAACTTTACAAACTGCGACGGTCTGCACGATGAGAACCACTACACCACCGCGTCAGACGTTGCAATAATGACTCTTGAGGCGCTTAAAAACGAGACGTTCAGCAAGGTGTGTACACAGAAGTCTGTTGAATTCAATGACCAGACGCTTATCCACACTAACTATATGCTTGACGAGCACCACCTCTCCTATTACTACGAATACGCCGAGGGTATCAAAACGGGCTCAACGAGCGAGGCGGGCTACTGCGTTGTAACAAAGGCCTCAAAGGACGGCTATAACTATCTTGCCGTTGTTATGGATTCGCCGATTAAAAAGATTGACGGAATTGAAACCAAGTGCTCTTTTATAGACGCGGCTTCATTATTTGACTGGGCATTTGATTCACTGAAATATTCGGTTGTTGTTAAGGGTAACGACGTTGTTTACGAAATTCCCGTTGAGGACGGCAAGGACGCAGACTCTGTTCAGCTCGGCAGTACAGAGGACATTACTGCGCTTGTTCCCGCGTCGCTTGACGCTTCGGCAGTTATGATTAAGCCGATTGAGCCGCCCGAGTCGCTCAAGGCGCCGATTGTTAAGGGTGACAAAATCTGTGAGGCTGATATTATTTACGCAGACAAGGTTGTTGCAACGGTTGATTTGTGCGCTATGCAGACTATTGAGCTTTCAACCTTCCTTACAATTGTTAATGCGGTTAAATCATTTCTAAGTAATAAAATAGTCCTCGGGGCAGTGCTTCTTGCAATTGTTCTTCTGATTATCTATATAGCTGTGTTTGCTTCTAAGCTTAAAAAGGCGAAGAAAAAATCTGCTGCAAAGCGCCGCAGAAGAGAACAGCTTGACGAACAGATTAACAGAGAGTACCAGAGAAAGCACGGCAGAGATAACGATTATCTTCCGCCGCCGAGAAGAAAATAGATTATAATTAAAAACCTCTGTTTCGGGGAATTCCTGAACAGAGGTTTTACTTATTTTGTTTTCACTGCTTTAACCTTACTCCATTTACCGTAGTAGACTTTTCCGTTTTGAATTACGTATGCTCTGACGCGAACGTAGTATTTTTTCTTTCTTTTCAGCTTTTTGATTTTCTTTGTAAGAGATTTAGTCTTAACAGTCTTTTTACCTTTGAAGCTCTTCTTTTTGCTGTACTGAAGCTGATAGCCGCTTGCGTTACTTACTTTTTTCCAGCTTGCCTTAAAGCCTTTTTTTGTTGAAGCGAGCTTTTTAAGTGAAACTCTTTTAATAACGGGAGCAGGCTTTGTAAGTCTTTTGAGCGAAGCAAAATCATACGCAATATTTGAGTCGTATTTATTTACTGTGTCAGAAGCTGAGTCTCCTTTTTTATATTGCCATATATCGGCGTACATACCGCCATCTATTTGTTTTCTTTTAGTGAAGTCGGGATTGCTCTCCCATTTTGCAAGCCAGATTTTCCATCCATTTTGCTTTGCATTTGAAACATCAATATAGTTCTTAAAAGTATCCGCATTTGAATAAATCATAGGGATATATCCCGATTTTTCAATTGAGGAGCAAAAAATGTTTACATTTCTTGTAATCTGAGCTCTTCCTTTATCAAATAGCTGTTTGTCCTCAATGTCGTAAGCAACGGGAAGAGTAAAGCTGCTTTTGTATTCGCCGAGCTCACTGAGAGTTTTGATAACAAAATCGGCTTCGGTTTTGGCTTCTTCGTCATTAAAAGCATATGAATAAAGGTATACTCCGTACTCAAGCCCTGCTTCGCTTGCGGCTTTAACGTTTTCAAAAAACTTTGTGTCAAGCTTATTATAATAGCCGAGCCTTATCATAACAAATTTATAACCGCTATCCTTAACTGCGGCATAGTCAACTGACTCATTGTTGTGTGACACGTCAATGCCGTATTCGCTTGCATAGGCGCCAAACGGGGTTAGCAGTACAAACAGCGCAAGTAATAATGATATTATTCTTTTCATATCAGTTTTTGAATATCTCCTTGTGTTATTATTTATATTATATCATTATATAAATTCAAAAGCAATAGGGGCAAGGCTTTAACACACCTGAAAGCCGCATAGCTACTGCGTTTTAGCACTCTTTAACAAGACGGAGGGGCAAACGAAGGGCACTCAAAGGGCACTCAAAGGGCAACAAACAAGAATAATAAGAATAAAAAGAAATAAAGAATTAATATATCAGGAAT
>CAMNAP010000038.1 GCA_946531445.1 uncultured Clostridia bacterium
TATTAAGAATGTAATAACACAGCGGTTTTCCGTTAGTAAAAGGCTTAATATTCTTTTGAGGAAGCCTTGTGTTATTCAACTTCATTGGCACAATAGCAACAATTTTCATTTGTTTTTACCCTTTAATCATTTAGCTGATTTCGGTACAGTCAATACCGTTATAATAATCTTCAATAACTTTTACAATTTCTCTTGATACACGTCTTTCAACGTATTCGGAAGCTTTCTTAGCTTTAATTGAATTAATAAATGCAACAAGCTCATAGCGAATTCCCTCACCGTCAAGCTGATAGAAATAGCGCCTGTTGTTTTCCTGATTTTCAAAGCGAACTTCAAAATAATCAGTTTTCCACCAGGGAGAAGGAACATATAAATAACCGTTCGTTCCCGATATAATTAATTCACTTTCGGACTTAATACCGTTTCCTACCTTTACTGTTGCAACAGCATTAGGATAAACAAAACTAAGCTTTGAGAATGAATCAAAACGGCTGTCTTTATCAATTATTTTACTTACAATACTTTTTTTACTGTACTCAACGCCTAAAATCTGAAATACCGGGAGCATAGCGGTAGGTCCCCACATACATATACTGTTCCACAATTCAGAATAGTTGGTAACATTATTATGATTTCGTAGGCTTGTACAGGTAGCGTCAATAGAAATAATTTTTCCAATAATTCCGCTTTTAAGTAATAATCTCAGTCTGTCATAGGCCGTTGAGTAAGCTGTTCTAATTGCTTCTGAAAGGATTAAACCTTTTTCATCTGCAAGCGCAGAAAGGCGGTTATAATCATTTTCATTTATTGTTATCGGAGATTCACAAAGCACGTGCTTATTACAGTTTAATGCTTTCTCAATAACTGATGTATGCAAATACGGTGAAGAAATGATATACACCGCGTCAACACAACTTAGTAATTCAGAATAATTATCTGTTACTACCGAAACAAACTCTTTAACTGATTCTTTAATTATATCGGCGCGTTTAGTACAAATGCAAGTAACTTCAATTCCGTTAACATATTTACTTTCCTCTACAAATTTATTAATGAACGGCGCATCGCCGATAACACCCAGCCGCACTAACGAACCGTCGCGAATCATAGTACTTGAGATTCCTTTAGTACGCTCAAGATAAATAACCTTGCAGTATTCATTAAGGTAGTCAAACTTTCCTACCCAGTCAGAGCCTACAGTAAAAATATCAATATTAAGGCGTTTAATGTCGTCAATCTTCTGACCCTCATACTCTTCAACAACAATTTCATCGGCAAGTCCCGTGTTTTTAACTGCCTCTATTCGTTCAATGAGTGACTGACGTACATTGATTTTACCGCGCGACATATCAAAGCTGTCGCTTGTAACACCGACAACAAGGTAATCGCCGAGCTCTTTTGCTCTTTTTAAAAGATTAATATGGCCGAAATGAAGTAAATCAAAAGTCCCGTAAGTAATTACTTTTTTCATATTAAACCTCTGCTTTTCATTTCAATAAAAGCGTTTATCAGAGTTTCATTATCCTCTTGTGTAATATTACCTATATGACCTATTCTGAAAACATCTTTAGCATGTTCTCCGCCGTTTGGACAAATCCATATATTATATTCATCCTTCATTGTTTTAACTATCTCTGCGGCGTTATTATCCGTATAGTAAGCAGTGACAGCATTTGACGGAGTTTCAGCAACTATTTCAAACGGAAAACCTTTCAGTTTTTCACGTATAAAATTAGCACGTTTTTCAATAAGCTTTTGTTCCTGCTCAATTCCTCCGTTTAAGGAAATATCAGTTAGCCTTTGATGTATCTGAAGCAGCGTAGTAACTGCCGGAGTAAACGGAGTCTGACCTCTTTCGCCGTTAATTAACGCTTCTTTTAAGCTTAAATAAAGACACTGTTCCCTGTTCTTTTCAATTCTTGAAAGCGCTTGGGGAGATAAAGCCATAACTACAACTCCCGGCTGTACTGCAAGTGCTTTCTGTGAGCCTGTTATAACAACACCGGCATTAAGCTTTTCCATATCTATTTTATCAGCAATAAAAGCGCTAATTGCGTCAACAAGAAGAAAAATATTATTAGTTTTGCAAAATTCTGAAATCATCTCCATATCATATAGAACTCCCGAAGATGTTTCGTGCATATTTACTACAAAAGCAGTATAACTATCATCTATATTGCTTAAATGCTCAGGTTTAAGCGATTCACCAAAGTTAAGCTTTATTTCGGTATAGTTGAGTTTATGGAGCTTACACAAATCAACAAATCTCTGTCCGAAGCTTCCTCCGTTAATAACAACAACTTTATCCTCATCGTTTAAAACGTTCATAACTGCGGATTCCATTCCGCCTGTTCCGGACGCTGTGAGGAAAACACACCGTGATGAAACAGGAGCGTTAAGAAATTCGAGCATAAGCTTTTCATTTTCCTTCATTAAAGAAGAGAATTCAGGCGTTCTGAAATACGGTGTTGAAACAGAAGCAATTTCAAGCACCCTATTATCAGACATAACCGGACCTATAGTAAAATTAAGCATTCTTTCACCCCTTAATCAAAACTGAAATACCATCTTAAATCAGTTTCTTTATAAAGCTTTCCGCCGCATTTTTCGTGAACTTTCTTTGACGGATAATTATATTTTTCAACAGTTGATATAATATCAGTAACTCCAAGCGATTTCGCTTTTTTAAGTAAAAGCTTAAATAATTCAGTACCGTATCCCTTACCGCGGCAAGCAGAATCAATAGCAAAGCCGAGATTTCCGCCAAATTCCCTTGTGTATTCATTCAGCTTTTCTCTTATTTTTCCGTATCCGCAGCATTTACCGTTATCATCACAAAGCCAGAATGTCCATTGCTTAACATATCCCTTTGGCAAATGTTCACCCTTTGACCAGTCATCCATTAAAACAAGCCACTTTTTATACTCATCATATGTCATACCGCTTACTTCGTTTTTAAAAGCATTTTCACTCGGCCCTATGCGCTGAAGCATATTGTAAACGTCTTCACCGTCGTTGATACTTAGCTGTTTTAAATACATTTAATCCTCCAAAAAGCCTACTTTCTTGAGTACTCTTTCGCAATTATTGAAATCCTTACAATCCTGCATAAAGTCAAATACCGTGTTACGTTCGTTCTTATACCTGTCTTCGCCGTTTTTAACAGTGTTTAAAAAATTGACAAAATCATCAATAGTTTTTATCTTATCTCCCGGCATAAGTTCAAGTATATTTTCATACGCAAAACCAAGCGTGTATTCATCAAAATCATCAACAACATAACCTATCGGCCTGTCAAGGAACATATAATCGTATGGTGCTGAAGAGTAATCAGAAATCAGAGCGTCAGTTTGTGACATAAGCTTGTTAAGATTAATACCCTTCATAGCAAGTTCATCGTTTGTAAGTATAAGAATATTAGACGTGCTTTTAAGTGTCATAGATTCAATATTCTGAACAGGATGAAGTTTAATTAATAACAGCATATTGTTTTGTTTAAGAAAAGAATCAAGCTTGTAATAATCATCTTCTGAAGACAAAAGCGGTAAGTTATATTTTTGCACAGTAAGAGAATCGCTACGTTCAGTTTCATATTTTGATGTTCTGAAAGTAGGAAGCCAGATTACAGTTTTATCATATATATTGTCACAAAGCTTAGAAAGCTCGTTCCAGCTCTTTGAGAAAACATCAACTCTCGGAAGTGCAGATATAACAGACTTAGTTGTACTTTTTAAAGACAGCATATATCTGTTGACGTTTTCAGTAGCTTTAGAAGTTGAAATTGCAAAGTCTACCATTTCCGGAATATTAATTATTCCCTTTACATTCTTTGTTATAGGCATTCCGTGAGATAGGTAAACGCATATCTGTTCATCTCTTCTCTTCCATATCGGGATATTGTCAAAAAAGATGAAATCTGCTGAGTATAATAATACTTCCTTTAAAAATGACTTTTCTTTATGCTCGAAGTAATATTCAGACTTGCCTTTATTCTCTACAAATGATTTATCCTTTAAAATCCAGACAAATAAATATTTTTTTCTGCTATATTTGTTTTTAATATAATCAAATACAGCACCTGAATTTCCGTCTACGCTATTAACGTTTTCAAAAGCTATTACTTGTTTGTTTAGAATCTTGTTAATGAAGAATTTTGAAAATCTCAAAAAGAATTCTTTAAGATAATAATAAGAAATGTGTACAATTAAACGTAAAGCTCCGATTATCCCACTTTCTTTAAAGCGATACTTTAATTCGGTTTTCCACATTAAAGAGGTGTACTTACGCTGGATTTTTCGTTTATCACCTGAGTATTTCTGCGATATTGCCTTTTTAATCTGAGTAAGCTCTCTCTTCTTTTCTGTCTGCCATGAAGCTGCGTAGTGGTGTATTGAATATGTATTGTCGGTAATATCGCAATCAAGGCTTTTGTAATTCACCGGGCAAAAATATTCAGATGGGTAAATTGTGCAGTTATCAAGTTTTAAAACTCTTTCATTTCCAATTTCCAAACCGTACTTATAAAGAGGATTTGTGTTCAGCTCAGGACAAAGGAAATTATATGTATTATCTGCGTCAAACTTTACGTTTTCGTATTCATCAAGAAGCTCTTTAATAATGCTATTGTTCTTTTCAGCTCCGAATCCCAGCCCTGTAGCAACATATCCTGAGCCCTTTTCAACCCCTAAAAAACATTTTTCTTCAAGTAAATCGTCTAAAGATTTAATCAGCTCCACGTCAGTATCAAGATAGATACCTCCATTATTATAGATTATATACAGTCTGGCATAATCAGAAACAAAAGCCCACTTCTTGCATTCGTACGCATCTTTCGTAAAGCTGTTTTTGTCATAAGGGAAATTAGATTCATTCCACTCAATAATTTCATATTCAGGGCAGAATTTTCTCCAGCTTTCTATGCACTTTTTAGAAATATCGTCAAGCTCATTACCGCCGAACCAGCAATAATGAATTTTCTTTGGAATCATCTTTAAACTCCTCTTATGGAATTATTTTACTATTTTTGAAAGCTTAATGATTATCTTGTTTCTTTCAGCCTTTCCAAGAAGGAAAAACCAGTTGAATATACATGAAAATGCAGAAACTATTACGCCGCAAAGTATTAGCTTAAACCACGTATCAGCACTTACAAATTGTTTTAATAATAACGAAGATAACGAAATTACAACAATGCTAACAGTGTTTTTAATAATTGTCGGAAAGAAAGTTGTAAGTTTAAAATTAAGACATTTTGCACCGTACATCGGTAAGAAGGTAACGCTTCTGATAACGCTAATTGTGGTACTTACACCGACAACAATACACATTTTAGTTGTTTCATTATCTGTAAAATTAAGCAGAATAAACACTAATAAAGTAGATAATACTGCGTTAGAGAGCAAAAACAATGAAGACTGTTTTACTTTATTTGTAATAGTAAATATATTCCACAGCGGCTCAAGCGGCCAGCCAACAGCAGCAGCTAGCATTCCAAGAACCGTGAGCATATGAAGAAGTGCCGCATCCTCTGTCGGAACCCAAAGGCTGTAAAACTCTTTCCCGAAAATATAGATAAACGAAATCGGAATGCTTGAAAAAAAGCCAAGCATTTTTATAGCGGACAAAAGCTGCTTTCTCATATCCTCAAAATCATTTTTTGCATAACTGATAGTTAGCTCAGGAGCAAAAAGAGAAGAGATAGTGGAAAAAGCCGAAAGAATATATGTAGGAACTGTTTTTGAAATTGAAACTATGCCCATTGCCTGCGATGTTACAAACAAGTTAGTAATTAATAAATCAAGTCCGTTTGATAGTATTCCGCTCAGCTTATTAACGCTGTTCCATATTCCGGACGTAATCAACTCAACTACCATTTTAAAATCAAAGTATTTCTTTTTGATTTTTACTTCCGGTAACAACTTTTTTGTATAGTAAATATTCATAAATACTACATACATCCCGCATATAAATGCCGCAAAGCCTAAAAACCATACTGACGGCTTTAAAAGCCTGAACATTACAACAAGAATAACGACACGAATAGCTGAGGATTCTATATTTCTTAAGGAAGCAAGGTCAAGTCTGTTCTTTGTAAAAGTTGCAACAGTAAATACAGAGAAAATAAGTCCTGTAATAAATTCGGCAAACAGAAATGCCCAAAGAATTTGTACGTCAGTAAGAATCGCATTACTTATATTAACGAGCTTATTAATAAATATGACAACAAATACAGATGCAACAGTAAGTGGAATTGAAACAAATATATTAGCAAAAAATACTGAGGAAAAATACTTATTTGTTTTTAATTCCTCTTCTCTGTAAATACTGATTGTTACAAACCTTCCGAACATTGAATTAAGCGCCGTAGTCAAAACAGTAATATAATTTATGAAATTATTTGCAAGACCTACAAAGCCGTACGCTTCCCTGCCAATATTTTTAATTATGAACGGAGTAAGAAAGAAACTAATAGCAAAATTAGACGCAAACACAAATACCTGCGCCCCAAAATTAATAATAAATTGATTAGTTCTGCTTCGTTCTTTCATAAATACACCATTAAAACTATTTAATTAGCTTTGCCTTCAGCTTAACCGCTTTGATTCCCAGATGGAATAAATACCTGAATTTATAATTGCCTTGTTTATTATTACGGATTAATCTGTAACGCTTGTCATATTCCCTTTTATAACCGTTAATTACAGATTTGTTTTCTGTTTCATTCATATCAAGCCTGTCATAAGCCTGCAATATTTTTTCAGCAACTGTCTCTGCGCTTAAAGCGCTCTCGTATTCCATATTCTTTTCTATAAAAAAGTCAAGCCGATTTAAATATCCGTCTATAATATCAAGACTGTTTATGCTGTAATTGTGTGTAATGCTCTCCGGCGCCTGATAGTAGTAATAAAGAATACTGCTCAAACAGCTTACTCTCGCACACAGGTCAAATATAAGATGTGCCGTAAAAACATCTTCATGAAGCTTGCCGACAGGGAATCTTATACTGTCAAACAATTGCTTTTTATAAAGCTTGCAACACGCTATAACATAGTGCCAGTGGTTATATTCAACAAGCTTTCTCAGTATCTCATTTTTACTTAGTATTTCATCCTTCAGAGGATACGTGTTATCCCAGTAATCATCTGAATTATCTGTTACACATTTATAATTACAAATTGCTATATCAGAATTATCATTTAAAATTCTGTTATACATTATTTCAACAGCATTTTTATCAATATAATCATCGCTGTCAACAAAAGTTAAATATTCGCCTTTCACTATGTCAAGCGCGGCGTTTCTTGCCGAAGAAAGACCGCCGTTTTCCTTGTGGATAACTTTGATTCTTGCGTCCTTTGCTGCCCAGTTATCGCACATAGTCGGACTGTTATCGGGAGAGCCGTCGTCAACAAGAATTATCTCTAAATTTGTATATGTCTGGCCTACAACGCTTTCAACGCATCTGTCAAGATAGCTTTCAACATTATAAACAGGAATGATAACGCTGATTAGCGGTAATTCATTTTGCATATAACTATCTCCTGTCATCAAGAATCATATCAATTATTTCTCCGTCAGTATTCAAATCAAACTTACGGGCAAAAACACAAGGCGTACTCTTTAACAATTCAAAATCATCTTTTCTGAAAACATAAGGGTTTCCTCTTTCCCAGTCAATAAATCGCATACACGCATCGTGGTTATTATTACAATTGGGCATATAAAGATTATCCTTAAAAGGCGAATTAACAAATATAGTCTGAAGGAATACCTCGTCACAGCAATAAGAATGCTTAAAGTACTTTTCATAACTGCCGAAGCTGTCAACAACATAATGAGCAAAATCACCCGTTATGCTGAACCAGTTACAGCCCTTCTGAACTTTAATATCAGTACCCTTAAGTCTGTCAACGCCTAATAGCTTTTGTGCTCTTAGCAGTGCCTGAGACATAATTTTTGTAAATGTATTTCGTCTGCTTCTGAAAAAATGATAATATCTTATTCTATTGACTGAAAGTGCGTCAACCTCGTTTGACGTAAAATGAATAAACTCTTTGCCGTTATTCTCATCAAAAAAGCGGTGAATATATTCGTTTGACTTAACGGGTAAATCTACGCCTGAAATAAGATGAAAATAGCTGAAAGGCTTGTCCTTATTCTCATTTATTACGGCAGTTTTCAACAGCTCAATTTCAGTAGCTACCTGAGAATAATCGCCCCATGTAACGCTGATTCTGTTATCAGTAAAAATTACACGTGAATAATTTGTAAGCGATTCAAAATGTGAAAAATCAAAATCTCTTACCTTTGCGTCAATATGAACAAAGATGTCATTTCTCACGTCGTCAAGAGCCAATATTAACTTTTCCAGCAGCTCAAACTGATTGTGAGCAATAATCATTACTGCATGCATATTAACTCCATAAGTAATTATTCAATAATCTCATTAAGTGATTCACAAATTGATATTTCATCAAAATAATTAAAGAAATTTTTAACTGTAGCTCCATACTCCGTCTTTAGAGTATAAGGTAATTCATCTACACAGTTTATTACCGAGAAAGCTTTTGCCTCACAATTGAACATTGAAATAGGATTTACAATGCTGGAAGATGAAATTGTTAAAAGTACTTTTTCGGATAAATCAAGGTTTAACGCTATAACTTCCCATGGGACAGTAAGATTTGAGTTTGTTTTATAGCCAAGCTCTTTAAATCTGTTTGTTTTGTTTCGTGGATGAATTTTTACTGTTATATTCTCTTTTCCGACTAATTCAGATAGAGAATTTATAAAATCAACATCATAATTATAATTGTAATCCTGATAAAATGATTCTTCAAAGAATATGTATTTAGAAGTGAATTCGTTATTTTGCTCGTTATAATCAAAGATTGTATTGACTATCTGTTTGAAAGTGTTATCGTTACAATCCAGTCTGTCAATTTGGAATACTTTGTTTTTATCAAATCCCCATTCCAACAAATCAGGATTAAAAAGCCACAGACCGTTTAAATCATTAAATAAATAGTTTTTACAAAAAATGTTATTATGTGTTATGTTATCTTTAGTAGGTTTTTTATAAAGGTTAAAAAAATACTCAATTTTCTTTGAATATGTTCCCATACCTTCTTCATAATAATATACTTTTAGATTCTGATTTTTTCTTTTCAAAAAGTCATATACCCTCTCAGAAAAAAAATCTAAATTAGCAAAGAAGAATTTATCATAACCGCCTTTAGAAAATCTTGTTCTGGCAAAAATATATTCCTTTAATATTCTAACAGTTTTGCCGATTTTTGTTTTTTTGTACTGATTGGGGAGTACAATAACATTATCAAATAAATCCAGAGATTCAATGTTTTTCTTGATATTAAGATAATTTGAAAGCCTGTCGTGAATAATTATGTCCGCTTCAACGTCAGAGAAGTAATGATATTTTATCCATGCAGAAATAAAAATCTGTAAAGGCGTGTTGCCAATAAATAGTATCCTTGACATTTTATCTCCTTTATTGACTAATTATAGTAATTATGTTAAACTAATTCAAAATTATAATGCTATGGTGAAATATATGTTAATCACAAAGATTAAGAGTGCCTACGAACATTCAGGAATATACAGTTTAATTGAAAAAACTATTAATAATTATTTCAAAAATAGATTAAAGAATGAAAACTTTACAATTGTTTGCCCTAATTGTATCGGAGGGCAGATATATCATCGTTTTAGTCATAAATTTGACAGTCCGCTTATTAACCTATCAATTAACACTGATGATTTTATTAAGTTTCTAAATCACTTTGATTATTATATTCAAGCAAATCTAAAGAAAACTACTGATAGAAATGACGGAAAGCCACGAGCTATAATTGAAGGTGAAAATGATATTCCCGATATTACTTTAACATTCGTTCATTATGATTCATTTGAAGAAGGTGCGTCAAAATGGTATGAGAGAAGAAATAGAATCAATAAAGAAAATATGTATTTAATCATGTTTGATATTGATGATATATACAATCACGATTATGCTTCTGTAGGATATCTCAGCGATGAACAGATAAAAGTGTTTGAAAGCTTTGAGTGCAATAATAAAGTAATATTTACAAGAAGAAAAGACTGCAAAAGTAAATATGCATTTTATATTAAGCCTCGTCTTTCTAAACCATTACCTCTTCTTTACTTTTCGAAAAACTTTTTAGGCTTAAGGCATTATGAATGTAAATTTAATCTAATAGAATTTTTTAACACTAAGCACAGTCATTAATGATTGTGCTTTTTTATTTTTAACATAAGGTTTTTAACTGTGTTAATAAGATACTTAAACTCATTAGTTCTTGAATAAATCAAAACAATAACTAAATTAGGAATTAGTAAACAAATTACACCTCTGAAAACAAGATTCAATACAAGACCATTGAAATTAACAGCGTCAAAGAACAGTTTCATTAAATAACCGTATGCCATTACTATAGCAAATCTGATACCCTGTCGGAAAAAATATTTTTTTGATGATAAGTTAAAAACATATTTATGAACAACAATAGGACTCCATATCCAGGGAACAAAGCTACTGACAAGCGTACCGATATAAACACCCTCAATACCGATTTGTCTTGCAAGAATAATTGAAACCGCAATATTAACAATACTTTCTACAATAGGTGAAAAACGGTCAGGCTCAAAAGTTCCTGCAGCGCTTCTAACGGAAAAAATTGGTAATCTGGAAATATAGATGTAATAATTAATTACCAGAAGAAATACAACCGAATCAGCAAGAGCAAAGTTATCTCCTAACCAGATTCTAACGAACGGAGTCAACATAAAAAACAGAGAAATAGAAGTAAAACTGTTAACCCAGTAGTTTAAAAACTCGACTCTTTTATATGTCAGTAACTGATGCTCTCTGTCTTCAGTTGCAATAAGATTTCCCAAACTTGGGACTATCATATCAAAGATGCTTGAAGACGCAGATTTAATGACGTTAATAATCATATTATAATTATTAACATATCCGACCATAGTTACATTAATAACTGATGATGTAATGATACTGTCGGTTTGCGAGATTGCTACCTGCCCTATTTTATGATAAAGAAGCGCTTTAATTTTAGTAAAAAGAATTCTACTGTCTTTCTTGTCTAATTGCTGATTATTTCTGTGTTTAATAAATGGGTACAGCTTTCCCGAGTAATGGAAAATATACAAACTGCTCATCAGATTAAAAACAGACGAAATTAAAAGATAAATAATATAGTCACTAAATACAAACAATGAAAGCGTTTGAAGTGCAATTGTTATTAAATTGAAGACAAGAACAATATTGCTAAGAATATAATGCTTCTGGTCAGCAGTAATAATTGTTGATTTATATGTAATCAAATATGATGATACAGTGTTAAATAGATAAATACAAAAAATCAACTGAAGGTGTGCTATTCCGTCTGCGCCCTTAGCAATTTTTGGGATAAACGGAATTAATACAACGCCAAGAACTAAGACAACTGCTGCAACTATTCTGTACGCCTTACGGTAAAAATTTATAAGAGCCTGAATTTTCGGTATATCTTTTTTCGCAAGAGGCTCATATAAACTAAAGCTAATAGCACCGCTTATTCCAAGCTCAGCAAGTGAAAGAAATCCTAAAATATTAGTAAAAAGCCCGTCGACTCCAAGATATGTTGCCCCAAGTTTTTTTATAAAAACTGTACGTAAAACAAACCGCAGAATCATAAGAAGGTAAGTGCGAAGGTTTGTCCATATAAAGTTTTTAATTGAAGCTTTAGTTCTACTCATTTTTATTAACCTGTGTTTCTTCTTAATTGTCTCTTTCCGTATATTCTGTTAAAAAAATTAAATGTAAGCGGAAACAACAAAATAAAGACTGATTTAATTTTTGTAAATCTTGAAAAAATAGAAGAAGTTAAAATCAATTTAAAGTGCTTTGTTATTCTTTTACGGAGCCAAAAGTATTCTTTTAAAGTACAAACATCATCAGTAAGAACTTCCTTAATTTTATCAAACGTTTTTATAACATCGCCCCTAATGCAATAAATAGACAGATGTTCAGGAGAAAGCTGTCCAATAGTATCCTGAACTTTAAGGGCATTAAATTTTGCATATTCTTTTCTATTATGAGTTGCAGATAAAATGTTGTAAAAGAAATGATAATAAGGCGTATTGATGTACACCATCTGAGTCATATTCAATGAAACGCAGTAATTGAATAATACATCCTCACAATAGGTAAGACTCTCATCAAATCTAATAGCTTTAATAATTGATTTTTCAAAAACCTTATTACAGGTATGTATACATACCAGTCCGAGTGTTGATGAAATTTCAATTAGAACATCATCCCTGCTTTTAATAATATACGGCTCTTCTATTTCGCCCCATACGGAAGCTTTATCGCCATTCTCACGCATTATTGAAGAGGAAGCTATTTGTGAGTTAGTTCTCTCCATTAATGAAAGCATAGTTTCATACATATCGTTGTCAATCCAGTCATCTGAATCAACAAACGCAATATAATCACCAATTGCAGCATCAAGCCCGGCATTACGGGCAGATGAAACGCCGCCGTTTTCCTTATGTATTACAACAATTCGGCTGTCAGACTCTGCTAATTCATCACAAATAGTAGGGCTGTTATCGGTAGAGCCGTCATCTACAAGAATTATTTCAATGTTCTTATAAGACTGATTAATTATGCTTTCAACACATTTATATAAGAATTTTTCTGCGTTATACACAGGTACAATTACAGACAACAGCTTTTTCATCTTAGCTCCTTCTTAAATGTTTAATTGCAAATTTATACAGTAAAGGTGACGCGGATAATAATAAAACTCTTTGTTTGGTTTTTTTTGAATAGATAGAAGATAGTTTCACTTCATCTTTATGTTTAATGATTCTGTTACGAATTTCATCAAAACGTTCCATATAACTGTCAGCAAGTATCATCTGACGTAATGTTCTGAGGGATTTTAATATGTCACCCTTAATAGCGTACGGTAAAACTGAACTGTCACAAAGAGAGAAAATAATATCCATTACTCTGTGTTCGTCAAAATTGTTTTCATTAATACTCTTATTTGTAATGGATGTACTGTTGTCAACATAATGGTATCTGTCTATATCGTGATAAACAATTGAGTTAATGTTTTGAGATACCATAAAATTGAAAAGAGTGTCCTCTGCAAACTTAAATCTTGTGTCCATACGAATACTGTTAATGCATTCTCGTTTAAATAGCTTATTGCCCAAGTGAACGGGCACAATTCCAAAAGCTTCAGCAACGTCTTTCTGAAGCTGTACTGAGTCTACAATTCTGATATCAGTATTGCCTGTTCCCCACTCTTCAGTTTGTCCGTTACCGAGTTCTCTGACTATACCGCACCTTGCCGCATCAGCACCATATTTAATTATTTCGCTGAGCATTATTTCATACATATCGGAATCAATCCAGTCGTCAGCGTCAACAAAACCTATGTAATCCCCTGTTACAGCGTCAAGTCCTGCGTTTCTTGCAGAAGCCGCGCCACCGTTTGCTTTATGAATAACTTTTATCCTGTTGTCACTCTTAGCAAATTCATCGCATCGCGCTCCGCTGTCATCTGTTGAGCCGTCATCAACAAGAATTAATTCTATTCTTTTGTATGTCTGATTAAGTATGCTGTCAACACAGTGATTAAAGTAATCACCTGCATTATATACCGGTACAATTACTGATATTAGACTTCCCATATTAATCCTTTTTATAAGCTTTAAAATAATGATTAGAAACTTGTTTATCTGCCGGAGGCGGTGTCATATAATCGCCATATTCTTGCGTAAGTATTTTGTCAAAATCAATATAGATAGGATAGTAGGCACATTCAAAATCAACTAAAGAAACATTGTTCAACCA
>CAMNAP010000039.1 GCA_946531445.1 uncultured Clostridia bacterium
TTTTGGTGCGAGAGACGGGACTTGAACCCGTACGAGTCGCCCCACACGCCCCTCAAACGTGCGCGTCTGCCGATTCCGCCACTCTCGCGTCAACAGTAGGAATTATATCAAATCACAGAGTGAATGTCAACACTTTTTTTAAAGTTTTTCAAAATTATTGTAAATACTTAACGCCGTCAGTCTTATATTCATAATACCTGTTTACAAGAGTAATGTAGCCGAGTTCCTTCATATCGTTATAAGAAAAAGTATATTTTCTTTTTGTTTGGGAAGATGTAGCTATAAATCTGATACATTGCTGCATATAGCTATCAAGCTCTTTAAGGCTTTTATCAGTATTAATGATTGGGAAATACCATCTGGTCCATGTTATCTCATTGACTATCGGATTTGAGAACAGCTTTTTATTAAAATACTTAATAAACGCACGTACTGCCCTTTCCTTTTCAGCGCTGTTCTTAATCTTCCAGCGGTTGAGGGCTCTTGCCTTTCGGCGCATTTTCTTCTTGAGCTTATTCAGAGAAGCCTTTGAAATATCAATTACGCCGTTATTATACCTGAAACCTAGGAAGCTCCACTCTTCATTGGGCATTGTCATACTTTCCTTACTTGAATTAACAGAGAGCCCGCGTTCACTTAGGAAGGAGTGAATATAACCAATATACTTATTAAGCTCATCTACAGAATCTGAAAAGAAGATAATATCGTCTGAATACCGTGCGTACAAAATTTCCCTCATTTCAAAATACTTGTCAAGGTCGCTAAGATAAACATTTGCGAGAAAGCCAGAGAGCGGAGAGCCCGCAAGAATCCCCTTTTTAATTCTTACCTGCTCTGAATCTTTTATTGCATAAGGATTAGTAAGCATTTCCTCAATTAGCACATATAACCGTTTTTCACTTTTAAAAAGCTCTTTAAGCTCAGGCAAAAGATATTCAGGGTTAACCGAATTAAAATAATCAGAAATATCAAGCTTATATGAATATAAATTTTTAATCTCTTTATGAAATACAAGGCTTTTTACCGCCTTCTTAACTCCCATATTTCGCCTGAATGAATAGAGATTTGAACTGAAATACCCATCAAAATCATAGAGCAAATAAGCAATCAGCTTCTGAATATACTTATCATTCTCATTAAATTTAAAAACAGTACGCTTTTTATCCGAAAAGCTTTTATTTACCTGTACTGCTTCGGGCAGTGAAAAAAATCCGCCGCTCTGAAAGTAAACGGCAGAGTCGCGAAAAGCAAAGCTGTTTATATAATTTTCAAGTTCAGCTAACTCCGATTTTGAAATATGTCCGCCGTCAGTTTTATACTGTAAAAACTCTTTCCATACTTCATAATCCGAAAGCTTATCAAGAATGTCCATAGTCTCTCCAAAAACAGAGTCGGGAACGATTTAAAATCGCATTTATGCGATACAGGTCTGCACGAAGAGCGACTGCCTGCAAAGTCACAAATACTCTTCGCTTTAACCCACACAGGCGCCGTTAAGGCATCCCGACTCTGCTGTAAGCTAACTTAATATCAAACTGTCAAAATCGCTTTGAGCGCGGTTTAAAAGCCACTGACGGTCATTGTGTTCAGGCTCTGCACTAACATCGGCAATAAGCTTTTCAAGCTCAGCTTTAATCTGTGCTCCGCTGAAACCGACTTTAAGTAAATCGTCGCCGTTAATAACGAGGTCTGAAATTCTATACGGCTCGCCGTTGTCTAAAATATCCTGCGCCATGTTTCTTACAAAGCGGATTTCATCTATTTCAGCTTCGGCAAGCTCGGGATTATGAGTCATAAAATCAGCAATTTTAACGTCAAAGTAATCAAAAATTAAACCGTCGCCTATTACTCTCATCCACTTTTTGAGATTCGCCCTCTTGCTTGATACTGTTATATCGTGAATTTCAACAAGCTTGATAACATTTGTTTTAATCTCGTTGCTTACCTTAAATCTTGTAAGAATCTTTTTAGTATACTTAGCGCTTATCTCAGGGTGACCGTAAAAATGGTCGCCGTTTTCATCAGTCGTTTTACAAAACGGCTTACCGATATCGTGAAACAGCAGCGCAAGCCTTACGTATTCCTTTTTAGGCGCTATGCAAACGGATTTAACTGTATGAGTATAAACGTCGTAAATATGCCACTTGCTGTTCTGCGGAAAATCAAAACAGGGCTTAAGCTCGGGAATAATTTCTGCAAGAACATCTCTGTATTCAAGTAAAACGTTTTCGGCAAAGTCGCCCATAATCAACTTAGTAAGTTCAGTAAAAAGGCGCTCGTACGCAATGTTCTTTAAAAGCTCCTTACAATTAAACACAGCCTGCTTTGTATCGTTTTCAATATCAAAGCCGAGAACTGCGGAAAAACGAAGCGCACGCATAATTCTAAGCGCGTCCTCGTGAAAACGCGTTACGGGATTCCCAACCGCTCTTATAACTCTGTCTTTTATATCCCTGATACCGCCGAATTCGTCAACTATTCCCTCAGCGTCATTATAAGCAAGCGCATTCATAGTAAAATCGCGTCTTGCAAGGTCCTCTTTAAGAATCTTGACAAATCTTACCTCATTAGGATGGCGGTTGTCTGAATATTCGCCGTCGTGGCGGAAGGTAGTAATTTCAAAGCTTTCGCCGTTTAAAACGGCTGTAATAGTTCCGTGCTTGAGTCCTGTTTCGTAATACTTGATTGCGTTATCGTCAAGCACCTTTTCTACCTCTTCAGGTGTGGCAGAGGTTGTAATGTCGACGTCAGAGATTTCCCTTTTTAGTATTGCGTCTCTTACACAACCGCCGACAGCATAAGCCTTATATCCCTTTGTTACTAACAGTTTAATTATCTGTTTTGAATTTGCGTTAATCTCCATAATCTAAATACAGTTTAATCCTGTTCTTATTATTATACTTTTCAAGCTCTTCAAGTGCCTGTATTCTTTCATCTTCAGAGAATTCAGGCATTTCCTCAGGGTAGTCCCAGCTTTTGAAAAGGTCGTCTCTTGTGCATACCATTCTGTCTCCCTGAAGCTCCCAGGGATAAACATAAATCTTTCGCTTATTCTTAATGTAAATCAGCGAGCCTGTCCTGCCGTCAGAAAGGTTTTTAAAGTAAACAAGTCCTTTTGCCTGCTTCATTAAAATACGTATTTTCTGGTCACGCGGAAGCCTGTTAAACTGCCTGCGGTTAATAAGAGGAACAATAACAAGGCCCAGCAGCAGTACTCCGACAATACAAATTATTACAATAAAAGGCGTCATTACTCTACTCCTAACGTAATAATTTCAAAAGGTCTGTACTCAAGCACATCCGTTTCTTTAATAACCTCTTCAAGCATATTGAGAACCTTTACGGGCTTTTTAAGAATTATGTAGCCCCTGTTTCCGTACTGCTCAGAAAGACGGACAATTTTCATTTTTCCGTCCTCGCTGAACTTAGCCGCCTGAAGATAAAGCGGCTCAAAGGTCGGGAGATTCCATTCCTCATCTGTTTTAATAAGCGGACAGTTATACTCAAGCGCAATATTATTTATTCCTGCATTGATAGCGTCACTTTTATGGGGCATAATCATATAGCAAAAGCTGTGTTCACCGATGTCTGAAACAACATCGGGACGTACTGTTGCACGAAGAAGTGAAAGGCTCATCGAATTATTGTCAAAGCCAACGCCGTATTTGCAGTCATTTATAAGCGCAATTCCGCCAAACGCCTCTGCAAGCGAGCACCACTTGTGATGACAGGTTTCAAAGCGTGCCTGCTGCCACGAGGTATTCTTATGCGTTTCACGTTCAATGTAACCCGCAGAGGTATCGCAAAGCGCTTTTCGCGTAAGTACATTACAGTCAAATATTGCCTTAGCAAGCTTGTGCTTTTCATGCCAGCTTACGTTATTTTCACATTCTATTCCCCTGCTCTGCCTGAATACGCGTATAATTCGCTCCCAACTTGAATCTGCAGTTGAAAGAACACATCTGAACGAAGCGCATTCTCCGTCAAGCTCAAATAATCTGAGTGGCTCACTGACAGTAATATTTATTTCGCGTTCCTTGTAATCCGGAAGAATATCCCAGGCGTCATAGTTGCCGGGGCGGTCGTCAAAGATTTTAATCTTGTTAAACTCACCTGCCGTCCACTCACGTCCGAGCTCTAAATCATAAAGCGAATTTAAAGAGCCGTCCTCATTGAATGATACAGCATAAAAAGGAGTAACAACGTCAATTCCGTCAATTCTTATCCAGTCAGACTTACCCTTAACCGCTCTTAGTGCTTTTGACTGCATAGGCAGAATGTTGGGAATCATCCAATTGCCCTTTTTGCCGAGCCTGGTTGAAGTACCCGTCTTGTTCTTTATAAACGTTATCGCGTTACGCTTGATATTGAGCGAATTGAAATACTTCGAGCCTGAGCCGATGTAGGAATCAAGTTCCTTTTCAATTTCCTTATAATCCTTCATTGCGTCCTCATAAACAGGATGAATATGCGAGCCGGGAAGAATATCGTGAAACTGATTCACAAGGAATTTTTTATAAATCTGTCTGAATTCATTCTGATGTCTGTCATTTCTCATAACAGAAATAATTTCTGCGTTTCTGAATTTCCATTCAAGCAGTCTGTTGTATTTCTTTAGATTTGCCTTTGTTGTAAACGTACCGCGGTGCATTTCAAGATACAGCTCGCCGTCCCAAGTTTCAAGCTTATTATTATCCTTAAGGTTTTTCTCAAGGAACTCTGCACCGCCCATATGAGTAGTTTTCGGCATTGCTGAAACCTTGTCAAATCGGTGCATTAGTTCAATCATATCCTCGGTACAGCCGCTTCCGCCGTCGCCGTAACCAAACATATTCATAGTCTGACCGCCGAGGTCTTTGTCTATATACGCTTCCCAGTTTGCCTGAATCTGAGAGGGATAATTCCACGTTATAAAATGAGTCGGCGGAACGCAAGCAAGAACCTCGGTACCGTCAATTCCTCGCCATATAAAGTTGTTGTGCGGGAATCTGTTCGTATCGTTCCACGTTGACATTTTATTTGACACAAAATAGTCTACTCCGCAGCCTTTGAGAATCTGCGGCATAATCCAGCTGTTGCCGAAAACATCAGGCAGCCACGCGTTATTTACGGTTATACCGAACATTCTTTTATACGCCTGCTGACCGTAAAGGCACTGACGAATAAGGCTTTCCGCGTTCGGAATATTACAGTCAGGCTCAACATACATTGCGCCTACAGGCTCAAACTGACCGTTTTTAACCTTTTCTTTTAGCTCCTCAAAAACATCCGGATAATACTTTTCAAGCGTTTCATATACATACGGCTGTGTGTGAGTAAACTTAAAATCGGGATATCTGTCCATAAGACGGAGCTGAATAAGAACAGTCCTGAGATTTTTCTGAACTGAATGAATCCTTCTCCAGTAGTAAGCTATGTCAAGATGTGAATGAGCAATCAGCGCAACATCGCCCGAGCCTTTATATGTGTCGTTTGCATAAATTACCGAGTCAATATATTCCTTTGCCTCATCAAGACCTGTAAGCTCTTCACCGTAGAAATCAATACAGTTCATTGCATTATTAAGTTCGCGTTTCAGAAACTCACGGTAATCTTCGCTGAAGCTTTCGCCGTCCATAATGTCAAGCAAAAGCTCAAAATCCCAGATTAAACTTTGCACCTTGTGATTAACTGTCGTAATATAGGCACCGTCAAAAACCTGTCTGCAGCCTCTTACTGAAAGCGATTCGGGATTTCGCTCGTCGTCAGGCTTTGAACGATTATAGCCCATAATTTCAAAGTGAAGCGTTTTACCGTCGTCAACATATGGCGACAAAAGCATTCTCTCTCTGTTTGGGTCAACTCCGCCGATGTATTTACCGTTTACCTTAACGCACATTTCTGCCGCCGTTTTAAGTGTAAACCAAAGCTCTTTACCCTTTAATTCATCGGGAATGTTAACATCAGCTTTAATAAACGCAGTGCCGTCGGGAGTAAAGTACATATCGCCTTTATTAAGCGGTCTGAAGGAATCCGAATAGTATTCAAACTCCATCTCATTTACCTGACGCGCGTCACGGATAAGCAGGTTTTTAATTTCCCACTTACTGTCATAAACGTATTTTTTCAGCCAGCCGTAGCGAAGCTTCGTCCATTCGTCAATACGCATTGAACGGCGTTCAACTTTAATATGAGCCATACGCTACACCTCCTGAAAATAAGGTCTTTTACGTATTGCATTAACCTTAACGTCCTTTTTTAAATCCTTCTTTATCTCCTCTTCAATCCACGCAATACAGCGGTGAAGAATAAGACATTTTGAGCATTCGCCTCTGAATATAAGCGTAAGCTCGTTCTCTTCAAAAGATTTATACTCAACCCAGCCGCCGTCTCCCTGGAGCTTCGGCTGAATAATATTTTCAATATAATCCTTAACTGTCATAGTATAGTCCTTTAGCTGTTAATTATATTTCCCATTACAGTTCTTATTTCTTCAAGGCGTTTTGCAGCGTTTTCTCTGTTTTCGTCTACAACTGAATAGTAAACCTTAATTTTAGGTTCTGTTCCGCTCGGGCGAACTGCAAGCCACGAGCCGTCACCGAATGTGTATTTAAGAACATTCTCTTTAGGTAAATCCTTAATACCCTTGCTGAAATCAGTTATATCTTTAATATTATTAAAGAGGCTGGCGCCCTTTTCTCTGAATGTTACCATAAGGCTTTGGATTTTCTCTGCACCGTCCTTACCTTTAAGAACGAAGCTGTCAAGATAATCAAGATAATAGCCGTATTCGTCGTAAATCTCATTAAGAGCATCAACAAGAGTTTTTCCTCTGTTTTTATACCACGCCGCCATCTGACAGATAAGCATTGACGAAACAACGGCGTCCTTGTCCCTTGCGTGAGTACCTACAAGGTAGCCGTAGCTTTCCTCATATCCGATTAGAAATTCTCTGTCGCCGCTTTTTTCAAACGTGTTAATCTTGTCACCGATATATTTAAACCCTGTCAGCGTTTCTTCAATTCTTACACCATAGCGTCTTGCAATTTCTGCACCAAGCTCAGAAGTTACTATAGTTTTTACAAGCGTAGTCTTTTCGTTAATTTCAGCCTTGTGCATTTCACAGACAAACTTAACAAGAAGTGCTCCCGTCTGATTTCCCGTAAACAGAACATATTCGTCATTATCTCTTACAGCAATTCCGACTCTGTCACAATCGGGGTCTGTACCGAGAACTATATCAGCGTTTATACTTCTTGCCTTTTCAATAGCAAGATTAAGCGCTGCTCTGTCCTCGGGATTGGGCGATTTAACCGTCGGAAAGTTTCCGTCGGGTATTTCCTGCTCGCTTAAAATTGTTACGTTCATATCCCCCAGCACTTTCTTTACGGGAACTAAGCCCGTACCGTGAAGCGGAGTGTAAACAATCTTTAAATCTGATTTTTCTTTATAAACCGACTGCTTCCTAACATTTTTAATAAACTGATTCAGCTCGTTTTCATATATCCCGATTATGCTTTTGTTTTTCAGGTAATAGTCAACAGGCTCTACCCCATTGTAAACAGCGCCTAAATCGGTAATCATATTAATATACGAAAGTGCGTTTACTGCGTCATCTGTGCAGAGCTGACAGCCTGTTGAGTCAAAAACCTTATAGCCGTTATACTCCTTTGGATTGTGTGACGCTGTAATCATAACTCCGGCGTTACAGCCGAGGTATCTTGTTGTAAAGGATAATACGGGAACGGGAACAATATTAGTATAGGCAAATACTCTTATTCCCTGAGAGGCAAAAATCCTTGAAGCGTCCCATAGAAAACTTTTAGAATTAAGCCTTGAATCGCATGCAATACAAACAGATATATTTCCGTCATAGTTTGATTTAAGATAATTTGCAAGGCCGAGAGTAACCTTACCTACGGTGTACTGATTCATTCTGTTAGTGCCTGCGCCCATAACGCCTCTCAGTCCGCCTGTACCGAACGAAAGCTCTTTATAAAATCTGTCCTCAATTTCTTTTTCGTCATCAATGCTTTCAAGCTCAGCCTTAGTAAACTCATCAAAGCTCAGCCATTCATTGTACTTATCTCTGTAAGACATACCGCACCTCACATAATTTAATAAAATTATTATAGCATAACAATAATTATAATACAATAAATAAAATCGGTGCAAAACACCGATTTTACTTAAATCACTTATTTGTTTTTTCTTGCCTTTCTCTCTTCAAGCTCCTGAATTTCCTGAAGCTTTTTTTCTTCAGCTTCTTTTTCTAATTCAGCCTCTTCTGCCTCAGCGGCAGCCTTTGCCTCGTCATATTTAGCGGCAATCTCATCAAAACGGCTGTAATTATCAAACTGCTTAAGAAACTTTTCAGCGTCGTTATACGGTTTAGCGGCGCGGTTGAATTTAGCAAATTCATCCATAAGGGTTTTCTCTTTGCCCTGAATTTTCTTCTTTTCAGAGAGGAAACGCTTGGCAGCGCCCTTATCGCCTCTTTGATTAGCTAAATAAATCTCATCGTCAAGCTTATCTTCTTCTTCAAATAAAGCCGTTAACGCGTTCATATCAGGCTTAACAAAGGCGTTTAAAGAGCCGTAATACTTATCATAAGCGCGCTTGGCAGATAGCTTACTTTTAGCAAACTCAATTTTAAATGCACGGAACTCTCTTTCCTCGGCGGTGTTCTTAGGAAGTGATTTTGCATTTTTAACCTCCTCGCTTACCGATTCAAGATTTATATAGTTAATAAAATCAAGTCCCTGCGCAAAAATATCTCTGTATACATCGAGCTTATGACGTCCGAGTACACTGTCAAACTTATCAAGCTCAGCACAAACAAACTTGGAAATTTCAATTTCCTCATTATATTCAATATCTGCCTTGTATGCTTTTTTAGCGTCCTTGCGTTCCTTGCCGCTGAGCGACAGATAGCTGTTCTTTGAAACCGTCTTAGGCTCGCTAACAGCCATCTCTCTTGCGTTTTCAACAAGGTCAATAGCTTCAACAAGCTGTGAATTCTTAAGTGCGTCGTTTGCGTAGTCCTCAAACAGCGCTCTTACCTGAAGTACACGAATAACGCTCTTTTGCTTCTTCTCATCAAAGTCGTAGAAGAAATACGGAACAACGTTAAGGAAAGCGCCGACAGCCGCCATAATAATAAGCGCAGGAAGGAATTTGTAAAGAAGGTCCGGCTTACCTGTATTAATGTCAAGTATGTCATACGGCTTTGCGTAACCGTTGCCCTCGTAAATGCCGAATTTTTCCTGAATTGCGGGAAGCACAACAGAGGTTGCAAGCGTTACAACATTACCTATTGTTGCAACAGCGGCAAACATACCGTCTATTCTCTCGCCTGATTTATACTGCTGGAAATCGCGAATATCCGCCTGAATAGCAGGCGTTGTAATCTGTTCTACAGAGCTGAACAAATAGTTAAGCCATATACAGAAAACAAGCCACCAGAAAGAACGTACGTTGAGTATCATAAGCATAATACACACAACATTCATCATATTAACAGAAATCAGTACCTTTTTCTTTCCGAATTTCTTAACAAAAAACGGAGCGAAAAGCATACCCCAAAGCGAAGCGTTACCGATTAACGTCCAAGCGAGAGCGTACTGATTACCGCTTGCTGTATGACCGTAGCTCTGGTTATAGAGAAGTAT
Organism: uncultured Clostridia bacterium; assembly: GCA_946531445.1. Taxonomy (GTDB): domain Bacteria; phylum Bacillota; class Clostridia; order Oscillospirales; family Acutalibacteraceae; genus Eubacterium_R. The sequence goes on from CAMNAP010000039.1 coordinate 9,651, forward strand.
ATTTGTATACGCCATCTCAAGGAAGCCGAGCCAGCCCGCAAGAGCAATAATCCAGAAATACTTATTCTTAGCAACCTCCTTGAGCGCGTCCATAAATCTTATCTGAATTGTATGCGTCTTAGCCTGAACAATCTTTTCCTTAGTATTAGCCCAGACAACGATTGTAAGGCCGATACCGAGAACGGCATAAATAGGATATGTAATTCTGTAAACAATCAAATCAGTCTGATTATTGTTTGCAAAATACTGAGCGATTACAGGGTTTAAGATGTTCATAATAGACGGAGCAAGCGAATATACTACAGCCTTTACCGCAAGAACATCAGTTCTCTCCTGAGTGTTCGGCGAAAGAACGTGAATAAGGTTTTCATACGCGTCTCTGAAGAAATTAAAGAAGAAATGAAGCGCAAGGTTACATATAAATACTACTGCAACCTTTATCAGATAGCCCTTTTCAAATCCGAACAGCTCGCCCCTGAACAGCTTATACATCCTGTCATACGGAAACCAGACGTATATCAAAGCAATTATCGCAGTCGGTATACCCATAGACAACAGATAAGGTCTGTACTTACCGCCCTTACCTCTTGTATTATCTATCATATTTGCTCTTATTCCGGTAAGCGGAATGTTTAAGAGCGTTGCAAGAAGATAGATAATATATGTGTGAGTAGGTCCAACGCCGATTGCAGTACTTACAATAATATTTGTTGTACTTACAATAAGAGTTGAGCCAAGCTGAATAATAAAATATGCGCCGATACCGCCGAAAGCATACGCTGCTATTTCTTTATAGGGCATATACTTACCTTTGGCAGGCTCTTTCCAGTTATAACGGACATTACTGACGATGCCCGAAATTTTTTGTTTCAAAGAAACTTCAGCCATATTATCTCCCCCATTATTTATTGAATTAATTATAACATACTTATGTCTATAATTCAATGTATAAAAAAATAACTGAGTTACGCGTTTTGCCCAACTCAGTTATGCTATCGTTCTTCAATTTTAACTTTCTTAATTATCGCTCTCATTTGTTTCTTACGCAATCAACGTAAGCGGGATCGCTCATAGCTAAAATCTCAGCACATTTAACAAGAATTTTCATCATAATTACGTGTCCTCCTTTGCTTTATTAACACCTCATTTGAAATGTTTACTGCATTATAGTCTTTTTGCTCGCAAAGTCAACAATAATTACAATTTGTTTATAATTAGTTTATAATTGATATTTGTGCACTATACACAACATATTTATAAATATTCAATTAATACACGCGTATTATAGTGCAACTTCAACAATATCTTCGTTTTTAGTAGTTACCAGAAGCTTTGCACCCTCAAGTGTATACGAGTCACATTTTCTGCAAATATCAAACTTTAAATCAGACGCGTCAACAGCAGCCTCACGGTTTGTGAATACAGGGCTTTTTAGTCCCTCGGCTTTCAAATCCTCAGTTGTCATTCCGAAGTATTTTAACTTTGAACCGCCATTGTCAAAGTATTCGCTCATAATGTCAAAATAATAAACATTTCCGTAAAGCTCAGCTCCTGCAATTCCCCATCCGCTTCCTACCGCGTCAGACGCTATAACGTGATAAGACGGAATATCTTTCTGTCTTAAAAGATATTCAAATTCCTGAGAATATGAAAATGAATTACCCTTTCCGTTCATAATAGTGTCATAACAGCTTACGGTTTCATCCTCGCTTTTATTTACTGAAGAAGCAATGTAGCTGTAAAGCTTAACGGCAAACACAGCTTTGTTAGTAGTTGACTCGCTGCATTTATTGATTATTTCGTCGCATTTATTAATAAATGCTTCTGTCTGCTTTTTATGTTCCTCCTCTGCAAGCTTAAATGAAATAACTACGCCGGTATTATCCTCGTTAATCTTAATATCGTTTACAAGCTCAGAAAGCGGAAAAGAAGTATAGAATAGCTGAAGCGCGCTGTCATATAGCGCTGTATTCATTCTTACTTCTGTTGTGTAGTCAATAGTTGCTTTACAGATAGCTTCATATGCGCTTACCGCGCTTTCATCCGTGCTTTTATAAGCCGAATCAAAATTAAACTTAACTCTGTCGCTTAACGACTGCTCGGTAGTTTCAGCCTCGTCGGCTTTTTTTGAACAGGCGCAAAAGCAAGCAGCTATAAGAAATATTGACAGTATTATACATAAAAATCTTTTCATATTTAAACCTCTATATCACTGAGTATTTTACCGACGCTGTCGTGAATTACAAGGTTGGCAGCAGAATCAGCAGGAGTTTTATCTCTGTTAATAAGAACAAAGTATTTTCCGCCGAAGTATCTGATAAACCCTGCGGCAGGATAAACATTGAGCGAGGTACCCGCAACTATAAGGCAGTCCGCTTCAGAAATAGCTCTGAGCGCACCGTTTACCGTTTCATTGTCAAGTCCTTCTTCATAAAGCACGACGTCGGGCTTAACAGTACCGCCGCATTCACAAACGGGTATTCCGTCACTGTTTTTTATAAATTCAGCAGAAAAAAACTTACCGCAGTTCATACAGTAGTTTCTGTGAACAGAGCCGTGAAGCTCAAAAACGTTCTTACTGCCTGCCTTCTGATGAAGTCCGTCAATATTCTGCGTTACAACAGCAGTAAGCTTCCCTGCTCTCTCAAGCTCTGCAAGCTTTATATGCGCGTCGTTAGGCTCTGCGTCAAGAGCAAGCATTTTGTCCTTGTAAAAATTATAAAAATAATCCGTGTGTTTAACAAAAAAAGTATGGCTGAGTATCTCTTCGGGCGGATAATCGTACTTTTGATTATACAGTCCGTCTACGCTTCTGAAATCGGGGATTCCGCTTTCTGTAGACACTCCGGCACCGCCGAAAAAGACAATTCTTTCAGATTCGTTAATTATTTCCTGCAACGTCATTTTATCACCTAAAAGTTCATATTGTTCCAGCCCCAGTGTTCAATTTCGTCATACTTAACATAAGTACGCGAAGCAGGAACGCCGAGATATTTTTCAGAAAGTGAACAGATTCTTGCTGTTAAATCGTCATATGCAGAATCCGAAGCGCTTCCGAAAATAGAAACAGAAAACATTGCGCATTCTTCATTGCTGCCCTTAAACCACATTGAAGACGGCTCTTCAATATTAACCATAAGCCATGCCTCGCTCTTACCGGGAATGGCAGTAATAGCGGTGCCAAGCTCAGATTTTAGTTCTTCCTTGCAAGTATTAATTTTTTCAGAATTAGTTTTAACATTAATAAAAGGCATAAAGTCAACTCCTTATATATTGTTTAAAATAATTATATAATTCATTTATAAAAATTGCAATAAAAAATATTGAAGAAAAAAGGCTGTTATGATAGAATAGTTAAAACAAAGGAGGAAAAGATTATGAATATTTGGCACGATATATCGCCCAAAAGGATTAAGAAAGATAAGTTTTACGCTGTTATAGAGATTTCAAAAGGCGGAAAGAACAAATACGAGCTTGACAAGGAAACAGGTATGCTCAAGCTTGACAGAGTTCTTTTCACCTCAACTCACTACCCTGCAAACTACGGCTTTATTCCGCGTACATACGCAGATGACAAGGACCCGCTTGATGTTCTTGTTCTCTGCAGTGAAATTATAAGACCTATGAC
>CAMNAP010000040.1 GCA_946531445.1 uncultured Clostridia bacterium
TGGTCGAGGTGACAGGACTTGAACCTGCGGCATCCTGCTCCCAAAGCAGGCACTCTAGCCAAACTGAGTTACACCTCGGTATATAATTATTAAGTTTTTAGTGTAACGGTTTGCTGTTAGCTTTGCTCGCCCTCTTGCAAAAATGTCGCACTGCGCACTGCCGTTTGCATCGCTCTGTTTTGCTGCGCTTCCTCAAGCTCCCTTTATCTGCCACAGGCAGCGGTCACTTTCGTCACCCAAAGCAGGCACTTCGTCAAAACATTCTGCGTGATTGAAGCATTAAAAATGCTAATAATCACTTCGTATGTTTTTCCTCTTCCTAAAAAATCTTAGATTTTTCAGGAGTCTTGTAAAACTGAGTTACACCTCGTTGTCTTTTCAATGCCTTGATATTCTATAATATAAATTCCGTTTTGTCAAGTCAAAAATGAACGCCAAACCAAATTTCGGCTCGGCGTTCATCTTTATTTTTATTAAACCATATCTTCAGGGCGGAAAACCCTGTCAAATTCCTCTTCACTCAGAAAGCCGAGCGCAAGGCAAGCCTCTTTGAGCGAGATATTTTCGTTGTAAGCCTTCTTCGCCGTTTTTGCCGCGTTTTCGTAGCCTATATAAGGGTTGAGCGCCGTAACAAGCATAAGCGAGTTGTGAAGATTTGAGTGCATTTTTTCCCCGTTTGCCTCAATTCCCGAAGCGCAGTTTTTATTAAACGAAATCATCGCGTCAGCAATAAGCCTTGCACTTTGGATAAAGTTGTAAATAATAACGGGCATAAATACGTTAAGCTCAAAATTTCCCTGACTTGCCGCAAAGCCGATAGCCGCGTCGTTACCCATAATCTGAACGGCAACCATAGTAACCGCCTCGCACTGAGTGGGGTTAACCTTTCCCGGCATAATTGACGAGCCGGGCTCATTTTCGGGGATTTTTATTTCACCAAGTCCGAGTCTCGGTCCGCTTGCAAGCCACCTTACGTCGTTAGCTATTTTCATCATATCGCCCGCAAGCGCTTTAATTGCACCGTGGGCAAAAACAATTTCATCCTTAGATGTAAGCGCGTGGAACTTGTTGGGCGCGGTGACAAAAGCCTTACCTGTAATCTCGCTTACAGCCCTTGCAACCTCTATGTCAAAGCCCTCGGGTGCGTTAAGTCCCGTTCCTACGGCGGTGCCGCCGAGCGCAAGCTCCTTAAGCTCCTTTGCCGCAAGTTTTAAAAGCTTAACGTCCTTTTCAAGGCTCGTTCTCCATCCGCTTATTTCCTGCGAAAACTTAATCGGCGTTGCGTCCTGAAGATGAGTTCTGCCGCTTTTAACTACGCCCTCGTTTTCCGCTTCAAGTCTTTTGAAGGTACCAATAAGCTCCTCAGCCGCAGGGATAACTCTGTCCTCAATTCCTGTTACCGCCGCAATGCTCATAGCCGTAGGGAACGTGTCGTTTGATGACTGACTCATATTGATATCGTCGTTCGGGTGAAGCAGCTTTTTGCCCGCAATTTCGTTTCCTCTGTTGGCGATAACCTCGTTTGCGTTCATATTGCTCTGTGTACCCGAACCCGTCTGCCATACAACAAGAGGGAAGTGGTCCGAAAGTCTGCCGCTTATAACCTCGTCGCACGCCTTTGAGATTGCCTCAAGCTTTTCGCCGGTCATTCTCTCGGGAACAAGACGGTTGTTTGCAATTGCAGCCGCCTTTTTAAGAATACCGAAAGCGTTAATTACCTCTTGGGGCATTTCTTCAAGCCCTACGCCTATTAAAAAGTTCTCGTGCGAGCGCTGAGTCTGCGCGCCCCAGTATCTGTCAGAGGGCACCTTGATTTCGCCCATAGAGTCGTGCTCAATACGATAGTCCATACTCATCCTCCGCAAATTTTCATATATAAATATTATATAGAGAAATTTTTTAAAAGGCAAGCATTTTATAATTGTTGCAAAATAATTCAAAAAATGCTACAATAATACATATTTTTTTATGGAGGCGGTCTGATGTCAGATTATACAAAGATGACAAAAGAAGAGCTTGTTGCGGAAAAAGACGCTCTTCTTAAGAGATTTAAAGTTTATAAGGATATGGGCTTAAACCTTGATATGTCAAGGGGCAAGCCGGGCAAGGAGCAGCTTGATTTGTCAATGGGGCTTCTTGACGACCCAGATTATATAGTTGACGGAATCGACCTGAGAAACTACGGTATTCTTGAGGGTATTCCAAGCTGCAGAAAGCTCTTCGGCGATTTGCTCGGCGTTCCTGCCGATAATATTTTAATCGGTCCCAACGCAAGCCTTTCGCTTATGTTTGATTATATTGCGCAGTGCTATTCTCACGGTGTTTGCGCTGGCACTCCGTGGAGCAAGCTTCCCGAGGTGAAGTTCCTTTGCCCCGTACCCGGTTATGACAGACACTTTACTATCCTTGAATATTTCAACATTAAAATGATTAACGTTGATATGAAGCTTGACGGTCCCGATATGGACGCAGTAGAGGAGCTCATTAAGGATGAAAGTGTTAAGGGTATGTTCTGCGTTCCCAAGTATTCAAATCCGCAAGGCATTACTTATTCCGACGAAATTGTTGAGCGTATAGCAAAAATGAAGCCTGCTGCAGAGGATTTCAGAGTTATCTGGGATAACGCTTACTGCATTCACGAGATTTATGACGAGGGCGACGAGCTTCTCAATATCTTTGACGTTCTGCCGAAGTATGGAAACGAAGATATGGTAATTGAGGTCTGCTCAACCTCAAAGATGACTTTCCCCGGCGCGGGTATATCAGCCCTTGCCGCAAGCGATAATAATATTGCCGACATCAAGAGAAGGCTTAATTGCCAGACTATCAGCTACGATAAAATGAATCAGCACCGTCACGTTGCGTTTTTCGGCGATGTTAACGGCATTAAGGCTCATATGAAAAAGCATGCCGAGATTATGAGACCAAAGTTTGAAATGGTTTTGACTCATCTTGAATATGAGCTCGGCGATAAGAATATAGCAAGCTGGATTAAGCCGAGAGGCGGTTATTTCATCAGCCTTGACGTTATGAAGGGTACCGCTAAAAGAGTAGGGGAGCTGTGCAAGGAAGCGGGAGTAACGCTTACTAATGTCGGTGCAACCTATCCTTACGGCGTTGACCCGGATAATAAGAATATCAGAATTGCGCCGTCGCTTCCTCCTATCAAGGAGCTTGACCTCGCAACAAGAATTCTCTGCGTAAGCGTTCAGCTTGCCGCTGTAGAAAAGCTTTTGGGCGAATAATTAAGGAGCTATATGAATATAGGCTGTTCAACCTCGTGCTTTTATCCTATAGAAACGGAAAAGGCGTTTAAAGAGGTAGTGGATTTAGGGTTTAAAAAAACAGAAATATTTTTCAATACAAGTTCAGAGCTCGAGCTCCCGTTTGTGAACAATCTTAAAAGTGTTGCTGATGATAACGGGGTAAAAGTGCTGAGCGTTCACCCGTTTTCCTCGGCGCTTGAAAATATGTGTATTTTCGGCGAATACCAGCGCCGCTATGACGATTTTATCGGGCTTTATCAAAAGCATTGCCACGCCGCCGCTGTTCTCGGCGCAGGCGTTGTTGTAATTCACGGAGCGCTTGATAAAAGAAAAATCCCGCTTCCCGATGAGCTGTATTTTGAGCGCTTTCGTAAGCTTGTTGAAATCGGCAAAGGCGAGGGCGTTCTCGTCTGTCAGGAAAACGTAAACAAATTCAAAAGCCAGCATATCGGATTTATGAAGAAGATGAGGGAGGCGCTCGGCTCTGATTTTCATATGGTGTTCGACGTTAAGCAGTCAATCAGAGCGGGCTACGACCCGTTTGAATTTTTAAACGAAATGAAAAACGAAATTGTCCACGTTCACCTGTCAGACAATCTTCTTCCCGAAAAAGACTGCGTTCCCCCGGGGCGAGGTAACTTTGATTTCTCAAGGCTCTTTAAAACGCTTGATGACTCGGGTTATAAGGGCGACTATGTAATTGAGATTTACTCAAGGGGCTACGACGTAAAAAAAGAGCTTGCGCTCAGTAAAGAATTTTTTGAAAAGTTTTAAAAGGGCGGTCAATCCGCCCGTTATTTATGGGTATGAAAAAACAGCTGTCAAATAAAACAAAGGGAATAATCTGCATATTGCTTTCTGCGCTGTGCTTTTCGGGTATGAGCTCGTTTATCAATCTTTCGGGCGATGTACCTACGCCGCAGAAGGTTTTCTTCCGCAATCTCGTCGCGCTGTTTTTCGCAAGCGCTACGCTGATTAAAAGAGGCGAACAGTTTAAGCCCGCTAAGGGCACATTCCCATTTCATCTTTTGCGTGCTTCGGCGGGGCTGCTCGGCGTTTTCGGTAATTTCTACGCAACAACGCATATGGCGCATACCGCCGACGCCGCAATGCTCAATAAAATGTCGCCGTTTTTTACTCTCATTTTCTCTGCTATATTTTTAAAGGAAAAGGTAAAACCAAAGCAGGCGCTGGCGATTCTCGGCGCTTTTGCGGGAGCAATGCTTGTAATAAAGCCGACTCTCGGCAACGTTGAAATCCTCCCGTCGCTTGCGGGCTTTTTCGGCGGCGTGTGCGCCGGCGCGGCGTATACCTGCGTTCGCCATATGGGTAATAAGGGCGAAAACGGGCGCTTTACGGTGTTCTTCTTCTCCGCCTTTTCCGTTTTGGTAACAGCGCCGTATCTTATTTTCAATTACCACCCTATGACGTCAAAGCAGCTTGTTTATCTGCTTTTTGTCGGTCTGTGCGCGGCGGGCGGCCAGTTCACAATTACAGCCGCTTATACCTATGCGCCGAGCAGGGAGATTTCGGTTTACGACTATTCAAATATCGTGTTCACCGCAATAGAGGGCTATCTTTTCCTCGGCCATCAGATACCCGATGTGCTCTCACTTGTGGGCTATTTTGTTATCATAATTATGGCTGTCTGGATGTATTTCTACAATAAAAAGGGAACAGCTCTTCAAAACGGATAAATTTATCAATATGTTGTTGTAAAGTGAAAATACTTGACTTTTACTATATATTGTGTTATAATTCTTTTTGCAGTAAAAATCAAATGATTTTCAAGGAGGAAAATTGCTATGAAATGTCCGTTTTGCGGTTACACAGACAGCAAGGTTATCGACTCCCGTCCTACTGATGAGAACGAGAGAATCAGAAGAAGAAGAGAATGTCTCCAGTGCTCAAAAAGATTTACTACTTATGAGATTATAGAGGACGTTCCGATTATTGTAATTAAAAAGGATAAATCACGCGAGGTATTTGACCGCAACAAGATTTTAAAGGGAATGCTTCGTGCGTGCGAAAAAAGACACGTTACCGTTGCAGAGCTTGAGCAGAAAATCGGCGAGATTGAATCAACGCTTCAGGCTTCTGTAGACAGAGAGGTTACCTCCGCAAGAATCGGCGAGCTCATTATGGAAAAGCTCAAGGATATTGACGAGGTAGCATATGTACGCTTTGCCTCGGTTTATAAGGAATTTGATTCGGCTGAATCCTTCCGCGAGGAGCTCGCAAAGCTTAATGACTGATAAATAGGGAACTCACGGCTCTTCTGTATTAGGAGAGCCGTTGTTGTATTTGTGAGGGTTACGGCAGTCATAATTCCGCTCGTCGTGTAATATTGTTTATTGCAATTATTTGGCTATTATGGTATTATTAATCTATAATAATAATTTTTGGAGGGAATATTTATGTATTCTTTACTTCTTGTTGCCGCTTCGGTAGGCGACAAAATTGACCCGATTTTCAGAGGCTTTGATATGTGGGTTTACCGCATTTTCGGCGCTATGCAAAACGGCTTTCTGACAACGGTTGCAAAGGTGCTCACCTCGTTTGGCGATGAAAACTTTGTAATTCCCGTTGCCGTTTTAGGCGTTGTTCTCTGTCTTTTCAAAAAAACAAGAAAATACGGCTTTGCCCTCGTTTTTGCAATTGCCGTAGGAACGCTCGTAACAAATGTAGTGGTTAAGCCTGCGTTCCTGAGAATAAGACCTTATAATACGCTTCAGACAACTGAATTCTGGGGTGAATACTCAAAGTGGTACGCTGCTGCAGGTTCGCTTTCAGAGTCCGACTACTCGTTCCCGTCAGGCCATACAACCGCCGCTTTTGAAATGGCGATTGCAATGTTCCTCTGTTTCAGAAATACAGCTAAGGAAAAGCTTAAGGAAACGGGCAAAAAAGCAGTAATTGGCAAGGTTGCGTTTGTCCTTCCCATTATTGCGCTTTGTACTATGGGCTCAAGAGTTTACCTTATGGTGCATTATCCGACAGACGTTCTCGCAGGTCTTGTTGTAGGTACCTGCGCAGGTATAATCGGCTATCTTGGCTCAAAGCTTGTCTGCCGTCTTATTGAAAAGACTGCGCTTGATAAAATCGACCTTGAAAAGCTCTTTAAAAAGGGCATTACCGCAAAGGCAGCAAGCGCTTGCGTAGTGGTAATTCTTATCGGCTTCTTCTGTCTTTCGTACATACCCTCGCTTTCAGAGGGCGGCGCCGAAGAGGCTCGCTGTGAATACAATCAGTCCTACGGCGGCGAGTACGACTGTAATAACGCTGCCCGTGACGCAGACGATGATAAATATCCCGCTTTTGACGCAGACGGAGACGGAACTCCCGACCGCTTCTGCAAAATTCACTGGAAAGAGCTTCAGGAAAAGAAAGCAGGCTGATAATTTTTACAGTTTAAAAGGCTGTCCAAAAAGACAGCCTTTTTTAAAACTATGATTAGGGGGGAAACATTGTCGGCGTTTCAACGGCAATCTGTCTCGGCGGCCCGGGCGCTTGCTTCTGGATGTGGCTTATGTGTATTATCGGCGCGTCCTCTGCGTTTATGGAAAGTACGCTTGCCCAGATTTACAAGCAAAGGATATCGGCTTAAACCCCGATAACCTCAGCTTCTGGAAATAACAAAAACACCGTAGGGCGTTATTAGCCTTACGGTGTTTTTTATGCTATTTAAGCTTTGAGTATGTTTCGTCGTCAACCGCCTCAAGCCATTCGTTGGAGGTGTTTTCGCCGCTGACTTCAACTGCTATGTGTGAAAACCAGCTGTCCTTAGCCGCGCCGTGCCAGTGCTTAACCTCGGGCGGAATGTTTATAACCGTGCCCGGAGTCATCTCAACGGGCTCCTTGCCCCATTCCTGATAGTAGCCTCTTCCGCCGATACATATAAGCATCTGTCCGCCGCCTTTTGCTGCGTGGTGAATGTGCCAGTTGTTTCTGCAGCCGGGCTCAAACGTAACGTTGAACATAGCAACCTGCTCTGTTGAAATCGGGTGAAGATAGCTTTTACCGATAAAGTACTGAGCGTATGCCGAATTCTCTTCGCCAATGGGGAACATAAGTTCATTTTCAAAGCGCTCCTTGTCGCTCAGTCCTGCGTCGCCGTCCTCAGCCCATACCTCCTTTGCAAGGCGGAATACCGCCCAGCCCTTCGGCCAGCCTGCATACATTGTGCAGTGAGTGATTATCGCTGCAATTTCCTCTTTGGTAACGCCGTTGTTCTTTGCGTTTTGAAGGTGATATTTAAGCGAAGAGTCTGTAATTCCGCTCGCCATAAGCGAAACCACCGTAACTATACATTTCGTTTTTGTATCAAGCGCCTGCTCGTTCCAAACCTCGCCGAAAAGCACATCGTCGTTAAGGTGTGCAAACATCGGCGAAAAGTCGCCGAGCTGGTCTCTTCCGGCTGTCTGGACAATTTTTTTACTCATTTTTTGCCTCCGTAAATTTTTTTTAATTATAAAAATGCGCAGGGGAAAGCTCCCTGCGGCATCAGTTTACAGTTTACTTTAAACAATCATTCCGCTCTCAATCCAGCTCATAACGGACGGGTATTCCTCCTTGTAATCGTCAAGGCGCTCAGTGTTTGAATCAACAAAGGCCTGAAATTCGTCAACGTCCTCAAAAGCAAAGGTGAAATCCTGTTCAAAATCGTAAGTCGCTGTAAAGATATAGTCAAATAAATCGTCTGCCGAAAACAGCTCAAGCAGCTTGTCCGCAAGCGTTTCCGTAACATATTCAAACGTGTCGCTAATAGCCTTTTCGCCGTCTGCCGTAGTGCCCGAGGTTTCGCGGCAGTATTCAATAATTTCGTCCTCGCCTATGCCTATCGTTTCAAGAAGCGTTACCGCCTCCTCAGCGCTCGTCTCGTTGAATTCGTCGTAAACTCTGTAAACGAATTCGTTAATGATGTTTTTAATAGCAAGCGCCTTGAAAACCGCGTCTGTTTCACAGCCCTCCTCGTCGCATATAACAAAGCCGTCCTCCTCAAGGTTAGCCCAGAGAAGCTCATAAAGATAAATGTATTTTTCTTTTTCTTCAAAGATGTTCTCGTGAATAAAGCCGTTAAAATCCATATTATCGCTCCGTGTTTAAAATATATTCCTATTGTATACCATAATAACATTATTTTCAATATTGCATTATATATTTGTTTAATGTATAATAGTATTAATTGGACTTTATAAGTCAATCTGAAACAAAGGAATGATAAGCTTGAAACACATTAAAGTAATTATTTCCGTTTTACTTGCAGTAACGCTCGTTGCAGCGCTCTTTACAGCCTGCAAGGGAAACGGCTCAAAAAACGGCAAGGGAACAACCCAGATAGTTGAGGTAACTGACGAAAACGGCGAAAAGGTTACCGACGAGTACGGCAAGGTTGTTACTACTGTTATAACCGACAACAGCGGCGAAAACAGCGACGAGGGCGGCGTTGTAGTTGTAGACGGCGGCGATACCACCGCTGCTGCAGCTGACGGCGGCAATAATTCCGCAGACAGCGCAACAACTAAAGGCGGCTCAAAGTCAACAACTGCCTCAACAAAGAAAAAGGACAAAAAGAAAGAAAAGGTAACAAAGCCTGCCGCTCCCGCTACTCCTTCGGACTTCAAGGCTACCGATATAACTAAGGATTCTCTCACCCTTACGTGGAAGGCTGTAAAGTGCGACGCATATGAAATTCAGTACAAGGCAAGCGGAAGAGACTGGGAGGTACTCAAGGATTCAACAACTGCGGTAAAAATTCCTATTAAAGGCCTTAATTCCTACACTTCTTATGCCTTCAGAGTTCGCGCGTACAGTGAAAATACTGCAGGCAAGAGCGCTTCAAAATGGGCGCAGACAACCGCTAAAACAAAGGCGGACGAAAAGAATAAGCGCTTTATCAAAATAAAAGCAAAGCTCCCGATTGACTCAAATAAAAAAGAGACTCTCCAGCTGTATGTCAACAATACTCTTATAAAGGAGCAGGAGATTAACTGCAATGGCAAGTACTTCACCTTTACAACAGAAAAGAAGTACGAGGGCCTTGTAACAGTTAAGGCTGTTCTCAAATCGTCAAAAACAACAAGCGCAATCCAGACAGATAAGGATTCCTGCGTTCTTGATTTAACCGCAATCGGTATTGACGTAATTATTGACGAGGATGAATTTGATTAATATTTCGGTCCGACGGTCATTCCGTCGGACTATTTTTATTAATTTTATACAATTAATAAAATATATGGTTGAAAAACGTTTTTTATAGTGTTATAATGTACGTTGGCAAGTTAGAAATTTGAGTATTTTTAGCTTAAAATTCTTTTGTTAATATTATTTTTTGGGAGGATAAATCCAATGGCAAGAAAAAAGAAAACCATGGATGGTAACAGCGCTGCCGCTCACGTAAGCTATGCGTTTACCGAGGTTGCTGCTATCTATCCTATCACTCCTTCATCGCCTATGGCTGAGGAAACAGACGCTATGGCTGCTAAGGGTGTGAAAAACCTTTTCAATCAGACAGTTAAGGTTGCTGAGCTTGAATCAGAAGCAGGCGCTGCAGGTGCAGTTCACGGCTCACTTTCAGCAGGTGCTTTAACAACAACCTACACAGCTTCACAGGGCTTACTTCTTATGATTCCTAATATGTATAAGATTGCCGGTGAGCTTATTCCGAGCGTAATTCACGTTTCGGCTCGTTGCGTATCAACTCACGCACTTAACATTTTCGGTGACCATTCAGACGTTATGGCTTGCCGTCAGACAGGTTATGCAATGCTCTGCTCTGCAAACGTACAGGAGGTTATGGACCTCGGTGCAGTTGCTCACCTTGCAACTCTCAAGAGCCGCGTACCTTTCCTTCATTTCTTTGACGGTTTCCGTACTTCTCACGAGGTACAGAAGATTGAAACATGGGATTATGAAGACCTTCGCGAACTCATTGATATGCAGGATGTAGCTGACTTCCGTGCAAGAGCTCTTAATCCCGAAAGACCTGTTCTCCGCGGTTCAGCCGAGAACTCAGATATCTTCTTCCAGCACAGAGAGGCTTGTAACAAGTATTACAACGACGCTGTTGCCGCAACAGAGATGTATCTTGACAAGGTTAACGAAAAAATCGGTACAGACTATAAGCTCTTTAACTACTACGGCGCAGACGACGCTGAAAGAGTTCTCATTGCTATGGGTTCTGTTTGCGATACAATTAAGGAAACAGTAGACTTCCTTAACGCAAGAGGCGAAAAGGTTGGTATGGTTTGCGTTCATCTTTACAGACCGTTCTCAGCTGCTCACCTTGTAAACGCTCTTCCCGAAACAGTTAAGAGCATTTCAGTTATTGACAGAACTAAAGAGCCCGGTTCACTCGGCGAGCCTCTTTATCTTGACGTTGTTGCCGCTCTTCGCGGTACAAAGTTTGACCAGGTACCCGTATTCGGCGGACGTTACGGCCTCGGTTCAAAGGATACTCTTCCTGCTCACGTTATCGCAGTTTATAACAATATGACTGCCGCTGAGCCTAAGAAGCAGTTTGTTCTTTCAATTGAAGACGACGTAACAGGCCTTTCACTTCCTGTTACCGAAACTCCCGACACAACTCCTGCAGGTACAACCTCCTGTAAGTTCTGGGGTCTCGGTTCAGACGGTACTGTAGGCGCAAACAAAGACTCAATCAAAATTATCGGTGACCATACTGATATGTACGCTCAGGGTTACTTCTTCTACGATTCAAAGAAGTCAGGCGGTATCACAGTATCTCACCTTCGTTTCGGTTCATCACCGATTACTTCAACATACCTTATCAATAAGGCAAACTTCGTAGCTTGTCACAATCCTTCATATGTTGATAAGTATGATATGGTTCAGGACCTTCTTCCGGGCGGAACCTTCCTTCTCAACTGTATCTGGAGCCCCGAGGAGCTTGACGCTAACCTTCCCGCTTCAATGAAGAGATACATTGCCCAAAACAATATTAACTTCTATACAATTAACGGTATCAAGATTGCCGAAGAGGTTGGCCTTCCCGGTCGTGCTTCAACAATTCTTCAGTCTGCATTCTTCACAATCAGCGGAATTCTTCCCGTTGACGAAGCAATCGGCTATATGAAGGAAAAGGTAATCGCTAAGTTCTCAAAGAAGGGACAGGCTGTCGTTGATTCTAACTGCAACGGTATTGACAGAGGCTCTAAGGAAGTTGTTAAAATTGACGTTCCCGAGTCATGGAAGACCGCTCAGGATGCTCCCAGAGAGCTCCACGTAGACACTGACAGAGCTGAAATGAAGAAGTTCGTTAAGGATATCCTTGACCCCGTTGGAAGACTCCACGGTGACGACCTTCCCGTTTCTGCTTTCCTTGACAGTCCTGACGGCGTATATCCCCAGGGTTCTGCAGCTTTCGAGAAGAGAGGTATTGCAGTAAACGTTCCCGAGTGGGAGCCCGAAAAGTGTGCTCAGTGTAACAGATGTGCTATGGTTTGCCCGCACGCTGTTATCCGTCCTGTAGCTCTTACAGAGGAAGAGCTCGCAGCAGCACCTGCAGAGACTAAGACTGCAGACCTTAAGGTTCCGAAGAACACAGGTCTTAAGTATTCACTTATCGTATCAACTCTTGACTGTACAGGTTGTGCTTCCTGCGCAAACGTATGTCCTACTAAGTCGCTCACAATGAAGCCAATCGCTTCTCAGCTTGACGCTCAGAAGGCATTTGACGCTCTTGTTGATACAGATATCAAAGCAAATGTTGCAACAAATACTCTTATCGGCGTTCAGTACAAGAAGCCTTATCTTGAGTTCTCAGGCGCATGCGCAGGCTGCGGCGAAACTCCTTATGCTAAGCTTGCTACTCAGCTCTACGGCGACAAGATGTATATCGCAAACGCAACAGGCTGTTCATCAATCTGGGGCGGCTCTGCTCCTTCAACACCTTATACAGTAGATAAGAACGGTCACGGTCCCGCTTGGTCAAACTCACTCTTTGAGGATAACGCTGAGTTCGGTTACGGTATGTATCTTGCTCAGAAGCAGATTCGTGAAAGACTTGCTCAGGATGCAGAAGTTCTTTCAAAGGCCGGCATAGCAGAGGCTGACGCTTGGCTTGCAACTTATGAGGACGCTTCAAAGAACGAGGCTGACGCTGTAGCTCTTACTGCTGCTATTAAGGCTGCAAATCTTGACGGCGAAGCTAAGGCTGCCGCTGAGGACTTCCTCAAGGACGCTGACTATGCAGCTAAGAAGTATCAGTTCATCTTCGGCGGTGACGGCTGGGCTTATGATATCGGCTTCGGCGGACTTGACCACGTAATCGCTTCAAACGAGGATGTAAATATCGTTGTATTCGATACAGAGGTTTACTCAAACACAGGCGGACAGGCTTCAAAGGCTACTCCTACAGGTGCAGTTGCTAAGTTTGCAGCTTCAGGTAAGGTAGTTAAGAAGAAGGACCTTGCTCAGATTGCTATGAGCTACGGTTATGTATATGTTGCTCAGGTAGCTATGGGCGCTAACTACAACCAGTGTCTCAAGGCATTCCAGGAAGCAGCAGCTTATAACGGACCTTCAATCATCATCTGCTACGCTCCCTGTATCAACCACGGTATCAAGATGCCGTTCAATCAGGCAGAGCAGAAGAAGGCTGTTGACGCAGGCTATTGGAACCTCTTCAGATACAATCCTGCACTTATTGCTGAGGGTAAGAATCCGTTCTCACTTGACAGCAAAGCTCCTACAGCAGATTATATTGAATTCATCAACGGCGAAACAAGATACTCATCTCTTAAGCGCTCATTCCCGGGCAAGGCAGACGAGCTCTTCTCAATCGCAGCTGAGAACTCAATTGAAAAGTACAATAAGCTCGCAAGACTTGTTGATTACTACGCTCCTGCACAGGACTGATAAGCATTTAATTAAAAAGGATGTCC
>CAMNAP010000041.1 GCA_946531445.1 uncultured Clostridia bacterium
AAAACTGGGAGTTAAACAAAATGGTACGAGCAATAGTAGGCGCCAACTGGGGCGACGAGGGCAAAGGAAAAATTACAGATATGTTCGCCGAAAAGAGCGATATTGTTATTCGTTTTCAGGGTGGTGCAAACGCAGGACACACAATTATTAACGAGCACGGACGCTTTGCGCTTCATCTTATGCCGAGCGGCGTTTGTTATGAACACACAACCTGTATTATAGGAAACGGCGTTGCACTTGATATAAACAAGTTCATCAACGAGCTTGAGCAGGTTAAAAAGGCAGGCCTCAATCCGAAGCTCCTTGTGTCTGAGCGCGCTCAGATTCTTATGCCTTATCACATCAAGCTTGACGAATATGAAGAGGAGCGCCTCGGCAAAAACGCTTTCGGCTCAACAAAGAGCGGTATTGCTCCGTTCTTCTCGGATAAGTACAGCAAAATCGGTATTCAGGTTAACGAGCTTTTTGACGACGAAACGTTAAAGGCAAAGCTTAAGAATATCTGTACTCTTAAAAACCTGACTCTTGAGCACGTTTATCACAAGCCGCTTCTTGACGAAAATGAGCTTTATGAAACCTGTATGGAATACAAGGAGAAGATTGCTCCCTTTGTTTGTGACACTCATAAGTATCTCAGCGACGCTATTAAGGAAGGCAAAAACATCCTTCTTGAAGGTCAGCTCGGAACACTTAAGGACCCCGATTTCGGAATTTATCCTATGGTTACCTCTTCGTCAACTCTTGCAGGCTACGGAGCTGTCGGCGCAGGCATTCCGCCCCACAAAATTGAGGATATTGTTGTAGTAACAAAGGCATATTCCTCAGCAGTAGGCGCGGGCGAATTTGTTTCCGAAATCTTCGGTGACGAGGCGCAGGAGCTCAGAATCCACGGCGGCGACAAGGGCGAGTTCGGCGCAACAACAGGCAGACCGAGAAGAGTCGGCTGGTTTGACTGCGTAGCTTCACGCTACGGAATTGAATGTCAGGGCGCAACTCAGGTTGTTATGACCGCGCTTGACTGTCTTTCATATCTTGAGGAAATCAAGGTTTGCACGGCATATGAGATTGACGGAAAAATCACTAAGGATTTCCCGACTACTCCCGACCTCAAAAAAGCAAAGCCCGTTCTCAAAACTCTCAAGGGCTGGCACTGCGATATAAGAGGAATCAAAAACTACGACGAGCTTCCGAAGGAAACACGCGACTACGTTGAGTTTATTGAAAACGAAATGGGCTGCAACATCACAATGGTTTCAAACGGCCCCGAAAGAGAAGCTATCATTTACAGAAACAAATAATCAAAAAGAAAACGGACACATGCGGTGTGTCCGCAATAAAGCAGGCGGCTGAGTTTAAAACTCAGCCGCCTGCTTTGCTAAATTGATAAATCAAAATATGTTTAACGAATTTCTTTGCCGTCTTTAAAAACAGTGTATAGCCACTTTTCAAATTCATCAAAATGTTTAGGAAAGTTTTGCGAGCCGTCTGCATAGATTTTCTGTCCGCCGTTCAGCGTTGCGGTCATGTTAAATATCGTTCCGTCAAGCACACCCTTTGGATGTTTCCCGTGAAAGCCGTCCCATTTAATAACATCGAACCTATTCAGCGCATCAAGTACCGTTTTTGTATCGCACACCGTTCTTTTTTTGAGAATTCTTTCTTCCTTAGAATTTGCATAGGACATTGTGTAATACGAGATTTCGGTTTTATCACCGTTCACTATAAATTCATACTCTTCAGTAAGTCGCATTCCGCTAAGGCGAAGATTTAATCTTTCCATATCTGTAATTGTATTGTCAGTAATTCTTTTCGTGCCGTTATTCGACTTGTTATTATTTCTGAAAAACATAAAACACACTCCTATAATAATTATGCCTGATAATACTATGGCGATAATAACCTTTAGTTTCGGCTTTTTCATTTTGATGTTATTCATATATGTGTTCCTCTGAATCCCAATTGTCAGGTTCATTATATCATATTACTTTTAGTACGGCAAATAATTCTATTACAGAACATAGCGGGCACTGTATTTTTGCTGCCGCAAAAAAAGCTCCCCTGTGTAAGGGGAGCCGTCACGAACCTATGAGTGACTGAGGGGTTGTTACAATCCCTCCACTGCTAACGCGGTCCTTCTCCCTTTTCACAAGGGAGGCTGTTTTTTACTTGTTTAGCAGATTTCTACTACCCAGCCTTCGGGAGCTTCAATTGTTCCCATCTGGATACCTGTGAGTGTGTCGTAAAGCTTCTTTGTAATCGGGCCCATTTCCTCCATACCCGATGGGAAGCAGATTTCTTCACCGTCGTTAACAATCTTGCCAACAGGCGAAATAACTGCAGCCGTACCGCAAAGACCGCACTCTGCAAAATCCTTAACCTCTTCAAGAGTTACCTCTCTGTGCTCAACCTTTAAGCCGAGATACTTTTCGGCAACAATACAGAGTGAACGTCTTGTAATTGAGGGAAGAATTGAATCTGACTTCGGAGTAACAACCGTTCCGTCTTTAGTTACAAAGAGGAAGTTTGCACCGCCTGTTTCCTCAACCTTTGTTCTTGTAGCAGGGTCGAGGTACATATTCTCGTCAAAGCCCTTGTTGTGAGCGTCAACGATGTTGTAAAGGCTCATTGCATAGTTAAGACCTGCCTTGATATTGCCTGTTCCTCTCGGAGCGGCTCTGTCAAGATGTGAAACACGGATTGTAATCGGCTTTGCGCCGCCCTTGAAGTACGGTCCTACGGGAGTAACGAACATTCTGAACTGATATTCGTCAGCAGGCTTTACGCCGATAACTGCGTTTGAGCCGAACATATAAGGTCTGATATAAAGAGTTGCGCCGCTGCCGTAAGGCGGAACCCATGCCGCATTTGCCTTAACAACCTCTTTAACAGCCTCAACAAACTTATCCTCAGGGAACACGGGCATTGAAAGACGCTCGCAGCTCTCCTTCATTCTTGTTGCGTTGAGGTCGGGACGGAAGCAAACTATTTTGCCGTCGCCCGTTGTGTAAGCCTTTAAGCCTTCAAAGCAGCTCTGTGAATACTGCAGAACGCCTGCGCACTCCGTCATTGTAACTGTTGCGTCAGTCGTGAGTTCGCCGTCGTCCCACTTGCCGTCCTTGAAGTTTGCAACAAAGCGGTAATCAGTCGGCATATAAGCAAAACCGAGTGAGCCCCAGTCAATGTTCTTCTTTTCCATAGTATCGTCTCCTTTACTTTGTTATAAATATACTAAACTTTATTATATCACTTTGATTTTATTTTGCAACAGTAAATTGGGAAGCACCGAGCCTTCTGCGCTTTCTTAAATAAATAACAGCAAGCGGAATGTCGGCAAGAAGCCACGCCGCAGGCGCCGCGTAACACACCGCGGGGAAGCCGATAAGCGGGGTAAAGATAAACGCAACGGCAAGCCGTCCGAACAGCTCTCCCGCACCCGCAATCATATTTGCATATGTAAAGCCGAGTCCCTGAAGCGTATTTCTGAGAGTAAGAAGTATTGCAACCATAAAATAACAGCGGCTTATTGCTGTAATATATGCCTTTGCGGCGCTCATAATTTCAGCGTTTGGCTCGCTCATAAACAGTGAAACGAGCGGATACCCCGCAAAACAGATAACAAAGCTCATTAACACCGCCGCCGAGACGTTGAGAATAAGAATTGTTTTAACGCCGCTTCTTATTCTGCCGTACTGCTTTGCGCCGTAATTCTGACCTACAAAGGTCTGCGCGGAAACGCCGAAGGCGCTAATCGGAATATTTGTAAGGTTTTCAACTCTTCCCGCCGCCGTAAAGCCTGCAATAACGTTTGCGCCGAACGAGTTTACCGCATTCTGAAGCGCCATTGAGCCGATTGACGTTATAGTAAACTGAAGCGAAACAGGAATTCCGAGCTTTAGCTGCTGCAGTGCAATCTTTTTGTCAAGCTTCAGGTCGCTTCTTCTTATGTCTGCGTCCTTGTTAAACTTAAAAATATAAACACCTGTAAGAAGCGCCGCCACTCCGTGAGAAATCAGCGTTGCGACCGCGGCTCCTTCAACTCCCCATCCGAAATGTCTGACAAACAGCAAATCAAGGCATAAATTAACAGCTACGCTCACCGCATAAAAATACAGCGGCTTTCTGCTTTCGCCTACAGCTCTTGAAATGGCGGTAAAATTGTTTGAAAGCATCTGTAGCGGAACGGCAAAATAGAGAATGTTGACGTATGCCTCAGACAGACTGATAATCTCTTTGGGCGTGCCGATAAGCTTAAGAAGCGGAGTTGAAACCATATGCGCCGCAACAACGATAACAAGACCGAGCAAAAACGCAACTACTATGCTCGAGCCCGCATATTTTCCGACTCCCCGCCTGTCGCCTGCGCCGAAAGCGTGCGCAACGGGAATGGTAAACCCGCTTGTCAGCCCAAGCGCTGCGCCGATAATCAGCGAGTTAATTGCTCCGACGTTTCCCACAGCCGCAAGCGCGTTTGTGCTTGCGTACCGTCCGACTATTATATTGTCAACAAATGAATAGTTGTACTGTAAAAGCTGTGATAACATAATCGGAAACGCAAAAATCATAATGGATTTCACTATGTTTCCCGACAGCATTCTTTCATTTTGTCGCATAAAATTTCCTCAATAAACAAACACAGGACAGAGAAGCTATTTCTCTGCCCTTGTTTTATCTTATTTTGTAAAGAAGGTGTAGAAGCCTTTGTACGCCATATATACGTCAATCTTTGAAACGATTTCGTAAGGAGCGTGCATTGAGAGAACGGGAACGCCTACGTCGATTGTGTCAACGTCCATATTTGCAATATACATTGCAACGGTTCCGCCGCCGCCTCCGTCTACCTTGCCGAGCTCGCCCGTCTGCCAGAGAACGTCGTTCTCGTCAAAGAGAGTTCTTACCCAACTGCAAAACTCTGCCGAGGCGTCAGATGTGCCGCCCTTACCTCTTGCGCCGGTAAACTTGGTTACGCAAACGCCGTTGTTGATAAAGCTTGCGTTGTTCTTTTCAAATACTGATGACCAGGTCGGGTCAAACGCCGCGTTAACGTCGGCTGAAAGGCACTTTGAATTTCTGAGAACGTCTCTTCCCTCATAGCCCTCAAGTCTTGCGAGGTCCTCAATGAAATATTTGAGATATGATGAGTTAAGTCCCGTATTACCGTCCGAGCCCGTCTCTTCCTTATCGGTAAGAACGGTGATTGAGGTGTATTCGGGAGCTTCGTCAATGTCAAGAATTGCCTGAAGAGCGGGGTACGAACAAACTCTGTCGTCGTGACCGTAGCCGCCTATCATTGAACGGTCAAAGCCGATATCGTCAACCGTAAATGCAGGAACGAGCTCAAGCTCTGCCGAAAGGAAATCCTTTTCAACTATTCCGTACTTCTCATAAAGAAGAGAGAGGATGTTAAGCTTAACTCTTTCACTTTCGTCGTCATCTTTAAACGGACGCGAACCGATAACTATGTTAAGCTCCTCACCCTTTACGATTTCGTTAGCCTTTCTTTCCATCTGCTCTCCGCCGAGGTGAGGAAGAATGTCGGTAATACAGAACTTCGGCTCACCCTCTTTTTCGCCGAGGCGAACGTCAACAAACGTGCCGTCGTTTTTACAGATTCTTCCGTGAAGCGAAAGCGGAATTGCTACCCACTGGAATTTCTTGATTCCGCCGTAGTAATGAGTCTTGAAGTAAGCTATACCGTCGTTTTCATAAACGGGGCACTGCTTGAGGTCAAGTCTCGGTGAGTCAATATGAGCGGCAGCGATTCTTACGCCGTCTTTAATTCCTCTCTTGCCCTTAACGCAAAGGATAATTGCCTTTCCTCTGTTTGCGTAATAAACCTTGTCGCCCGCTTCAAGCTGGCCGCCGAATTCGTCAAACTTTGAAAAGCCGCTGTTTTGAGCAACCTCTTCAACCCACGCAGCAACCTCGCGCTCGGTTTTACATTCCTGTAAAAACTCCTTGTAGCCCTCACAAAATGAATCGCATTCGTTAAGCTCTTCATTGCTCATAAAATCAACGCCGTTTTCCTTTTTGTTGATGAGCATTTCTCTTAACTGTTTTGATTTTTCACTCATAATATTTCCTCCAAAATTCTATTGATTTGTTCTTTTATATCAGACTTTCCGTCATTAATAACCGTAAAATCGCTCTGTGAAAGATAGTATTCCTCCGGGTGCTGTGCGGAAATACGTTCTTTTGCTTCAATATCCGTAATATTGTCGCGCTCTTTAATTCTTTTCAGCCTCAGGCTTTCGGGTGCGGTTACCGAAACAAGCTTGTAGCACTCATCCTGCATATCCGCTTCAAGAAGCTGAGGCGCGTCAAGAACACAAAGCCCCTTTGCCTGTGCTCTGCACAGCTTTTTAATTTCGGGGTGCATAATTGAATTAAGCTTATCCGTTCTCTCTCTGCTTATAAACGCGCGCCTTGCAAGAAGCTTTCTGTTGAGAACGCCGTCTTTTACTATATCCTCTCCGAATTCCGCCTGAAGCGCAGGAAAAATCGGTGAGTTCTTTTTTGTCAGCTTCTTTGAATAGTAGTCGGCGTCAATTATTTTAAATCCAAGCTCCTTAAGGTATTCGCAAACGAATCCCTTGCCTGCGCCCGTCTGGCCTGTAAGTCCTAAGGTGTACGGCTTTTTCAGGTCAATTATATTAAACGCCGCCGCCCTTATGAGTCGGTTATAGACTGCCATTCCCACTCCGCTTTTTGCGGGTATTCTTGCATAAACCTTTCGGGCGCCCATTTCGTCAAGCTGTCTTAATCTGTCAAAAAGCTCGCGCGCCTGGCTCAAATCGTCGTTTTCGCTGCCGTAAGAAAGGTGCGGGATTGAAATCTCGTCACCGTCAAAGCAAAGCGCAAATGCGTTTTTTCTTGTGTTGACGAATGTTTCATACTGCTCTTTGTCTGCGTCAACAATAACAATTTTTGCCCTCGGTGAATAGTGCTTGTATTTCATTCCGGGTGACGCGGCAATCTCGCCGTCCTTCATTCCTTCAAGGACTGCCGACGAAAGCGCAACCTCGCCGATTACCTCTTCAAGCATTTCCTTTGTTACTGCGCCCGGGCGAAGTATTGTCGGAACGTCTGTCACAAGCGTTATAACCGTAGATTCAACGCCGAATTTACAGTCGCCGCCGTCAACAATTGCGTCAATTTTTCCGTTCATATCGTCAAGAACGTGCTTCGCCCTTGTAGGCGACGGAAGTCCGCTCGTGTTGGCGCTCGGCGCCGCAACGGGAACTCCGCTTGCTTTTATTATACGCCGTGCAATTTCATTTTCGGGCATACGTATTGCAACCGTATCAAGCCCGCCGCTCGTTGCGTCGGGTATAATTTCCGACTTTTTAAGAATAATAGTCAGCGGCGCGGGGAAAAACGCGTCAATAAGCGCCTGTGCCTTTGGCAGTACCTCTTTTACAAGCGGTATTATATCCTCTTTTTCGGCTATATGAACAATAAGCGGATTATCGCTCGGTCTGCCTTTTGCCTTGTAAATGCTTTTCACCGCGTCAGAACTGAGCGCATTTGCTCCGAGCCCGTAAACCGTCTCTGTCGGAAAAGCAACAAGTCCGCCGTTTTTTATTATTTCACCCGCGAACGCAATATCCGTATCGCTTGCAGTAAGTATCTTTGTTTCCATTTTTTATTCCTGCTCGCCGCTTGCTTTCAGCTTTTCTGCCGTGTCGGCTGTTATAAGCGCGTCAATAAGCTCGTCAAGGTCGCCGTTTAAAATCTGTTCAAGCTTGTAAAGCGTAAGGTTGATTCTGTGGTCAGACACTCTGCCCTGTGGGTAGTTGTACGTTCTGATTCTCTCGCTTCTGTCGCCTGTTCCGACCTGCGCCTTTCTTTCGCCCGCAATTTCGGCGTCGTGCTTTGCCTTTTCGGCGTCGTAGAGCCTTGCGCGAAGCACCTTCATAGCCTTTTCCTTGTTCTTGTGCTGGCTTCTCTCGTCCTGACATTCAACTACTGTTCCCGTCGGTAAATGTGTTATGCGTATAGCCGACGAGGTTTTATTGATATGCTGTCCGCCCGCTCCGCTTGAACGGAAGGTATCTATCTGTAAATCCTTTTCGTTAAGCTCAAAGTCAATGTCCTCTGCCTCGGGAAGAACGGCAACGGTTGTTGTAGAGGTGTGAACTCTGCCCTGACTCTCTGTTTCGGGTACTCGCTGAACTCTGTGAACTCCGCTTTCAAACTTAAAGCGTGAATACGCGCCGTCTCCGTCAACGGAAAAGCTGATTTCCTTGTAACCTCCGAGTCCTGTTTCGTTGGCGGAAATTATTTCCGTTTTAAAACCCTTTGCCTCGGCATACATTGAATACATTCTGAAAAGAACGCCCGCAAACAGCGCGCTTTCCTCGCCGCCTGCACCGCCTCTTATTTCAATAATAACGTTTTTATCATCGTTGGGGTCCCTCGGAAGAAGAAGAATTTTAAGCTCCTCCGAAAGGCGCTCCATATCCTCTCTGCTCTGTTCGAACTCCTCTTTTACCATATTGGCAAAATCCTCGTCAAGCGAGCTGTCGCCGAGCATTTCCTTTGATTCCTCGTTAGTGCTTTTTGCGGTTTTGTACTCTCTGAACTTTTCAACAACAGGGGTGAGCTGTTTCATTTCCTTCATAAGCTTTGTATAGCTTTCAAGGTCAGCTATCACCTCGGGCTGACATACGAGAGAATTAACCTCTTCATATCTTTTTTCAACTTCAACTAATTTATCAAACATAATATATCCCTAATTTTTTATTTCCTTAATGTTTTTTTCTGCCTTGCTTCTTGCAACCATAACCTCACGCGAACAGCCGAGGCAGCGGATTTTAAAATCTGCGCCGACTCTGAGCACTTCAAACTCTCTGCTTCCGCAGGGGTGCGGTTTTTTCATTAAAAGTATATCTCCGACTTTTACGTTCATACTATCAGCTCCGCATTAAATTTCATAATATTATATCACTCACCGTTTATTTAATCAACATATTTAATAATATTAAATCATATAATTTACAGAAATAACATAAAGGAATGATACTATGACTTACTACCCCGAAGGAACAAACAGCAGCCTTGTTAAAAAATTCAACTCTGTTTCTGAGCTTAAAGAGGCAATAAAAAGCCGCGAGATAATTGAAGGCAGAGTCACCGTCTGTGATTCTCAGCACAATCTTTATGTAAACCTCGGCGGTTTCAGGGGAATGATACCCCGACTGGAGGGCGCTGTCGGTATTCTTGAGGGAACAGTACGCGACATTGCCCTTATTTCAAAGGTCAACCGTACAGTCTGTTTCAGAATAATGGGCTTACATAAAGACGAAAGCGGGGAAATCATCCCCGTTCTCTCAAGAAGAAACGTACAGCTTGAATGTAAAAGTGAGTTTATTGACAAGCTGAAAACCGGCGACATTATAGACGCAAAAGTAACGCGCCTTGAGGATTTCGGCGCGTTCATAGATATTGGGTGCGGGCTAAACAGCCTCATTCCCGTTGATATGCTCTCTGTTTCACGTATATCGCACACCTCCGAGCGCCTTAAAACAAATCAGCTTATTAAAACCGTTCTTAAGAGCCGCGAGGACTCAAAGCTCACCTTTTCACTTAAAGAGCTTCTCGGAACATGGGAGGAAAACGTGAGCGCATTTTGTGCAGGTGAAACAGTTTCAGGCATTGTAAGAAGCATTGAAACATACGGCGTTTTCGTTGAACTCGCCCCAAACCTCGCAGGGCTTGCCGACCCGCGAAGCGATGTTTTCGAAGGGCAGAGCGTGTCTGTTTTTATTAAATCTGTTTCAGATGAAAAGATGAAAATAAAGCTTGCAATAGCTGAAACCTTTCCTGAAGCGCCGCCGCTGACGGAGCTTAAATACTATGTTTTTGACAACCATATTGACGAATGGCTCTATTCTCCGAAAAACTCGTCAAAAATCATTTATACAAAATTCTGAAAAAAGGTGGCTGAGATTTATCTCAGTCACCTTTTCTTTCAAGTAGTTTTTCGTAAAACTCAAACGGAACCGAGAGGTTGCCTCTTCCCGTTCCGAGTGATATATCGGGCTTCGTTTTTCCGTGAAAATCCGAGCCGCCGCTTTGAAGCAATCCGAAACGCCGGGTCAACTCAATCGCTTTTTTCACAGTTTCCTCATTAAAAGTGCTGTATAACGTTTCAATCGCGTCAAGCCCCTGCGCCTTTGCCTTTGGCAAAAATTCGCAAAGTCCGTCGTAGCTGAGGTTAAGAAACGGGTGCGCAAGAATTGCAACTCCGCCGTAACTTTTAATAAATCTTATTGTAGCAAGCGAGGACAGGCGTTTCGGTTGAACGTAAAAACCGTTTCCTTCTTTTAAAACAGTTTTGAACGCCTCATCAACGCTTTTTACATAACCTTTTGCAAAAAGAATTCTTGCAACATGAGCTCTGTTAAATTCATCGGCGTCAGTAATTTTTGATACCTCTTCATAGGTAATGTCGTAATGAGCCTCTCTTAGTTTTTCAATTAATCTCATATTGCTGTTTCGCTTTGCAATGTGCATAAGCTCCACATAATCCTCAATTTCAGCCCAGGTTTTCTCGTCAAAAAACAACCCTACTATATGAAGCTCCGTGCCCTCGTAATCAGTTGAAAACTCACATCCGGGAACTGTGATTACTCCGCTGTTTCTTCCTGCCTCCATGAATTCTGCGAGACCCTTTGAAGTGTTGTGGTCAGTCAGCGCAAGCGCTGAAACGCCCTGCTGACGGGCAAGGCGTACAAGCTCAGTCGGGGTGCAGGTTCCGTCTGAAAAAAGTGAATGCGTGTGTAAATCGCAGGTTTTCATATGCTTCCTCTACTTTTTGGGGTAAATCTTATCAGCGCCGCCCATATACATTCTGAGCGCTTCGGGAATGTTTACGCTTCCGTCCTCGTTAAGATTGTTTTCAAGAAACGCAATAAGCATTCTCGGCGGTGCAACAACAGTGTTGTTAAGCGTGTGAGCAAGATAATTTCCGTTTTCGCCCTTAACTCTTATCTTGAGTCGTCTTGCCTGCGCGTCTGTAAGATTTGAGCAGGAGCCTACTTCAAAGTATTTCTTCTGTCTCGGGCTCCACGCCTCAACGTCTACGCTCTTAACCTTAAGGTCTGCAAGGTCTCCCGAGCAGCATTCAAGCGTTCTTACGGGAATATCAAGGCTTCTGAAAAGGTCAACTGTGTTCTGCCAGAGCTGGTCAAACCAGTATTTTGACTCCTCGGGCTTACAAACAACAACCATTTCCTGTTTTTCAAACTGGTGAATTCTGTAAACGCCTCTCTCCTCAATTCCGTGAGCGCCCTTTTCTTTTCTGAAACAGGGTGAATACGAGGTAAGCGTAAGCGGAAGCTTCTCCTCGGGCGTAATTGTATCTATGAATTTACCAATCATTGAGTGCTCGGAAGTGCCGATAAGATATAAATCCTCGCCCTCAATTTTGTACATCATAGCGTCCATTTCTTCAAAGCTCATAACGCCCGTTACAACGTTTGAACGAATCATAAACGGCGGCACAACATAGGTAAAACCTCTGTCAATCATAAAGTCGCGCGCATAGCTGATTACCGCGCTGTGAAGACGCGCAATGTCTCCCATAAGATAGTAGAAGCCGTTACCTGCAACGCGGCCTGCGGCGTCCATATCTATACCGTCAAACGTTTCCATAATGTCGGTGTGATAAGGGATTTCATAATCGGGAACGACGGGCTCGCCGTACTTCTGTACCTCAACGTTTTCACTGTCGTCCTTGCCGATAGGAACTGACTCGTCAATAATGTTGGGGATAGACATCATAAGCTTTGTAACTCTTTCGTTAAGCTCGTCCTGCTTCCTTGAAAGCTCGTCAAGCTCCTGCGCCTGAGCGGTAACCTGCTCCTTGAGCGCCATGCCCTCTTCTCTTTTGCCCTGCGCCATAAGCGCGCCAATCTGCTTTGAAATCTTGTTTCTGTTTGCGCGAAGCTCGTCGGCTCTTGCCATTACACTTCTTCTCTCGGCGTCAAGCTCAATTACCTCGTCAACGTAGCCGAGCTTATGCTCCTGAAACTTCTTTTTTATGTTTTCCTTAACTATTTGGGGGTTTTCCCTTACGAATTTAATATCAAGCATTTATTAGTCCTCCTTGTAAAGTGCGTTTGCTATATCCTGTAAATCTTCCTGTGAATAAAATTCAATCTGAAGCGTTCCCTTGTTTCCGCTGTTATTAACGGTAACCTTTCTTCCGAGCGCCTCCGATAGCGAAAGCTCAACCTCGTCAAAGAAGGCGTTGCGCTTTTTTGCCTTTCTCGTTACTGCTTTTTTCGGCGATTTAGCCAATTTTTCAACATCGCGTACCGTTAGTTTACGTGAAACAATCTGTTCGGCGACCTCCTGCATAAGCGCTGTGCTTTCAAATGCAAGAAGCGCTCTTGCGTGGCCTGCGGAAATAACGCCGTTCTTTGTCATTTCCCTTACGTCCTCGGGAAGTCTTAAAAGACGCAGCGAATTTGCAATAGCAGGTCTTGATTTGCCGACGGAAGCCGCAATTTCTTCCTGCGTGTAGCCACACTTATCTGCGAGCGCCTGAAGTCCCTCCGCCTCTTCAATCGGGTTGAGGTCCTCTCTTTGCAGGTTTTCTATAATTGCAAGCTCCATTGCCTCTGTGTCAGAGAGCTCCTTAATTATAACGGGAACCTCGCTGAGCTTTGCTATTCTCGCCGCTCTCCAGCGTCTTTCACCCGCAACAAGCTGATAACCGCCTGCGGGAAGCGGACGTACAAGCAGCGGCTGTAAAATACCGTGCTGTTTTATTGATTCTGCAAGCTCTTCAAGTGCCGCCTCGTCAAACGTTTTTCTCGGCTGGTCACGGTTAGGGATTATATCATTAACAGCAAGTGTGCTTGTTGAAAGCGAATCATCGTAGCTGTTTTCCATCATCAATGCGCCTAAACCCTTGCCGAGTCCCGACTGCTTCTTTGCCATATTTATCTCCTCACTGTTTCTTTAAGAATTCATCTGTAAACTTTTTATACGCAAAAGACGCCTTTGAATACTTTT
>CAMNAP010000042.1 GCA_946531445.1 uncultured Clostridia bacterium
TGCGCAGTTGCGGTTGAAGAGGCTTCGAAGTAAGCTATATCAACAATTTTCAAACTCAAAGCAAAAAAAGACGAGACGCAGACAAATGCTCCCGAAAGCAAAATGTCCACATCTCGTCCACATAGATTTGATTTTCAAGAAAGGTTCGGTATTTTACTGAACCTTTTTTGTTATACTATTGACATCATTCAATAAAACGTTTCGTTTCGTATAGAAAGTTTATACTCTTTTGAATTAAAAAACAAATCGTTTATGGAGAGAACAGCGAGTTTGCCAAGGGCGAAAAAACCGTAACCGTTAAAATTAAAGTTAAATTAAATCAAAAAAGGTTTGGAAATTGGGGGTTCCAAATCTTTTTTTGACATATTTTCATTTTGGCGTCACTACTGTATGAGGGAATAATTACCGTATTTATTTTATTCTCTTAATATGATATAATAGCTAAAAAGGAGAAACAAAAATGAAAAAGCTAATCAGTATTTTATTATCGCTGCTTATGATAGCGGCAGTGCTTCCTGCAGGTACCGCCTTTGCGCAGGACACAGTAACGGTTAATCTTAAGGGAAATTACAATCAAACAGAAGCGCGCTCAATGCTTAGTATGGTAAACAGCTTCCGTAAAAGCAGCGACGCGTGGTATAAAAATCAGGACGGAAGTAAGCACATCTGCTCAAACCTCAGTAATTACAAATATGATTATGAGCTTGAAAGAGCGGCAATGCAGAGAGCTGCTGAAATCTGTGTAAAGTTCAGCCACACACGTCCCAACGGTGAAAGCTGTTTCAGCGTAAGCGATTACACCTACGGCGAAAATATCGCAATCGGCGTAAACAGTGCTTCTTTTGCCTATTCACTCTGGCGTGAGGATGACTTTGATTATTCGGGTCAGGGCCACAGACGTTCAATGCTCAGCGACTCTTTCACCTGTATCGGAATCGGCTATTTTGAAATGAACGGCGTAGGCTGTTGGGTTCAGGAATTCGGCGCTGAAAATTCAAACGCCCCTGAAACCGCCGCTAAAAACGGCGCTTCCTCTGTTGCGGTTGAAATCAACAAGAGTGACATACAGGAGTGCGGCGTTGCATACTACGATACAAAATATACCGTAAAGCTCGGAAGCAAGGCAAAGCTTCCCGTAACTGCTCCCGCAATAATCGTTAACGACTCATGGCTCAACACTCCGATTAATTTAGACGCGACACCGTCATACAGCGGTTATGACAGCACAATTATCAAAATTGAATCGGGTAAAATGAAAGGACTGCGTATAGGTAAAACCAAGCTTACCGTAACGTATAATACACCTGTAGGCGTACTGTCAAGAACGTTTACCGTAACTGTTACCGCTCCCGCGGTTAAGGCTTCAGCCGTTAAAAAGCTGACTGCTGCAAAAAAAGCGTTCAAGGTTACTTTGAAGTCTGTTTCAGGCGTTGACGGATATGAAATTCAGTACTCACTAAAAAAGAGCTTTAAAAAGAGCAAAAAGGTTACAACTACCAAAACAACTAAAAAAATCAAGCGCCTAAAAAAGAAAAAGACCTACTATGTAAGAGTAAGAGCTTACAAAACCGTTAACGGCGTTAAGTATTACTCCAAGTGGTCAAAGGCAAAGACAATAAAGACCAAATAATCATAAGCCGCCAAGAGGCGGCGATTATTTTTGACATATTTACTTTTTGGCGTCACTACTGTATGAAGGGGTGATACCAATGATAACAATAAACAAAGGTATACTTTGTGAAATCTATGACTCTAAAAAATTTGAAGCGGAAATATATAATTATCTCTGCTCTGTCATAAAATATGAAATTGCAAAAAAAGATGATATGAACGACTCGCTTGTCAGTGACTGCGTAGACGAAATAATTTCAATATGCAATAAAAAAATATGACATATTTCCATTTTAATGTCACTACTGTATGAAAGGAAAAAATATTAATTCGAAAGAGGTATATTATGAAAACATTTAAACACGCAGTATCGGTAATTCTTTTATTAGCAACGCTTCTGACATCGGGCTGTATCAGTGCCTACGCAAACGACATATCCCCGGAGCCGACAACCGCCTCAACCGTTGAGGAAAAAGAATACAAATCCGTTAAAGCCGCAGCAAACAGCTATCTTATGTTGCAGCCGAAGTGGTCATCTAAAAGGATAACTTCTGTAAAAAAAGGCAAGAACCTGAAGCTTATTGAAAAAAAGGGCAGATGGTATCTTGTTAAATACGGTAAAAAAACAGGCTACGTTTACAACAGGACGATAAAAAACAAGAAAAACATCAAGAGAAAAAAGGTTACAAAGAAGAACTATAAAACTTTCCTTGACGATGTGCTTTTTGAAAACGGCACCGATTTGAGAAGCTGTTACGATTATGTTAAAGGCTGTATGAAATACAGTAACTCGTATGCACACCACGAGCTTAACAACGTAAAGAAGCTTAAGAAAAACGAGGGTATGCTTACAGCCGAGTCAATAAGAACAAAGCGCGGAAACTGCCTTAATTATTCAGCGTTTTTAAAAACGCTTCTTGAGCGCGCAGGCTATGAATGCTACTACGCTTATTCCCATCAGACGAAGTATTCGGTAAACGCTCACGGCTGGGTTGTTGTAAAAACAGAAAACGGATACCGCCACA
The DNA here is from genome assembly GCA_946531445.1 of uncultured Clostridia bacterium. Lineage (GTDB taxonomy): Bacteria > Bacillota > Clostridia > Oscillospirales > Acutalibacteraceae > Eubacterium_R. The sequence goes on from CAMNAP010000042.1 coordinate 2,637, forward strand.
TTGACGCAAAGAGAAAGTTTTACCTTTATACCGACGCGCAGTTACACACAAAAGCTGTTTCACGCGATTTAAAGAAAATTGAAAAAAACATTCCCGCGTGTAAATAACAATCAGTAAAAGCCCCGATTAATCGGGGCTTTTTAGTTGACTAATACCGCGTTTTAAAATATAATAATTATATCAAATATAAGGCGGTGCAATATGTCTGACTTTAAAAACTGGGCTAAAACCTCTCCGCTCGGCTGGAACAGCTGGGACTGCTTCGGCGCGGCGGTTAACGAAAAACAGCTTAAAGAAAACGCCGACTATATGGCAAAAAATTTAAAGCAGTACGGCTGGGAATACATCGTTTGCGACATTCAGTGGTACGAACCAAAAGCAAAGGACAACGACTATAACAACTTTACCGAGCTTGAAATGGATAAGTACGGAAGACTCCTTCCCGCACCTAACCGTTTCCCCTCGGCAAAAGGCGGAAAGGGCTTTAAGCCGATAGCCGATTACGTTCACTCGCTCGGTCTTAAATTCGGAATTCACATAATGCGCGGCGTGCCCCGTCAGGCGGTAGCGCAAAACTGCCCTGTTTACAACAGTAAGCACACCTGCCGCGAGATAGCTCACCACTTCTCCGTATGCCCGTGGAATACCGATATGTACGGCCTTTACAACTGCGAAGGCGCGCAGGATTATTACAATTCAATCATAAATATGTACGCTTCCTGGGGCGTTGATTTCATCAAGTGCGACGATATCTGCGTAACCGAATTCAGAAAGTGGGACAACCCCTACACCGCGGACTATGAAATTGAAATGCTCAGAAAAGCAATTGACAATTGCGGCAGAGAGATAGTTCTCTCCCTTTCCCCCGGACCGGCGCCGAGAGAAAAGGCGGAGCACCTCTGCAAAAACGCAAATATGTGGCGCCTTACGGGCGATTTCTGGGACAGATGGGAACCGCTTCACGCAATGTTTTCAAAGTGTAAGGAGTGGGAGGGCGTAACCTCAAAGGGCAATTATCCCGACTGCGATATGCTTCCCCTCGGCAGAATTTCAAAAAACGGAACGTGCCACGGCGCAAAAAACAGATTTACAAATTTCACAAAGCCCGAGCAATACACGCTTATGACGCTTTGGGGAATATTCCGAAGCCCGCTTATGTTCGGCGGAAATATGCCTGAAAACGACGGCTTTACGCTTTCGCTTCTCACAAACAGAGAATATCTTCTTATGCACAAAACGTGCACCTCGTCGCGCGAGCTTTTGAGAAATGAAAAGAACGGCAAGGGTACAATCGTCTGGACGGCAAACGGTAAAAAATGTAAATATCTCGCCGTTTTCAACACAGACGAAAAGCCGCGCAAAATCACCGTTAAGCTGGACTCTGTTCTTATGCCGGATACCTCTTATACCGCTTTGGATATATGGCAGGACGGCGAGGAAAAAAGCGTTAAAAACAGCATTACTTCAACTGTTGAGCCTCACGGAGTTAAACTTTACAAAATTTATTAGTATGTTGACATTATCTTTTTAAATTGTTATACTATATTAAGTAAAATGATGTGATAAAAAGGTGTTATTATGGAGAGAAAAACAGTAACAATTAAAATTGCAGGAAACAGTTATCCTATTATTACTGAAGACGATCCCGAGTATGTTGAGGATCTCGCAGAGCTTATTGATAAAGAGATGAAGCAGATTGCTCAGGATTCACCTTCTCTTTCAACAACACAGTGCGCCGTTCTTGTTGCGCTTGACAGAGCCGATGCCTGCAAAAAGGCAACTGCTTCCGCAGATAATCTTCGCGCACAGATTAAGGACTACCTTGAGGACAGCGCGCGTTCACGTATGGAGGTAGACGTTGCAAGACGTGAGATTGAGCGTCTCAACCGTGAAATAAGCAATCTCAGAAACAGACTCGCAGAAAAATAATTTTTAAGCTTCGGGGTGACATAGGTCACCCCAATTTTTAGGTAATATGAAAACAGAAATCTTAGCGCCCTGCGGAAGTAAAGAAAGCCTTACGGCTGCCGTACGCTGCGGAGCGAACGCCGTATATCTCGGAACAAAAAATTTCAACGCCCGCCGCAATGCGGACAACTTCGGCTTTGACGAGCTTGAAGAGGCAGTGTCGTACTGCCATTCAAGAAACGTCAAGGTCTATGTTACTTTAAACACGCTTGTATCAGACAGCGAAATGAAATCTGCATATGACGCCGCCTGCAGTTGTATGAAGGCAGGAGTTGACGCGTTTATTATTCAGGATTTGGGCGTTGCAAAAATGATAAAAGAGCATTTCCCGACGGCGCGCCTGCACGCTTCAACTCAGTGCGCAGTAAATACTCCCGACGGTTTTAGGGCGCTTGAGGAGCTCGGTTTTTCCCGTGCGGTACTCCCCCGTGAAATGACGCTTGATGAAATAAAGGAAATACGCTCCTCAACCTCAATGGAGCTTGAAATCTTTGTTCACGGAGCGCTTTGTATGTGCGTTTCGGGTCAGTGCTACCTCTCCGCTACGCTCGGCGGACGTTCGGGCAACAGAGGTCTTTGTGCTCAGCCGTGCAGACTTTCGTTCAGCGCCGATAATTCGGGCTCGTACGACTTATCGCTTAAGGATTTAAGCCTTATTTCACATATTAAAGAAATTGAAAGCGCGGGCGTAATTTCCCTTAAAATTGAAGGCAGAATGAAGCGCCCCGAATACGTTGCCGCCGCTGTGACCGCCTGCAAAAAGGCTATTGACGGTGAATACGGCATAAATGATGAGAAGATGCTTAAAGACGTTTTCTCACGCTCAGGTTTTACCGACGGATATTTTACAGGAGTCCGTAAGGATATGTTCGGTACGCGTCAGAAAGAGGATGTTCTCGCCGCAGGCGACGTTTTAAAAAGCCTTTCAAAGCTCTATGAAAAGGAAGTGCAGAGCGTTCCCGTTGATATGGAATTTATCTGTAAAAAAGGCAAAAACACTGTACTTTACGTTACTTACGAGGCTAACAAGGTACGCGTTGAGGCTCCCGCAGCCGAAACCGCCATCAATAAACCCATGACTGCCGAGAGCGTAAAGCAGCGTCTTTCAAAGCTCGGCGGTACTCAGTACTATCTCAACAGTTTTAAAGCCGATATAGACGGCGGGCTTATTCTCCCCGCAAGCGTAATCAATGAGATGAGGCGTACGGCAGTTGAGAAGCTCAGCGGTGAAATAAGGTCTGATTTTGAAGCGTTCCCATTCAGTGAAATAACTCACGAAAAGAAGAGCTGCAAGCCCTACTACACTGCAAGATTTCTCAGTGCGAGTCAGATTCCCGACTCTCACCCCTTCAAAAGAATCTTTATTCCCCTTTGGTCAGATGACGGCGATTTTGTAAAATTCAACGCAGGCGCAGAGCTTCCGAGAGGGCTTTTCGGTTGTGAGGAAAAGCTGAAAAAACGCCTTACTCAGCTTAAAGAACTTGGCGTAAAAAACATCCTTGCAGGAAATCTCGGCGCATATAAAACGGCTGAAAATATGGGCTTTAATGTTTTTGCGGACTTCGCGCTGAATATCTATAACAGCCTGACCGCTGAAAAATTCAACTCGCCTATACTTTCCTTCGAGCTGACTCTTAATCAGGCTAATTACATTAATGCCTCTGACACGGGCATTGTAGCTTACGGCAAGCTTCCCCTTATGCTTACCCGTAACTGCCCCGTAAAAAACAGAATAGGCTGTAAGCGTTGTAACAAAAAAGGTACGCTGACAGACCGAAAGGGCTATAAGTTCCCGGTAAGGTGCTCTGATTATCCGTGCGTTGAAATATTCAACCCCCTGCCGCTCATTTTAAGTGACAGAATTGCTGAGATAAAAACCGATTTTATACACTTTTACTTTACCGATGAAGATAAGGACGAAGTAAAAAACATTATACACATGTACAAATTAAACAAAAAAAGCCAATCTGACTTTACGCGTGGACTGTACTATAAAGGTGTAAAATAAATAATAGACTAAAGGCGGATAACGAATATGATTTTAGCTTCAAAGAGCCCGAGGCGGCAGGAACTTCTCAAATATATTACAGAGGATTTCTCCGTAAAGGGCGCAGATGTAGACGAAACTCTTCCTGAAAACATCACTCCCGCAGACGCCGTATGCTACCTTTCAAGAGTAAAAGCACAGCCGTTTGAAAATGAAAACGACGTTGTAATCGGTGCGGATACAGTAGTTGCAATTGACGGAAAAATTCTCGGAAAACCTCGCGATAGCGCTGACGCAAAGGCAATGCTCACCTTACTTTCAGGCAAAACTCACAGCGTTTATACGGGTGTTACCGTTATTAAGAATAAGAAATATTCAACATTTTTCTGTGAAACACGCGTAACTTTTTTTAAACTGACTGAAAAAGAGATAGACGCTTACATCAAAACCGGCGAGCCGCTTGATAAAGCAGGCGCTTACGGTATTCAGGGATACGGCTCATTGCTTGTTGAAAAAATAGACGGTGATTATTACAATGTTGTCGGTCTCCCCATTAGCAAACTTAATAGACTTCTGTCTGCAATTTAAACTATTTTTGGTTAAATTAACAATTTAATCTTCAATTATTGTAATTTTGACTTTTTTGTGTTACAATTTTGTTAGGTAAATTGGCACTACCCCAATATTCTTTACCTGAAAGGAGATCTTTATGGCAGCGGATTTACATTGTCATACAAAACTCAGCGACGGTTCAGTAGGTATTGAAGATATAATTGTTATAGCACACAAAAGCGGTATTGACACGATTGCCATAACGGATCATGATTGTATAGCAGGTACAGTAAGAGGTCAGGTCATCGGAAAAAGATACGATGTAACAGTTATCCCCGCAGTTGAGCTTTCAGCCTTTGATAACGAAGCAGGAAAAAAGGTACATATAATTTCCTACCTTGCAGACGCTCCTGACAGACTTGAAGCAATATGCAGAAAAACTTCAACAGCAAGAAAAAGAGCAGGTCAGATTATGATGCTCAAGGTTGCTGCTCGTTTTCCTGTTACGAGTGAGTTCATTATATCTCACGCAAGCGGCTCAACCAATCTCTACAAACAGCACATTATGCACGCTCTTATAGACGCGGGTTATGCTGACGAACTTTTCGGCGAGCTTTATAAAACACTTTTCTCAACAGATAGCGAGTCAAATATTCTCGCTCCTACAAAGCACCCTGAAGTTAATACAGTAATTGATGAAATCCACGGCGCAGGCGGAATCGCAGTTCTTGCCCACCCTGGAAAATACAATAATTTTGACGAAATTGAAAAGTACATAGGCCTTGGTCTTGACGGTGTTGAGGTATGGTCTCCGTACAATTCAGATGAAGACACAGCCTCACTTATAGAGCTTTGTAAAAAGAAAAAGCTCCTTATGACAGGCGGCTCTGATTTCCACGGCTCCTACGGTGAAAAGACCGTAACGCTCGGCTCATATGCAACTCCGAAAGAGCATTTGGACAAGCTTATGGGCTACAAGGCAAAAAAGAAAAGAGCAAAACGCAAGGCTGAAAAGGAAGCCGCCGCAAAAAGCGAATAAAAAAATAACCGAGCAGTACAATAATACTCCTCGGTTTTATTTTTTTATAGCTGGTCTGCAATTATGTATAAAAGCTCTTTTGTCTTTTCCCAGCCGAGACACGGGTCGGTAATTGATTTTCCGTAAACTCCTCCGTCAACGCTCTGGTTTCCGTCCTCAATGTACGACTCAATCATAAAGCCCTTTACAAGCTTTTTAATATCATCGCTGTGGCGCATTGAATGAAGCACCTCGTTAACAATTCTCGTCTGCTCATAGTATCTCTTTCCTGAATTTGAGTGGTTAGTGTCTATGATAACAGACGGATTTTTATATTCGCCGTTGCAGTAAACGTCGTGAAGGAACCTCAAATCCTCGTAGTGATAATTCTGATGGTTGATTCCGTATTTATCAACGCTTCCGCGAAGAATGGCGTGCGCCATATCGTTTCCGTCAGACTCAACCTCCCAGCCTCTGTACAAAAATGTGTGTTGCGACTGAGCCGCCTTAATTGCATTGAGCATTATTGAAAGGTCGCCGCTCGTCGGATTTTTCATTCCTACGGGGTTACTCAGCGAGCTTGCAACAAGTCTGTGCTCCTGATTTTCAACCGAGCGCGCGCCTACCGCTACATAAGAGAGCAAATCCGAAAGGTATCTTCCGTTTTCGGGATAAAGCATTTCGTCCGCGCAGGTGAGCCCCGTCTGCTCAATTGCGTTTTTGTGGAGCTCGCGTATTGCGATTATACCCTCAAGCATATCGGGCTTCTTATCGGGGTCAGGCTGATGAAACATTCCCTTGTAGCCCTCTCCCGTAGTTCTCGGCTTTCCCGTATAAATTCTCGGTATAATAAGAATTTTGTCGCTGATTTCCTTCTGAACAAGCGCAAGGCGTCCGATGTAGTCAAGCACTGCATCGGCTCTGTCAGCCGAGCAGGGACCTATAATCAAAACAAGCCTGTCGTCCTCTCCTCTGAAAATCTTTGCAATTTCAAGGTCGCGCTTTTCCTTGAGCGCAGTTGCCGCATCGCTCAAAGGGTACTGCTCCTTGATTTCCTTAGGAATCGGCAGTTTTCTTTTAAACTGCTCCTTTCTCATATTTTCCATAACTGTACCTCCGTTTCAATTGATAATATCACAATCGGAGCGAGTTGTCAACGCTTTATCGCTTTAAATCGCAATAAAAAAACAAAAGCTACTTAATAAAGTAGCTTTTAATGTCTTGTGTCGTCACCGTAGCATTCGCAAAACCGCGCCGCGAATGAAGGCTCCTCTCCGCCTGCATAAAGGTGAGACAAATCGCCGAACTGAATTGCGTTAAAAATTGCCTTTCCTTTTTCCCTTTCAACGCTTGCAAGCCGCGTTACAGACGTCGGGAGCGCAACAAAATTGTGCCAAAGAATCATCGGCGATATGCTGAATATCCTTGAGAGCATTACCGCCTCAACGCCAAAATGACAAAACAGCAAAATCCGTTTATGATTTGAGTCAACCGCGTCGTAAATCCTGCCGTTTTTAACGTATCCGTGCTCTTTCATCAGCCCGTCAATTCCGTTTTGGACTTTGCGGTAATGACGCTCAACGTCGCCGTTTTTCATAAGCTCAACGTCAAGCCATTTGTCATATGAATAGTAGTCGTCAATCCTTGTCCAGTAGTCGGGCTTTCTGTCCCAGCATATGCTGCTTTTTCCGTCATCGGTAATATTACCCTCAAACTCGCGCAGCCACTCGAGCGTCTTAGCTGTCTTTCCGGTTTTTTCAAGGTAGTATGAAGCCGTTTTCTGCGCACGTCCGAGAGGCGAGCAGTAAACGAAATCAAACTCGTACTTTGAAAGCCTTTTGGCAAGCAGCTTTGCCTCTCGCTCACCCTTTTCGGTTATGCTGTCATTTTCATAATCAGGGTCAGCGTGCCTTACAATCCATATTTCCATTATTCTTCGGTCTCTTCTTTATCGTCCTCTTTCTCTTCGCTTGCGGAGTAGGTGTTTGCCATAAGCTGCTCCTCGCTCATTGAGAGAAGATAAGCCGCATAAGTGTGCGGTCTGTGACTCTCGCTGAAATTCGTTTTAAGAAGTCTGTTGCCCGTAATTGAGCCGACTCCCTCCTTGAACACGAAAAACGCAGATGTAATTCTGTAACACGGGCTTGTTCCCACATAGTCAACCGAGCTTTCAACAAGAAGCTTCATTGCTCTGTCAACTGCTGCCTGCTCCTCTTCATTTTCAGCGCCCGCAACGTAAGCGCAAAGAGTATCTCTGAAATACTCATAGGGCGTTACGGTTTTAAAGCATTCTCTGAGCGGCTTTTCGTATAAATCCTCAACAGTGTGTAGCTCTTTTGCAAGCGCGTCAATAACCTTTTTAACGGCTCTGTTACCCCTTCTGAACGGGTGGTAGGTTTTCATACCGAACGCCTCAAAGAAGTACGGCTGCATAAACTCTTTTTCTTCCGAATAATTCCTTGAGCTCTTGTTATCGTCGCCGAGAATTTTAAGAACAGTTCCGTATTTTCCAAAGCCTGCCGCCGCAGGAAGACAAACTGTTACGAAATCCTCAGGCGAAACATAGTTGAAAATTCTCTTGTAATCGTCAAGAATTTCAACCTTGTCCATAAGAACGCCGTTAGGCGTAGCATAGCAGTACGTAAATATATTCTCGTTTTTAAGCGGCAGATTTTCAAAGCCGCCGTTTTTGATGAGCTTAGCCGCAAGAAGATTTGCCGTAGCAGCGCCTCTTGAATGGCCTATTATAATAATCTTTGTTTCATGCTCACTCGGGTGTCTTTCAATGTAGTCGGTAAGCTTAGCGTAAACGTATTCTCTCGCGTCAGCAAAACCGAGGTGGATTATTCCCTTCTCCTCGTCGCCTGCGTAACCCTTACCGTCGTTACAAACTCTCTCAAGGCCTAACGGGTCGAAGTTAGAAAACCACTGCTTTGTGTATGAACCGATAAAGCCCGTAAAAAGAAGGTTGTATGTTGTACCCGAAAGCTCAACGTCTCTGTTTGCAATAAAGTATACAACCTCGTCACGCTTTGCTGTCGGATTAACCTGAATATCCTTAAATCCAAGCTCCTGAAGAGTAACAGTAAGATTTGGCTTAGCATAAAAATATCCTGTCGACTTCGTCTCGTCCTCAACATATCCGTCGTAGCCAACGCATACCATCTGCGCAAGAAAACGTCCAAGCTGATGATTATATATAGCGGAATCCTGCTCAAACCACGAAAAATCGTAATACAGCCTTGTTGTTCCTTCAATACCGTCAGATACAAACTTAGCGTCATAAATACCGCTTAATTTTTCCTGTGACACAGTAACGCCTCCAAACTTTGTTAATTATTTATCTATTTTATCACATTTCACTCTGTATGACAAGTTATAAATATTCTTTTATTCTCTCATTCCAGAAAGCGTAAAGTCTGTCCTCGCTCCACGCCGCGTTTGCGGGGCTTGTTGAGGGGAGGCAAACAGCGTCTATTCTGCCGTTGTATTTTACATAAAGTCTGTCGGCGGTTTTGCCGTTAGTAAAAACTGCTTTAATGTCTGCAATCTCAAATATTCTGCTAAGGTCATTAGGAACTGCGTTTTTAATTGAGCTGTCAGCCGAGCCCGTAATCTCGCAAGAGCCGATAACGTCCCAAAGCGCGATGCCGTTTCTGAGAAGAAGCTCACGCTTTTCTTCAATGCTAAGCGGTACATCCTCGCCGCAAATCCTTGCTATCACTTTCCAGAAGCGATTTTGCGGATGTCCGTAAAAAAATCCGTACTCCCTGCTTTTTACCGACGGAAACGAGCCGAGTATCAGTATTTTTGAGTTTTCGTCAAACACCGCCTCAATCGGGTGAACTATCCTCTCCATATTATCACCTCATAAAAAAGCATCACACCTCGTGCTTTTTCTCAACTGTAAAATAACTGATATAAACCTTGTGTTTAATTGTAAAGCTTTCGGGATATTCTTCAAGCATTTTCATATGCGCTTCGCTCCACCTTTCAAATTGCTCTTTGCTCATAGAAGCAAGCGTACCCCTGCACGCGCACATTCTTCCGTGCCAGCTTTCACGGGTGAACGGTATATCGCAGTAAAAGCTTTCGGTAACTCTGCCGTCAAACAAATCGTCAAACATATCCTTTGAGCCGCTCGCCTCAGGAGTCCAGACAGAGTTAAAATCTTTAACAAGCTTGTGACTCTTAAATGCTATTTCATCATCAAGCGTATATGTAAGATATATCTTAATAAATTTTCCGTCAGGCTTTAACAGCCTTTTTATTTCGTTTTTCATCTTTTCCCTGTCAAAATACCAGAAGCACTGCGCCGCTGTTATACAGTCAAAGCTTCTGTCGGGAAGGCGTGTGTTTTCTGCGGGAGCTACGGCATAATTAATCTTCCTGCCGTTCTTCTCTGCGTTCATTTTGGCAAATGCAATCTGATTTTCGGAAATGTCAACGCCAAAAATTTCTGCCTTTTCGTTATAAAGATTCTGCGGGAGTACGCCCGTCCCCGTTCCTAAATCAAGCCACGCCGTACCGTCTGCCGCAACGCCGAGAGTGCGAAGCTTTTTATAAAGCTCAGTTGGGTAAATATCTCTGTATTTTGCGTACTGCTCAGACGTAACGCCCCAGTCAAACGCTTTTCCGCCGTCAATTTTTTCATTAATCATAGCCGTTCTCCCTTTGGCTTTTAAGCTTTATATTATTATTTTATCATATACATATTTATAATGCAACGTATGAGCGGATACCATCCGCCCGAAAGATAATTAATACTGAATTTTAATGTCAGCATTGAGCTGCGTCGAAATGCGTTGCCTTACTTAAAGTGAAAACAAACCGAAAG
>CAMNAP010000043.1 GCA_946531445.1 uncultured Clostridia bacterium
GGAAATGCCTGTCTGAATAAATTCCTGAGGATAGTTTCTTGCGGCGGGATTCATTGGTCTGCCGTTAATATCCATTCTTGCGTCGGGGATAATATCGGGACCGCCGTCAATCGGATTTCCGAGTCCGTCGAATACACGGGAAAGCATATCCTGAGAAACGGGAAGCTCCATCGAACGTCCCAAAAAACGCACCTTTGAGCCTGAAAGATTAATACCTGCCGATGATTCAAAGAGCTGCACAAGCGCGTTACCCTTGTCTATTTCAAGCACCTTACAGCGGCGAAGCTCACCGTTTGGAAGCTCTATTTCAGCAAGCTCGTCATATTTTACGTTTTCTACGTTGCTTACCATCATAAGCGGTCCTGCAACCTCTCGTATAGTACGGTATTCCTTTGGCATTAATCTTCACCCCTTTCGCATGCGCTGTTAACTTCACTCTGAAGCTGAACTGTAATAGCGTCAAATTCCTTTTGTATATCCTCTTCACTGCAGTATTTAAAACGTCCTATTCTCTCTCTTACGGGAAGAGCGATAAGCTCGTTTACTCCTGCGCCGTTCTCAAGTCCCGCAACGGCTTTTTCGTAGTAGCTCATAATGGCCTTAATCATAAGATACTGCTTGTTGAGTGAGGTATATGTATCTGTGTCGTCAAACGCATTCTGGTGGAGGTAGTCCTCACGAATTGACCTTGCGGCTTCAAGTTTAATTCTGTCAGGCGCGGAAAGCGCGTCCATACCGACAAGGTTAACAATTTCTTCAAGCTCTGCCTCATCCTGAAGGAGTGACATAAGCTTTCCTCTGTAGCGCGACCAGTCCTCAGATACGTTATTTCTGAACCATCCCTCAAGGTGGTCTGTATAAAGTGAATATGAGGTGAGCCAGTTAATAGCGGGGAAGTGTCTTTTATATGCAAGACCTGCGTCAAGTCCCCAAAATACTTTAACAATTCTGAGAGTAGCCTGAGATACGGGCTCCGAGATGTCACCGCCCGGAGGCGATACGGCGCCGATAACCGAAAGCGCGCCCTCAACATCGTCAGTTCCGTTTATAATTACGCGGCCTGCTCTTTCATAGAACTGTGCAAGACGGCTTCCGAGATATGCAGGATAACCCTCTTCACCGGGCATTTCCTCAAGACGTCCGGACATTTCTCTTAATGCCTCAGCCCAACGCGAGGTTGAGTCAGCCATAAGAGCAACGGTATAACCCATATCGCGGAAGTATTCGGCTATTGTAATGCCGGTATAAATAGAAGCCTCTCGCGCTGCAACGGGCATATCGGACGTGTTGGCAATAAGAACAGTTCTCTCCATAAGGGAATTGCCTGTTCTCGGGTCCTTAAGCTCAGGGAATTCATTAAGAACGTCGGTCATTTCGTTTCCGCGCTCACCGCAACCGATATATACTATAATATCAGCAGCTGCCCATTTTGCAAGCTGGTGCTGAACTACGGTTTTGCCCGAGCCGAACGGACCGGGTACAGCCGCAACGCCGCCCTTTGCAATCGGGAAAAGCGTGTCAATAACCCTCTGTCCCGTTGTAAGGAGTACGTCTGGAGAAAGCTTTTTCTTATACGGTCTGCCGATTCTTACGGGCCAGCTCTGGAAAAGCTTAATCTCCTTGTCGCCCTTTTCTGTTTCTATAACAGCCGCAACGTCCTCAACTGAATATTCACCGCTGTTAATAGCTTTAACAGTACCGCTTATTCCGTTAGGTACCATAATCTTGTGGACAACTGCCGCAGTCTCCTTAACTGTACCGAGAGTATCGCCTGCGCTTACACTGTCGCCAATTGAAGCGCTCGCTTCAAAGCTCCACTTTTTTTCTCTGTCAAGCGCGGGTACTTCAACACCTCTCTGAAGATTTGAGCCGGTAAGCTTCATAATCTCTTCAAGAGGACGCTGAATTCCGTCATAAATTGAGCCGATTAGACCTGGACCGAGCTCAACTGAAAGAGGCTGTCCTGTTGTAACAACCTTTTCTCCCGGACCGAGTCCCGCGGTTTCCTCGTATACCTGAATCGACGCACGGTCCTCGTGCATCTCTATTATTTCACCAATCAGGTTTTTTTCACTTACACGTACAACGTCGTACATATTTGCGTCACGCATTCCCTCTGCTATTACAAGAGGGCCTGCTACCTTGGTAATGGTGCCTTGGTTCATATGCTTCACCTCAGTTTTTGAATATAATATCGCTTCCGACTGCGCGCTCAACAAAACGCGAAAGTCTTTCTTTTCCTATTCCGTTGTTTCCTTTGATGCCCGGAACGGGAATAATTGCAGGAAGCTGCACTTCTTCATATTTTTTACATTCTTTTTCGGCAGAGACGTAAAGCTCCTCTGTCATATAAATAATTGTATAAAGCTCTGTTTCAACAGCGGTTTTGAGAATAGAGTTAGCTCTTTCGGGCTCATCGCATTCAATTATGTCAAAGCCGATTGCTGCAAATCCCTTAACGCTTTCCTTGTCGCCGATTATTGCAATTCTCTCAGCCATAAATCTCACGCAGCCTTTCTCTTGTAGTCTCGCTGTCCGAATCTGTTTCAATCCCTACGGCAATTATGTTTATAGCCTTGCTTTCGGATAATTTGGCAATGTAGAAGCCGAGCGCAGGCTCAGGGCCGTTTCCTGCTCTTTTGCATTTCTCCTTGGCAAGCTTTATAAGAAGATTTTCGCCGTATCTCTCAAAAGCGGCAGGGGACTTTCTGAATTCCTCAATTGCGCCTGAGCAGGAGTATCTGTCCTTGAGTGCAAGATAATCACAAAGTGAATCAAGTCCCTTGATAGCTTCGTTAATAATATCCTTTTTATCAAAGCCCTCTAATCCGTCAAGAAGCGCGTCGTCATAATAACTCTTTTGTGCGTTTGCCATTGCCGCGCGAAGAGCAATTTTGACGTTTCTGTAGAATATTTCGGTTGTAAAATATTCTTTAAGAAATGCGTTATCAGATTCTTTTGCAGCCTTGAGCTGTGCCTTCATACAAGCAGCGTCAAGATAAGCGTCAGAAAGTCTTGCGTCTGCAGTATGTGCAAGTATCTCATATGCTTTTTTTGCCGCTTCGCTGAATTCCTCGGGTAAAAGCTCATATTTGTTTTCGCTCACAGCCTTAACTATATCGTCAACGTTAATTGTGTGAGGTGACAATATGAGCTTATCAAAGTCTCTGTCAGCGAGAAGCCCTTTTAACACGGACTTGATGTTGTGAACATCGTTTTCATAGCTGAATATGTCAAAAACAGCAGGGTCGGGAACAGTTCTTTCAAGGTATTCAACCGTTTCTTTAAGGCTGTTTTTAACTATTTCATCTACGCTTTCGCCGTCTCCGTAGCCCTTGTCTCTCAGATATCCCGCAAGCTCAGACGTGCTTTTACACGCGAGCATAGCCTCTATATCAGCAGAGGACAAAAGCTCTTTCTCTTTTGCTCTTACAGAGCCTATGGAGTATTCATATGATAAAGCCATATCAACTCTCCTTGCTGAAAAGTAAACTGTTTATATAGTCTTCCAGTTCATTCTTTTTATCTTCAATAACAGCGTCAAGAGTACAGTTGATTTCAATATTGCCGCAACGAAGAATGAAGCCGCCGTCAATGTCAGCGCTTTCATTACTTATCTCAGCGTCAATTCCTGCCTCTTTTATTTTTGCAGCAAAATCAGACGGAAGTCTGCTTTTATCCTTTTCACTAAGCAGCAAAGTTCCGTTTTTTTCATTAATATCCTTTGCCATTGAATAAAGAATTCTGAAATAGCTTTTGTCATCAAGTGACAGTATGTATTCTTTAATTCCGTAAAGAGTTTTGTTAATCTCGTTTCGCTTTGCTTCAAGATTTGCGTTTCTTGTTATAAGAGAAGCAGAGGAAAGCGCAGAATTCTTCATATTAAGCGCTTTTGAGTCAGTACTCCGGGCAATTGAATCAGATAAAGCCTTTGCTTCATTCTCTGCTTTTTTTATAACCTCCCCGGCCTTTGCCTGAGCGTCGTCGGTTATAACTTTTGCCTGCTCTTTACCGCTGTTAATAATGCTTTCAAAAAGCTTGTTTTCGTTACTCATTAATGTCAGCCTTTCAATCAGAATGTAAGGTTAGGAATTGAAATAACTGCAAGGAGGGATACGATAAATGAAAGAAGCGCATAGATTTCTACAAGTGTAATAGATACCATTGCCTTTGAGAAGTTTTTATCGTCCTTTGCTGTCATTGCAACGCCTGATACAGCTGTCTTACCCTGCTCAATTCCTGAAACAAGACCGCCGATACCGATTGCGCACGCTGCTGCAAGGAATGCAAGACCGTGTGCAGTGTCGGGAGCTTCACCACCGAGAACACCGCAGTTTGCGAGAATAAGGAAACCTACGATAAAGCCGTAAAGTCCCTGAGTACCGGGGAGAAGTGTTAATACAAGCATTTTACCGAACTTTGACGGGTCCTCTGAAAGAACGCCCATTGAAGCCTGGCCTGCTCCGCCAACACCTTTTGCAGAACCAACGCCTGCAAGTACAGTTGCAACTACTGCTGCCAATACTGATAATACTAATCCACTCATTTTTTATTTTCCTCCTTGATTCTTATATATTTACTGTTAAGGCTGAACGGTTCAAACGGTTTTCCGCCGCCCTCATAAAATTTACTGAACATTTCAACATACTGAAGCCTCATCGTGTGAACGTATGAGCCCAACGCGTTAAGGCCAATATTAATTAAGTGGCCTAAGATGAATACAAGCGTCATAGGTATTATTCCTATTACGCTCTTGCCGAGCATTTCAGACAGAAGATTGAATACCTCTGCCATAACTCCCGTTGTAAGACCTAAAGCAAGAAGTCTTGAATAGCTCAGCAAATCGCTTACGTAGCTCGTTATGTCGTAAAGCGAAACAATGCCCGAGAAAAGCCGCATAATCGGATTCTTCTTATCACGCCCCTGTGTAAGTATTAATACTGCAACACAGAAAAGCGCAATTCCTATTCCTGCGTACTTAACGCCGTCGCCAAGCTTTGTTCCCGCCGCGCCGACAGCGACACCTACAAGTAGAAGCATCCACGAGCCAACGTCAAACAGCGCGCCTTTTTTATCGCCGTGTTTCCAAAGGATGTAAAACTTACAAGCCATACCTGCAAGAATATGGATAAGTCCGAAAGCAATTGATACAATGAGAATTGTCATCGCGTCCTTCTTCTGGTCAAGAATAGGCCAGGGAAGTATATCTGCCATAGTTATGTTCTTGCCTGTGAAATGGTTGTAGTAAACAGCAGGCGCGTTGCCGAATATTGAGCCGTAAACAAGTCCCCATATAAACGTTGATATACCGCAGTATTCAAATAGTTTAAGGTTGTTTCTCATATTCTCTTCGGGCTTGAATTTCTTAATCAGCAAAGCGCATATTCCCGTCATAAGCAAGCCGTAGCCCGCGTCTGAGAACATCATACCGAAGAAGAAGTAATAGAAAAACGCAAGCACGGGAGTCGGGTCTATGTCCTCTTTGTTCGGGGTGGCGTACATTGTAACAATACCCTGAGCAGGCTGAGAAAACGCATTGTTCTTAAGTTTTACAGGTGCGTCTTCGGGAGCGTCCTCAAATTCAAGAACGCACGAATCAACGCGGCTGCAGATTCTCTCAAGCCTCGGCATATCCTCTTCGGGAATGAAGCCAGTAATTATTACAGCGTGAGCGCTGTGGTCAAGCGTGCTAATAGCTCTGTATTTCTCAGCTCTTATTGAGTAGTAGTCGCTTGCGTTTTTTATATCCTCGCGCTTTTCGCACATTGCTTCAATTTTCTTATGCGCCTCGTCGCTTTCGGAATCAAGCTCAATCAGCTTTTCGTTGTATTTTTCAATCTCCGTCTGCGGTGTGCCGTTACAGCTTACAGTCGGATAAGAAAATCCAATAGAACGAAGAATCGATTCAGCGGCTTCCTTTTGTCCTTTAAGCACAAATAAAACAAAACAGGTAATCTCCCTTGAAGCGCTCACTACTTCCAAATCAAATGAAAGTGAACTGTCCTTTGCAAGCTCTGTTGCAAGCTCTTTTTCAGTAATAAGCCTCGGTACGGAGCCAATTATAATCTCTGTTGAATCCGTATCCTCAGAGGCAAGCGGAATGTCAAGCTCTCTCCAAGGCTCAAGCAGAGCAAGCGAAGTCTTGATTCTGACCTTTTCCGCCGCGTTTTCCGTTATTGTTTTATCAAGAGCGATTATCTTGTTGCAATAAGCCGCCATATCGTCTGCAGTTTCCGCGATAACTCCGATTTCGTCGGGGTCAATCTCGCGTCTGCCTGAAAATGATGCGAGAAGAGATGTCTTTTCAGGCGATACCCCGTCAAGTATTTTGAGCGCCTTTTCAGCGTTAATTCTGTATCGCTCAAATACCTGCTCGCGAGATGTGCAGTCAATTTTTCTGAAACCGTCTTTTGATTCTTTGCAGGAAGAAAGCTGAACAATTGAGCTATCCTGCAGATGTTCTATAAGGAATTTTCTGTCTTTACGCAAAGCCGCTATTGTGAAGGATTTCATTTTTAGCTTTGCCATATGGTTATCACCCCCGCTCAGAAAATGTTGTAATTAAAAGAATTTTTCAACAGCCTCTTTTATAACGCTGTCTCTGTTTTTGTCGGCAGTCATAGATAAATCAAGGCTGATTCTTTTAGCGTTGTTTTCAGCCTCTTTTATTATACTGTCACAGCCTGCCTTAATCTCTGCAAGCTTCTTGTCTGCCTCGGCATTAGCGCTTTTTTCAGCGTCTTTAATAATCTTATGTGCTTGGGCGGCGGCGTTGTCAGCAGTAGCTTTTGCCTGCGCCTTGGCGTTGTTGATTATTTCGTTACACTGAGCTTCTGCTTCGGTGACCTTTTCCAAAATATCTTTAGCCATAATGACCTCCTAATATTTACTATATAATAATATACTATTATTTATATTAAATGTCAAAAGAAAGCCGCCAGTTATATGAAACTGTACGGCTTTTGTAATTATTGTAATTTATTTGTAATTAATTACTCGATTTCAATCTTGAAACAAATAGGATTACGGCTCTTATAACCGTTAGTATATATTGTCATTTCCTTACTGTTTCTTTCAAATTTCAGCTTTTCTCCCGTTTCAAGAAGAGTTACGCTTTTTACTAAAAAATCGTGAGGAACCTGCTTTTTAAATGCCTTTATTTTAACGTCCTTACCGTCGGGGCGCATCTGAAAGGCGTAAACAAAACCGTTCTTATATGTAAAGCGGAAATCGCTTTTTCTGTACGCCTTTTCGTCGTTGTCCTTAAAGAAGCCATCTTCAGCGTTCGTTTTGCCCTCTCCGAACTGTCTCCAGAATGTTGTATTGTATATACCATCGCCGTTTTTTCTCAGCCATTCTCCGATTTCCGTAAGTACCTTAGTTTCCTTGGCGGTTATCGTTCCGTCAGGCTTTGGACCAACGTTTAGAAGAAGCATACCGTTTTTACTTACAATGTCTATTAAATCTGTGATAATCTGTCTTGAATTCTTAAACTTGTTGTCCTTTGTATAACCCCAGGAATGCTTGCCGATTGCGGTATCGGTCTGCCACGGAACAGGGGATATATCGGTAAGCGCGCCTCTTTCAACGTCAAAGGTGGCAACAGTCGGCGGGAAAGCCTGGTGCTTATAGTTGATAGTAACCTCTTTGCCCCATTCTTCAGCTCTGTTATAGTAATAAGCGCAGATTTTTTTGAGATAAGGCTTGAAAGAGTGATTGTGAATCCACCAGTCAAAATAGAGAATTGACGGCTGATATTTGTCTATAAGCTCACACGTTCTTACGGTCCAGTCTTTTAGCCACTCCTCGCTTGCGCCGTTAGAATATGTGTCCTCCGATGACGCGCCGAAGCACTTTGGGTCATATTCGGGAGTGTATACTGCAGGACCGTAAAAATCGGCGTATTTTTCGTCGTTTACATCGCTGTCTATCAGTCTGCCCGGATTCATAAAAAAGTAGTGTTCCGCTCTGTGCGTTGAGCCGCAGAAGTGAAGACCTTCCTTTTCACAAGCCTCTTTAAGCTCGCCTATAACGTTTCTGTGCGGCCCCATTTCACACGCGTTCCAGCGGTTAAAATCTGTCTTATACATAGCAAAGCCATCGTGGTGCTCGCACACGGGCATTACGTATTTTGCTCCCGCTTTTTTGAAAAGAGCTATCCATTCTTCAGCATTAAACTTTTCACCCCTGAACATAGGAATAAAGTCCTTGTAGCCGAATTCGCTTTGCGCTCCGTAAGTTTTTCTGTGGTGCTCGTATTCTCTGACGTTTGTGTCGTACATTGAGCGCGAATACCATTCATTTCCGAATCCGGGAACGCTGTAGATACCCCAGTGAATGAAAATTCCGAACTTTCCCTGATAGTACCATTCGGGAGTTTTATGTCCCGAAAGAGATTGCCAGTTATCCTTATATTTTCCGTTTTCAATAACGGAGTTAATCATTTTCATATACTCGTTAACTGTCATGGCGAAACTCCTTTTACTTGATAACTTGATATTAACATATTGTTTAATAATAAACAACATAAATTTTTTGACAATAGTTTACGGTTATAATATAATTGATATAAATCAATAATAAGAGGTATGAATATGAAAATTGCTATAGGCTCGGATAAGTCAGGTTATCCGCTCAGATGTGAAATTGAAAAATATTTAAATGAGAAGAAAGTTGAGCATTCAGTGTACGGTCCTTCAAATGAAGAAGAGGCTGTGCCTTTTTATGAGGTAGCACCTCTCGTCGCAAAGGATATTCAAAACGGTAATGCTGATTTGGGAATTCTTATCTGCGGCACGGGTATGGGAATGTCACAGGTTGCAAACAAATTCAAGGGCATCCGCGCGGCTTGTGTTGAAAGCACATACGGCGCTAAAATGTGCAGAGTTATTAATGATTCAAACATTCTCTGTATGGGCGGATGGATGATTGCTCCGACTCTCGGAATTGAAATGACAAAGGCATTTCTTGAGGCGAGCTTCACAGTCGGAGTTGAAGAGTGGCGTAAGGCGTGGCTTGAGAATGCAAAGAAAGAATTTATAAAGCTTGAGAGTGAGTTATAAAAAGAGAGGCAATGCCTCTCTTTTTTTTAAAATAATTATTTACTTTTTGAATATGATTTAGTATAATTAAGATGAAAATAGGGCTATTATACCCAAATTTTGTATTTTTGAAAGGAGAAAGATTATGGGACTTATTAAAGCAGGTATCGGTGCCTTAGGCGGTACGCTCGCTGACCAGTGGAAAGAATTTTTCTATTGTGACAGTATTGATAAAGAGGTGCTTGTTGTTAAAGGACAGAAAAGAACGTCTTCACGTTCATCAAACACAAAGGGCAACGATAATATTATTTCAAACGGTTCGGGTATTGCAGTAGCAGACGGACAGTGTATGATTATTGTTGAGCAGGGAAAGATTGTTGAAGCCTGCGCGGAGCCCGGCGAGTTTACATACGACACATCAACAGAGCCGAGTATCTTTACGGGAAATCTCGGCGAATCACTTAAAGAGAGCTTCAAGGTTCTCGGAAAGCGTTTCACCTTTGGCGGAGACACCGCAAAGGACCAGAGGATTTACTACTTCAATACAAAGGAAATCCTTGATAATAAATTCGGTACTCCTAATCCTGTTCTATTCAGAGTTGTTGACTCAAAGATAGGGCTTGATATGGAAACCGACCTTCGTTGCAGCGGCGTATATTCATACAGAATTGCTGACCCGATTACCTTCTACGCAAAGGTTTGCGGTAACGTTGCTGACGAATACAGAAGAGAAGAAATTGACGGACAGCTTAAAACTGAATTCGTTGACGCTCTTTCACAGGGACTTGGTACACTTTCAGGCCTTGAGCTTCGTCCGAGCCAGATTCCCGCTCACACTAACGAGCTTAAAGACGCTATGAATGAAGCGCTCAGAAGCGACTGGGCAGAGGGAAGAGGACTTGAGGTAGTAAAGATTGCCCTCAATCCTGTTGTAATGAACGAAGAAGACGCTGAATACCTCAAGAAGTATCAGAGAGGCGCTGCTGCAGGAAGAAATCCCGGTATGGCAGGCGGCGTATATCTTGAGAATATCGGCGAAGGTATCCGCGGAGCAGGTAATAATCCTAACGGCTCAGCTAACGGCTTTGTAGGCGTTGGTATGGGAATGGGCGTTGCAGGCGGCGCTGCTAATACAGCAACAGAGCTGTTCAATATGGGACAGCAGCAACAGCAGCAGGCACCCGCGGCTGCAGGCTGGTCCTGTCCCAAGTGCAACACACAGGCAACAGGAAAGTTCTGTCCCAACTGCGGAACTCCGAAGCCTGAAGCAAACGCAGGCGGATGGCAGTGCTCATGCGGAACAGTAAATCAGGGCAACTTCTGTGCTAACTGCGGTCAGCCGAAGCCGGGAGCTGAGTATAAGTGTAACAAGTGCGGCTGGGTACCCGACGACCCGAAGAATCCGCCTAAGTTCTGTCCTCAGTGCGGCGACCCGTTTGACAACAACGACAGACAGTAAACTGAATTCCTTTTAATATAGGAAAGGGGAGAGTTTATGGCTGAACTATTTCAATACAAATGTAAAAACTGCGGCGGTGCTCTGGAATTCAACACCGCCGAGCAGAAGCTGAAATGTCCGTTTTGTGATACTGTTTTTGATTTAGCCGAGTATAACGAGCGTGACGAAAAGCTTGACACTCAGGAAGCAGATATTCCCGAGGGAAACGTTGATGAAGCAAAAGAGCCCGATGAATTTAACTGGGACACTAATGCAACTGAATGGAACGGCGAGGAAGACGGCGTATCAGTATTCATCTGTAAATCCTGCGGCGGTGAGATTGTAGGCGATGAGAATACAGCCGCAACCTCGTGTCCTTACTGCGGTAATCCCGTGGTAATGAGCGGACGTCTTTCAGGTGTTTTAAAGCCCGATTATATCATCCCGTTCAAGTTTGATAAAAAGGCAGCAAAGGCTAAACTTAAAGAATACACTTCAAAGAAGAGGTTTGCTCCCAATAACTTCACAAGCGATAACAAGCTTGAAGAAATCAAGGGAATATATGTTCCTTTCTGGCTTTTCGATTCAGATATTAACGCAGCTGTTCAGTATCAGGGAACAAAGGTAAGAACCTGGTCGGATAAGAAATATGATTATACAGAGACAAGCTATTATGACATTTTCCGTTCGGGCAATATGAGCTTTCAGAACATTCCCGTTGACGGCTCAACTAAAATGGCTGACGACCTTATGGAGTCAATTGAGCCTTTCAATTTTAATGAAGCAGTTGATTTCCAGACGGCTTATTTTGCAGGCTATCTTGCAGATAAATATGACGTTGATATGGAAGCAAGTATTCCAAGAGCTAATGAGAGAGTAAAGGGAAGCGCTGAAAACGTATTAAGAGATACAGTTGTAGGCTACGCTTCGGTCACTCCTCAGAACAGCTCTGTTAAGGTTGTTAAGGGTACGTCAAAATATGCGCTTTATCCCGTATGGCTTCTTAATACAAAGTATAATAATGAAACCTATACATTCGCTATGAACGGACAAAGCGGAAAATTTATCGGTAACGTTCCTGTTGATAAGAATAAGCTTATCGGCGTATTCGCAGGTGCTGCAGCAGGTATAACGGCTGTTGTATTTGTAGTCGGCAGACTGCTCGGAATACTTTAAGGGGGTGTCGTTATGAAAAAAAGAATTATAAGTTTCAGTATTGCATTCATACTTGTTTTCATTTACGCGCTTCCTGTATTTGCTGCAGACAGTCACGCACCGAGAGTGGTTGACAATTCTGATTTACTTACTGCAGAAGAAGAGCAGAGTCTTTCTGCAAGACTTGATGAAATGAGTGAAAGACTCAAGGCAGATGTGGCTGTAATTACTGTTGTTTCGCTTGATGGTAAGTCGGCTCAGGATTATACTGACGACTATTTCATTGACAATAAATACGGTATCGGTAAAAATGAAGACGGCGTAATGCTGATGATTTGTCTTGAAAGCCGCGACTGGCATATTGCAACCCACGGTAAATGTATTAGAGCATTTACCGATGAAGAAATACAAAATATCGGAAACGAAATGTCATCATACCTTGCAAACGGAAGTTACGCTACGGCATTTGACATTTTTGCAAAGCGCTCTGAAGAAAACATCAAAGGACTGAAAACGCAGATAATCAAGGCTTTCTTTATTTCTCTTGCAATCGGACTTATTGCGGCTTTCCTCATCATTACTAAAATTAAAGCTGATTACAAGCCCGTAAGATTCAAGAGTAATGCATCAGATTATCTTGTACAGGATTCGCTTCAGCTTACAGGTGCTTTTGATACCTTCCTTTATTCAAACGTATCAAAGACTGCAAGAAGTGACTCGTCATCAGGCGGAAGTTCAACACACAGAAGCTCGTCAGGAAGCACCTTCGGCGGAGGCGGCGGAAAGTTTTAAGGAGGACTAATATGGGAAAGACTATTACTTTCAGCTCTCTTCCTTCATCAGCTGAGGAGATGAGAGCAATAGCTGATTTGTCGTCGCCGTTTAACACAGCGGCGCTCGCAATTGCGGCTCTTGCTAACTATGAAGCAAACCCCGAAAAAACGATTGAAATGCTCAATGTACTTAAAGGACCTGAGCCTCTTTCACCGTTTCAGCAGCAGTTTATCCGCGAAAGATTAGGCGGTAAAATGTATGTAGTGCGCTCGTACTTTAACGGAACAAGTCCACAGAATAATTATCAGCCCTCTGTTCCGTATTCAATTGAGGTAAACGAAAATCCGTATTCATATCAGAATGAAGGATACGCAACGCTTTGGTTTACTTCATCAGGAGCAGATAATCCTCGTCCGATTTCGCTTAGGAAAAAGCCGAGCACAGGCGAATGGTTCCTCTGGGGAGACATAACATATCTTTCAGATATAAGAATTCCCGTTGAGCAGGACCCCTGGGCATAAA
>CAMNAP010000044.1 GCA_946531445.1 uncultured Clostridia bacterium
CCCAATGGGTGTCTTTTGATTTTGTAATTATGACCACTTGAGGGCTTTTACTGAGAAGCCGAGCTCAAGGTCAAGCTTGTTTTTCTGAAGGATTGCAACTACCTTGCTCTTGCCGTCTCCGTTTGTTACGGAAGCGGTAACCTTGAAGTAATTGTTTCCGAGGTCCTCAATTCTTGTAATTGTTACATCCTGCTTCTTCTCTTCCATTGAAGAAACTACAAACGTACCGTTTGAGGAATTGTAAGAGATGTTAGCGTTGTCGCCGTCCGAATTACACTTTCCCTTGAAGTTAACAACTGTCTGGCCGAAATACTTGAAGAGGCCGAGTACAATTGTTCCCGAAGCAAAGGTTGAGGGCTGTAAGCCGTCCTTCTTTGCCATCCAGATTGCGGCGTGGGTTGCTATATCAATCGGAACGCCCTGAGAATTCTCATAGCTTGATTTGAAAAGATAGGGAACCTCAAGAATATTCTTAACGCTCTGCTGGTCTTTATCGCTGAATATAACAGGTGTGCCGCTGTCGCTCGTTTTGGGAACGCCTGAGATAGCCTTTGTTGTGGGCTCAGGCTCGGTTGTCTTTTCACCGCCTGTTGTTTTAGCTGTAGTTTTCTTTGTTGTATTCTTCTTTGTTGTAGTTGTAGTCTTATCTTTCTTTGACTTCTTTTTAGTAGTCGGCTGCTGGTCATAAGGAACGGTTACGTTTGTTTTGTTTCCTTCCTTATCAAGTCTGTAAGCAACAAGACGTCCTTTCTTATCTCTTTCAATAACAACGGGAACTTCTTCAGTCTGTACCTTACCGTCTGCGTCAGTAACAGCTTCGCCGTTTTTGTCCGTAACCTCAACCTCGACAAAGTCAATCTCTGTATCGGCGTCATTAAGACCGCCTGCGGTTTCAACAGTTACCTCGTCAGAGCCGCTCTTTTTTTCGTCTTTTTTAGAACAGGCAGCAAATACGCCCGTAAGTGAAATTACTAAAATCAATATTACTGCTATACTCTTTTTCAAGCGGAACACTCCTTATAGTTAGATGCTTTATTATAAATAGTCGTTGACATATTAATTTAGATTATTATAATACAGGGTCTTTGAAAAGTAAATACTTGTTACAAAAAATCAAAAAAATATTAACGATTAATTCATACTATTTACATTAATAATTTATTATTATAATATTAAATTAATATTAAATTGTTTGTTGAAAAGAGGTTAACAACAGATGAAAAACAGCATAAGGGTTGCTGTGTCAGGGGTTATGAGCGCACTTTCCGTAAGCCTGCTTGCGCTTGCGAGCGTTGTCTGGATTCTTGATTACACAGCGCCGCTGATTTGCGGAATTCTGCTTATTGTAATAGTTGAAACGTTCGGAAAGAAAACTGCGTTTACTGTGTACGCAGCGGTAAGCGTGCTGTCACTGATACTGCTTCCGAGTAAGAGCGCGGCGCTATTGTACGCCGTTTTCAGCGGCTATTACCCGATTATCAGACAGGATATAGATAAAATAAAATTCAGAATCGTTAGAATACTAATAAAGTTTTTTATTTTTAATTTGGGCGTTGTAGGCTCCGAGCTTCTTCTTGTCTATGTTTTCGGAATACCGTTTGAAAATGAACTCGGCACAATCGGAATTGTCATTATGCTTGCGGCGGCTTATGTCATTCTATTTACTTTTGACAGGCTCCTTAATGTTCTTACACTAATTTACGTCAAAAAGTACAAAAAAAGAGTGGAAAAATATTTAAAATAATATAATTATTATATTGATTTATAAAACTAAATATAGTATTATTATAATGAATTATTATAAAGGAAGCACGAATTATGGTAGCATATGAGTTAAAAGGCAATGAATTCCTCGGCATTGAATTCGGCTCAACAAGAATAAAGGTTGTTCTTATTGACGAAAACTATAATCCCGTTGAGTCGGGTGGCTTTACGTGGGAAAACAGGTATGAAAACGGAGTGTGGACCTACCATACAGATGAGATTTTTGACGGGCTCAGAGAGGCTTACGGCGAGCTTATTAAAAACCTCGGTCAGCCGATTAAAACGCTTAAGGCTATAGGCTTTTCGGCTATGATGCACGGCTATCTTCCGTTTGACAAAAACGGAAAGCTGCTTGTTCCGTTCAGAACGTGGAGAAACACAATTACGGGCGAAGCCGCAGCCGAGCTCACTGAACTTTTCGGTTTCAATATTCCGCAGAGATGGAGCATTGCCCATCTATACCAGGCTATCCTAAACGGCGAGGAACACGTTAAAGACATTGCGTATTTTACAACGCTTGCAGGTTACGTTCACCTTAAGCTTACGGGCGAAAACGTGCTCGGTATAGGCGACGCGTCGGGTATGTTCCCGATAGACAGTGAAATTAATAATTACGACGAGGCTATGCTTGATAAGTTTTCTTCTCTTGAAAACGTTAAAAAGTACAGCTGGGATATAAGAGATATTCTGCCAAAGGTAGCGCTTGCGGGCGAATGCGCAGGCGTGCTTACCGAGGAGGGCGCAAGGCTTCTTGATAAAAGCGGAAATCTTCAGTCGGGAATTCCGCTGTGTCCGCCCGAGGGCGACGCAGGTACGGGAATGACTGCCACAAACAGTGTAAGCGTAAAAACAGGTAACGTCAGCGCAGGCACGTCAATTTTTTCAATGGTTGTACTTGAAAAACAGCTTAATAATGTTTATGAAGAAATAGATATGGTAACGACTCCCGCAGGAGCTCCCGTTGCTATGGTGCACTGTAATAACTGCTGTATAGACCTTGATTACTGGGTGAATATGCTCTTTGATTTTGCAAAAAGGGCAGGCAGTAAGCTTACTAAGCCGCAGGTTTATGACTTGCTTTATAACAGCGCTCTTGAGGGCGACTCAGACTGCGGCGGACTCGTTAACTTCAACTATTTCTCGGGTGAGCCTGTATCACACACTGACGACGGAAGACCGATGTTCCTTCGTTCAAAGGGCGCTTCGTTTACGCTTCCTAACTTCTTCAGGGCTCAGATTTTCAGTACAATGGCAACGCTTAAAATCGGAATGAAAATTCTTGAAAAAGAGGGCGTTACAATTGACAGAATGTTCGGCCACGGCGGACTTTTCAAAACTCCCGTTGTAGGTCAGCGCTTAATGGCGGGAGCGCTTTGCGCGCCGGTTTCCGTTATGAAAACGGCGGGAGAGGGCGGTGCCTGGGGCGCTGCTTTGCTTGCGGCTTATCTTATAGACAAAAACGGTATGCCGCTTGAGGAATTCCTCAACTCAAGGGTTTTCTTGGATTGTGAAAGTTCAACCGAAATTCCCGACCGAAACGACACCGAGGGATTTGAAAAATATATGAAGCTTTACGAAAATGCAATCGCGGCTGAAAAAGCGGCGTATGAAAATGTTTAGGTTATCCCTGAACGTAAGGAGACAGTATGTTAGAGGATTTAAAGCAAAAGGTATACGAAGCAAATTTAAAGCTCGTTGAATACGGACTTGTTATTCTTACCTGGGGTAACGTTTCCGCAATTGACAGAAATAAGGGGCTTGTTGTAATAAAGCCTTCGGGAGTTGCTTATGACAAAATGAGGCCTGAGGATATGGTCGTTATGGATTTGAGCGGACGTAAATATTCAGGCAGACTCAATCCGTCAAGCGATACGCCGACTCATCTTGAAATATACAGAAACTTTCCCGAAGTTATGTCCATAGTTCACACACATTCGCCCTGGGCGGTAGCCTGGGCGCAGGCGGGCCGCGATATTCCCGCTTACGGAACAACTCATGCGGATTTTGCCTACGGCGACATTCCGTGTACAAGGGCTTTAACTGAAGATGAGGTTAAAGACGATTACGAGCTCAACACGGGCAAGGTTATTGTTGAGGAGTTCGGTAAAAGAGGTATAAAGCCCGAGGAATGTCCTGCTGTTCTTGTTCACAGACACGGGCCGTTCACCTGGGGCAAGGATGAGATTCAGGCCGTTCAGAATTCACTCATTCTTGAAGAGGTTGCCAAAATGGCGTTTAAAACTGAAAGCATTGCGACTCTTTCGGGGGACAGCGATGTCGGAATAGAAGATTATCTTCTTGATAAGCATTATTTAAGAAAGCATGGCGAAAATGCTTATTACGGCCAGAAATAGGAGGAAAAGCAATGAAGAAAACAATTATCTCAATCACTTTCGCAGTTGCCTTAATGGTCAGCTGCCTTGCAGGCTTTGGACTCAGTATTAATGCGGCAGAGCCTGCAGACATCAGCTCAGCTGTTGTCAGCGCAACAAATTCATCGTATACATATACAGGCTCGGCAATTGAGCCTTCAGTAACTGTTAAGCTTACAACAACAGACGAGGGCGGAAACCCGAAAACAGTTACGCTTGTAAATAACACAGACTATAAAGCTGTATTTTCAAATAACGTTAATGCAGGCGAAGGCGCTATTACCGTAACGGGCGTCGGCGCTTACAAGGGAAGCGCAAAGGGCACTTTTACAATTGCGCCAAAGTCATTGAGCGACAGTAATGTAAAAATTAGATTCACTGAAAAATCAAAGGTTGGCAGAGCCCCCTCTTATACCGTTACTTATAACGGAATGACTCTTAAAAAGAACAGGGACTACAGTGTTGATTTTACAAAGCTTGACAAAGCAGGCTACAAAACGGGAAGAGCCAGGTTTAAGGGAATCGGAAACTATTCAGGCAGCAGCAGTGAGGAGTTCAGCGTCTATCCTACAATAGTAAAAGGCATTAAGGTTGACAAGGTACAGCAGAATTCTATCAGTTTAAGCTGGAACACAAAGGCTTCTGAGGGCGTAAGCGGATATAAGGTTTACAAGGCTGACGACGCAAACGGCAAAAACGCAAAGCTTCTTGCAACTGTTAAATCACCGGGCGCAACGCTTTCAGACGTTGACAGCGCAACGGTTTACAGACTTTTTGTAATTGCGTACAAAACAAACAACGACCACACTGTAAAGAGCGATTTCAGCGCAATGACTCTTACCTGTACAAAGCCTAAAAAGCCAACTCTTAATTATGTTGTAAAGAAAAAGGGCAATAAGATTTACGCTAACTGGACAGGCGTTTATAACGCAAGCGGATATCAGATTAAGTATGCTGCCAACAGAAAGCTTAAAAACGCTAAAAAGACAAACGCAAAGGGTTCAAGAAGCGGTAAAAACATTAAGGTTGCAGACAACGGAATTGCTTATTTCGTTAAGATAAGAGCTTATAAAACATATACTAAAAACGGTAAAAAGGTTACTGTATACGGACCGTGGAGCGTTAAGATGTCGAGCATTTTCGGCAGAGTTTACAAGTCGTATACAACTAATTATCCATATAACCCGAACAGAACAACTAACCTCAAGCTTGCCTGCAAGGCAATTGACGGAACAATTGTTAACCCGGGAGCTACCTTCTCATTTAACGCAACAGTAGGTAAGAGAACTGCTGCAAAGGGATACAAGCCAGCAACTATCTTTACGGGTGCTAACAGCCATGCTGACGGAATCGGCGGAGGAGTTTGTCAGGTTGCAACAACAATGTTCAACGCGGCGCTTCTTTCAAACTTCAAAATTGTTGAACGCCATCAGCATTCGCAGAAGGTAACATATGCTCCGACGGGCAGAGACTCGGCTATTTTCTGGGGCTCTGAGGACTTCAAGTTCAAAAACACAACTAAGTATCCAATCAAGATAAGAATGTTCTGTAATAACGGGAAGCTTACATGTCAGTTTATGGTAAGCTACAAGATTAAGCCCGCAAAAGTATCTCTTAACGTTGCAAGAAACGGCAAGAACTATACGCTTACAAGAACTGTAGGCGGTAAGGTTAACTACACAACGCGTTCAAATTACTAATAACAATAAAAGAATCGGTTTACCGTTTGGTAAACCGATTCTTTTTATGCTTCTTCCTCTTCAAGAAGTTTACTTAGCTCTTCGCCTATCTTTTGCTTTCCTGCGGGGGAAAGACGTCTTGCCTTCATTACAAGAAGCTTTTCAAAGCTGTCAAGCTCTGTTAAGTACGTCTTTTTCTTAGGGACGTTGTATTCGCTGTCGCAAGCAACCTGATTAGCGGGAGCCGTTTCATTGTCGTTTAAAATAAAGTCGCACGAAACATTGTATATAGCCGCCAGCTTTACGATGTCATGCGGCTTCGGACAGCTTCTGCTCGGGTCCTCCCAGATTCTGTATGTGTTTTCTTTTATACCTAAAGCGTTAGCAACGTCGCGTTTCTTTAAACCGTTGTGAATTCTGAGCGCGGCAATATTGCGCTTTATATTCTCTTTAACCTGTTCGGGTGTGTATTCTTTTGAATTCTTAATGTCGCCCATAATAATACGGCCTTTCATCAATTTACTCTTGTTTACAACATTATATATGATTTTACGACATATTTCAAGCACGTTTTAAATGTAGTATAGTATGTGTGATTTATCGCTAAATTTGACAAAACGGTAACAAAATGTTATAATTGTGTAACAACTTTTTGTAAATTGAAGTGAAAGAGAGAAGAATATCTCAACTAAATGCCTATGAAAAAATTTCTTTCAGCAATACTTTCATTAACACTTGCCGTTTCTGCGGTGTGCCCGGCTTTTACGGTTAAGGCTGCAACCTATGCTGAACAGCTCAAAAACAGCGGCTTTCCCGACAGCTATATTGAAAGCCTCGTTAAGCTTCACGCAGAATATCCCAATTGGGAATTCAAGCCCTTTGTAACGGGGCTCAGCTTTGCTTCTGCCGTCAGCGGTGAGCGTTCAAGTCACAGAAAGCAGATTCTTGAAAAAGGGTACAACAATAAATATTACTGTTCCTGCTCAAAGTGTAAAAAGAACGGAAGCTTTGTTTATCAGTATTCGGGATGTTATTCAGCGTCTGAATTTGCCGTTGAATATTATATGGACCCAAGAAACTGGCTTGATGAAAAACACATTTTCCAGTTTGAGTCCAATAAGTATAACTCCGCCCATACACAGAGCGGAGTTGAAGCAATAATTAAAAACACTTGGATGAAAAACGCTAACATTACCTATCTTGATACATCGGGTAACAGCGTAACTCTCAAAAGCGCAAGCGGAAACAAAATCAAGTATTCTCAGGCGGTTATGGAGTCGGCAAAGGCGCACAATATCAGCGCATACTATATTGCCTCAAGAATAGTTAAAGAGGTTGGCTCAGCTAACCCGACGGCGAGCGGAACTGCAGGTAATAAGAGCCCGTTTCTGGGTATGTATAACTACTACAGTATAGGCGCAACAAGCGGCGGTATGTCGGGGCTTGAGTGGGCTTCAGGATTTCTTCTTGCAAGCAGTGACACAAAGCTTTATTCATCTTATAATTCAAACACTAAAAAGGCAGGCGGAACCGTCACATCAATTAAATCGGGTCAGCGAATGAGCTTTATTGCCAACTGCGGCGATTATTACAAGGTTAAGCTTTACAGCGACTCGGGCTCATATTCAACCAACGGAGCGGTAGGTTACGTCCCCGTATCAAAGCTTAGAACAACTTATTTTACCTATTCAAGACCGTGGACAAATCCGTATAAAACAATCTACGGCGGAGCGTGGTATATTTCAGATAAATATCTTGCGTATCAGTACACTACATATCTTGAAAAATTCAATGTAAACAAAAGCTCAGGCACGCTATATGACCACGAGTATATGCAAAATGTAGACGCTCCGTCAACCGAGTCTGTTTCAAAGTATAACGCGTATAAAAACGCAGGTCAGCTTAAAAACAGCAAAACGTTTTACATTCCCGTATTCTATAATATGCCCAGCGACACCTCAACCGCTGTAGCAACAACCTCTTCAAAGGTCAGCGGACTTAAGGTGAGCGGTACAAGCGTAAATTCAATTACGCTTAAGTGGAATAAGGTATCGGGCGCTACAAAATACCGCATTAAGGTTAAAAATCTTACAAAGGGTAATACCTTCTCAAAGACTGTAACCACTCACAGTGCAAAGCTCAGGGGTCTTACAAAAGGACATCTTTATCAGATTCGCGTAAGGGCGTACACCGGCGGAAGTTGGGGTAAATACAGCGCTGCGGTAAAAGCACGCTGTAAGCCATCAAAAGCTAAAGTAAAAAGCGTCAGCGCAGCAGGAAGAGGTAAAATTAAAACCGTCTGGAAAAAGACTAAGGGCGCAGCAGGTTATCAGATTGTCTACGCACACGACAGCGCCTTTAAGGACGTCGCCGCAAGAAAGCTTGTTAAAAAGACAGCGTTTACAGGTAAAGGCTTTACTAAGGGACATACCTACTATGTTAAGGTCAGAGCCTACATAAAATTCCGCGGCAAAAAGTATTACGGAAAATTCAGCAAGGTTAAAGCCGTAACTGTAAAATAAAAAACAGACTCACTGTATAGTGAGTCTGTTTTTAGTTAATCAATATACGCTCCGTCGGTTGTACAGATTAAGGCGTGGTCCTTAATTCTGTAGAACTTCTGAAGTCCGGGTATCGGCGCGCCGAGGTCGCTTACGTTAAAATCGCTTTTGCTTATGCGTCTTAGCTTTGCGTTATTACAGCAGACATAGATGCTCTCATCGTCTGATGAAAGGGAAGTGGGAAGAATAAAAGTTTTCGCTTCCTTTGCCCCTATTCTTATGTCTACGCTGAGCTTAGTTTTAAGCGAGTAGCGGATAACGCAGTTTTCCTCTTTACAGCAGCACCAGATGTAATCGCCGTCAACGGCAAGCGAGGTAACGGGCTTTGAATTGTAGGAAAGCGTGTCGTTCCAAACAACGTTTCCGTCCTGGTCAAATAGTCCGCACTGTCCGTTTGGGAAGATTACAAAAACGCTTCTGTCATCAAGTATTGCCGCGTCGCATTGAACAAGATTAGCAATGCTTTCGCTGATTTTTAAAAACGAGCTGCCGAACTTTTTCATAAGATACGCGTTTTTGGTAATAACCTCTTTTTCAAGCGTTTCAGCGTCAAGAATATAATAATTCGGTTTGTAGCCCGACGCAGTATTAAGCGTCGGCTTTTTTTCAACTATTATAACCTTGCTGTCCGTAAACCTTACAACGTCGGCAATTTCTTTATTACTGATTCTTTTCAAGGTTATCCCTCCTGTGCTTCATCAAGGAGCCTGGTTTCGGTAATATAACTGAGCGTCATAAGAGAGTCGGTTAAATGTACGTTTTCAACAAGAACCTCGGGATGTGCCATCGCTATGTCGTAATTTGAGAAATTCCAGAAGCTCCTGATTCCGAGTCTGCATAGCAGGTCGGTCAACTCCTTCATATCGTTTGAAGGAATACATATTACGGCGCAAATGGGGTTGTTATCCCTGCAAAAGTTTTCAAGATAATCAATGTGTCTAACGGGAAGACCTCTTATAATCTTGCCCGCAAGAGCCTCGTTTTTGTCAAATACGCCGATGAGTCTGAAACCGCTTTTTCTCTGAAAAATTTTTGACGAAACAGCTTTGCCGAGATTACCTGCGCCGATAAGAATTGTTTTAAGCTCTTTATTAACGTAAAGAATTTCACCTATCTTATCGTACAGCTCGGGAACATTATAGCCGTAGCCCTGCTGGCCGAAGCCGCCGAAACAGTTGAAATCGTGCCTTATCTGTGAGGCGGTGAGTCCCATTCTCTCGGCAAGCTCCTTTGAGCTGATTCTGACTATTCCGTTGTTTTTAAGGTTTTCAAGAAAGCGGTAATATCTGGGGAGTCGCTTAATTACAGAAATAGAAATATCGTCTTTCATTTTTAACACTCCATTTTGAAAGTTATGCCATCTTAGTGATTGTTTCCATTACATAGTCGCCGAATTCATCACAGGTACAGCCTGTATCTCTGCCTGTAATAGTGAGCTTTTTCTCTTCAAACATACACTTGTCAAGCGCCTTTTCAAGAGCGTCAGCCTTCGCCTGATAGCCAATGTGAGAAAGAAGCATTACTGTTGCGCGAAGCATTGAGCACGGGTCAGCGTACTTGCCTCTGCCCTCAGTAATCATACGCGGAGCTGAGCCGTGAATAGCTTCAAACATTGCGTATTTCTTACCGATGTTAGCGCTTCCCGCTGTGCCTACGCCGCCCTGGAATTCAGCAGCCTCGTCGGTGATAATGTCGCCGTAGAGGTTGGGAAGAACAAATACCTTAAACTCTTTTCTTCTTGCGGGGTCAATAAGCTTAGCGGTTGTAATATCAATAAACCAGTCGTCTGTTACGATTTCGGGATATTCCTCGCCAACCTTTTTAGCTATGTTGAGGAACTTTCCGTCAGTTGTCTTAATGATATTTGCCTTTGTGATTATTGAAACCTTTTCCTTCTTGTTCTTTCTTGCGTATTCGTAAGCGAGGCGCGCTATTCTTTCACAGCCCTCCTCGGAAGCAACAGTAAAGTCAACTGCAAGGTCGTCTGTAATGTTAACGCCGTATGAGCCTACTGCGTAGCCGCCCTCGGTGTTTTCTCTGAAGAAGGTCCAGTCAATGCCCTCCTCGGGAACCTTAACGGGGCGCATATTTGCAAAGAGGTCAAGCGCCTTTCTCATAGCAACGTTTGCGCTTTCAATGTTGGGCATACCGTCGCCCTGGTGAGGCGTAGTTGTCGGGCCCTTAAGTATAACGTGGCAAGCCTTGAGCTCATCAAGAACATCGTCAGGGATAGCCTTGAGATGCTTTACTCTGTTTTCAATTGTAAGGCCGTCTATAACCTTAAATTCAACCTTGCCTGAAGCAACCTCGTCCTTGAGTAAGAACTCAAGAACTCTCTGGCTTTCCTTTGTAATAATCGGGCCTATGCCGTCGCCGCCGCAGATACCGATAACGATTTTATCAAGATTCTGATAGTCAACAAAATCCTTGTCCTCTTTAATTCTCTTTGCTCTTTCAAGCTGAGTTTCCATAAGTCCTCTGAATTTTTCAACGGCCTCGTCAAGAGCCTTCTTTTCAATATCGTTCATAGTAAATTCTCCGTTTCTTTATTTATTCATTTCTCTTGTGTAATCAAGAAGTCCGCCGCAAAGAAGCATAGCTCTCTGGCGCTTTGAAAGGTGTGAGGAATCAAGCTTGTATTCCTCGCCCTTTGTGATGTTTTTAAGAACTACTGGCTTTTCGTTTTCTATACAGTCTCTGATTCCCTCAAGCGCAAGCTCGTCGCCCTGAGAAATCCTGTCATAGTCGTCTTCATTTTCAAAGGTGAAGGGGAGTATTCCCGCATTAACGAGGTTTGCTACGTGAATTCTTGCAAAGCTCTTTGTAATTACAGCCTTAACTCCGAGGTAAAGCGGAACGAGCGCCGCGTGCTCACGCGATGAGCCCTGACCGTAGTTAGCTCCGCCGATTACAAAGCCCTTGCCCTCAGCCTTGATTCTCTCAGGGAAGGTTTCATCGCACACGCCGAAGCAGAACTGTGAGAGATGAGGGATATTTGAACGGTAGGGAAGAATCTTTGCGCCAGCGGGCATAATGTGGTCTGTTGTAATATTGTCGCCGACCTTGAGAACAGCCTTAGCCTCAATGTTTTTTGGAAGCGGCTCTGTCTTGGGGAAGGGCTTGATGTTCGGTCCTCTGAGAACCTCAACATTCTTTGCCTCCTCAGGAGTTGCGGGGGCTTCAATCATATTGTCGTTAACAATGAAATGCTCGGGCATTTTTATCTCAGGTGCCTCGCCGAGCTCTCTCGGGTCGGTGAGATATCCCGTAAGCGCTGACGCCGCTGCAACCTCGGGCGATACAAGATAAATCTTGCCGTCCTTAGTACCCGAACGTCCTTCAAAGTTACGGTTAAAGGTACGCAGCGAAACGCCGCCGCTGTTGGGGCTCTGTCCCATACCGATACAAGGTCCGCACGCGCTTTCAAGAATTCTTGCACCTGCGTTTATCATATCTGAAAGTGCGCCGTTAAGAGCAAGCATATTGAGTACTTGCTTTGAGCCGGGCGCGATACAAAGCGAAACGCTCGGGTCAACTGTCTTACCCTTGAGTATTGCCGCAACTTTCATCATATCTGTGTAAGATGAGTTTGTACAGGAACCGATTGCAACCTGGTCAACCTTAAGCCTTCCGATTTCGTCGGTGGTCTTAACGTTGTCGGGCATATGCGGGCAAGCTGCCATAGGTGTAAGCGAGCAGAGGTCGATATTGATAATTTCGTCATACTCTGCGTCAGCGTCGGGAAGGATTTCAACCCAGTCCTTTTCACGTCCCTGTGCCTTTAAGAAAGCAAGGGTAATTTCATCGGACGGGAAAATAGATGTTGTTGCGCCGAGCTCAGCGCCCATATTTGTAATAGTAGCTCTCTCGGGAACTGAAAGCGTTTTAACGCCCTCTCCGCCGTATTCAATAATCTTTCCTACGCCTCCTTTAACGCTCATAATTCTGAGCACCTCAAGGATTACGTCTTTAGCTGAAACCCACGGCTTGAGATAGCCTGTAAGGTTAATTCTTGTCATTTTCGGCATGGGGATGTAGTATGTGCCGCCGCCCATTGCAACAGCAACATCAAGTCCGCCCGCGCCCATAGCAAGCATACCGATACCGCCGCCCGTAGGAGTATGGCTGTCTGAGCCGATAAGCGTTTTTCCGGGAATGCCGAAGCGCTCAAGATGCACCTGATGACAGATACCGTTTCCCGGGCGTGAAAAATATATACCGTGCTTTTTAGTTACGGTCTGAATAAAGCGATGGTCGTCCGCGTTTTCAAAGCCTGTCTGAAGGGTGTTGTGGTCAATGTAAGCAACCGATTTTTCTGTCTTAACTCTGTCAACGCCCATAGCCTCAAATTCAAGATACGCCATTGTACCCGTTGCGTCCTGCGTAAGAGTCTGGTCAATGCGAAGTCCGATTTCGCTTCCAACCTTCATTTCGCCCTCAACAAGGTGCGCTTTAATGAGCTTTTGTGCAAGTGTAA
>CAMNAP010000045.1 GCA_946531445.1 uncultured Clostridia bacterium
ATATACGGGTTTGAAAAACGCTCAATAACAGCATTTGCAAATGCCTTGTTGTCCTCACTTTCACCGACTACTTTAAGCGCGCAATCAAAAAGAAAATGCTTTAAAAACGCGCAGATGTCCTCATCCTCAAGGCATTCGCCAACTGTCTTTGCTCCTGCGAGAAGCGCAGGGAATACCACCGTAGTGTGAGCGCCGTTTAAAAGTCTTACCTTTCTTGTTTTCAGCGGCGTAATATCGTCTGTCCATATTACGTTAAAGCCCGCTTTTTTGAGCGGTAGCTCGTTTTCAAAATCGCCCTCAATTGCCCAGAGGTGATAGGGCTCAGCCGTATCAAGAAGCAAATCGCCCTTACACAGCCCGTCAGCTTCATCCGTCGGAAAGCCCGTTACAATTCTGTCAACAAGCGTGTTACAAAATGTGTTTTCACTTTCAATCCAGCGCATAAAGCTTTCATCAAGCTTCCAAAGACGGGCGTACTTTAAAACACAGCTTTTTAGCTCGTCGCCGTTTTTGTCAATAAGCTCGCAGGGGAGAAGCACAAAGCCGCCAAGTCCCGTCCTGTATCTTTCAAATAAAAGCTGAGTCAGCTTACCCGGGAAGGACAGCGCGGGCGTATCGTTAAAGGCACAGCTTTTATCAAAAGCAATTCCCGCCTCTGTAGTGTTTGAAATTATAAAGCGAAAATCGGGATTGTACGCAAGAGCGAGAAAGCCGTCATAATCCGTATACGGATTTATACAGCGGCTGATACTTTTTACCTCTTTTATTTTTGAAACGTTTTCGCCGTTTTCTCTTCCGCGTATAACAAGATGATAGCGGCAGCTTTGAGCGATAAATTTATCAAGGTTACCTCTCGGCGTAGGCTTAACTATAACAGCCTTACCGCCGTATAACCCCTGCTTATTCATTTCGTCAATAAAGTCGTCAGCAAAGGCTCTTAAAAAGTTGCCCTCGCCAAACTGAATTACTGTTTCTTTCATTTTTGTGTCCTTATTAAAGCATATGAGGAACGGGCTTAATTTCCTCAACCTTATCAAAGCCGTAAAAGCCTATAGCGTTAGTTGAGAGAAGCTTTTCCTTTTCAGCGTCGTTTATTTCGTTTGATTTAAGAATAAAATCAAAGCTCATTTTATAAGTGATTTCAACCATTGTTCTCGGGTAATCGCTGCCCCACATCAGCTTGTTAAAGCCGCAGATATCCGCCGCCTCGCGTATTGCCTTAATTGCCGAGGGGTAGGGGTAAAACTCGCTGTTAAAGAGCCACGTTATACCGCCGCTTTCAATAAAAACGTTTTCGTTTTTTGCAAGCTTAATCTGCTCAAGCCAGTTTTCCCTTGTAACCATTCCGAAATGACCGATTGCAATTCTCAAATCGGGCAGCTGCTGAATAATTTCTCTTAACGAAGCGGTCTGAGTATCGCCGTCGGCAAGGTCAATTGAAATAAACTTTCCGTTTTCAAAAGCTGTTTTGAATACTTCAAAATGCTTTGTCAAATCCTGCTCCTTAAGCTTGCACGCACAGAGCTTTATTCCGTCAAAGCCCTCAACATTAAACGGTACTCCCTCGTCGTAAAGCGAACAGATTCTGAATCGCTCAGGATAGCGCTCTTTGACCGAAAGAAGATAGCCGTCCTGGTTTCCGTCCATTACCTCCTGGGTTACAACTGCTCCGCTTACGCAGGCGTAATCCATATTTGAAAGGAGCATTTCGGCTGTGTTTTCGCCGTTTAACATATACGGAGGCATCATCTGTCTTACCTCTCCGCCAAAGTTACTTCTTCCGTTTGTAAGGGCGGTAACAGCGCCGTTTTGGTTATAACCGTTTTGCTTTTTCCACAAATGCGTGTGTGCGTCAATTATTTTCATATTATCACTCCGCGTCGGCAAATTTAATCAATAGCTTGTTTAGTGAGCCGTCGTTGTTTGCAAGCGAGGTAAACGCCTTTTCTGCTGTTTCAACTGTGTATACGTCGCTTATCATATTCAGTATGTCAACCTCTTTTGAAGCTACAAGGTCAATCAGCGTTTCAAAATCCTTTGTGTATG
The DNA here is from genome assembly GCA_946531445.1 of uncultured Clostridia bacterium. Classification (GTDB taxonomy): domain Bacteria; phylum Bacillota; class Clostridia; order Oscillospirales; family Acutalibacteraceae; genus Eubacterium_R. The sequence continues at coordinate 2,047 of CAMNAP010000045.1, forward strand.
CGTTTCTGCTTCCGAAAATATTCAGCTCTTTTTTAAGAATAACCGAATGAACAAAGGTTGTCTCTCTTTTTCCGTTACCTATTAAAATAATGTTTGCGCCGTGCGCCGCGCGGTCAATGCATGAAAGGAAGGTTTCGGGCGCTCCGCAAGCCTCAACACATACGTCAAAACCGCAGCCCCCGGTGAATTCATCGCACTTTTCCTCAAGGCTTTCCTTTTTGCTGTTTATTATTAAATCGGCGCCGTAGCTTTTTGCAAGCTTAAGTCTGCTTTCAAGCAGGTCGGCAACCGCAACCCTTGCGCCCATTGATTTTGCTTTGATAAGCGCGAAAAGACCAATCGGTCCGGCACCTATAATAAGCAGTCTGTCGCCCTTTTTTATTTCGGCTCTTGAAAGCGCGTGCGCGCTTATGGAAAACGGCTCAATAAGCGCAAGCTCCTTTGCGCTGAGCCCCTTTCCGTCAATGAGTCGGCTTATCGGCATAGTGATATATTCCTGAAAGCTGCCGTCGCGCTGAACGCCCATAGTCTGATTGTCGTGACACGCGTTAACAAGTCCGCGTCTGCAGGCGTAGCATTCGCCGCAGTTAAAATACGGATTGCAGGTTATCACGTCGCCCGCCTTGAAGCCTCTGCCGTTTTCGGGGATTTCAACTATTTGCGCTGAAAATTCGTGCCCCGGTATTCTCGGGTATGTGGTAAACGGCTGATTGCCCGTAAAAGATGCAACGTCAGCTCCGCAAATACCGCAGTAAAGCACCCTTAAAAGCGCTTCGTTTTCCTTTGGTACAGGTATTTCCTTTTCCGTAATGCCTATTTCAAACGGCTTTGTAATCTGAATTGCTTTCATTATTCGTCCTCGCTGATGTATTCTTTGTTCCATATAACCGCTGTTTTAAGCGGTGCGCCCTTGCAGTAGATTTTGTTAATATATGCGTCTATGGGCGCAGACGTAAATTCGTTTTTATCTATCATTTCAACAAGCTCGTCAAAATGACTTTTTGCAAGAATTTCTATCGCCTCCTCCATATGCTTTTGAGTAAAGTTAATGGAAGAGAGGATAACGTGGTTTTTAAAGCCGAAGGGCATTGTGTCAAAAGTAACCTTCGGGCCGAGTGAAAAGCTGTCGTAAATTCCGTTGCAGCCGAGCGCGCCGTGTTCAAAGGCTATTCTGCTTTCGGTTTCCGTTCCGCTTGTCCCTGCAAACGCCGAGCATGCAGAGCCGAAATGTTCCTTAATTTTCTCAGCCGTTTCCTTTTCGCTGAGGTTAAACGAACACAGATAGTCTGCGCCTATGTGCTTTTTTGCAAATTTTACCTTTGCGGCGCTTTCGTCGCTTCTTGCAATGAAAAGAATTTTTGCCTTCGGGTGATTTCTTCTTATCTGGTCGCCGATGAAAAGCCCCGTAGTTCCGAGCCCGAAAATAACCGTTCTCTCAAAGGTCTCCTCTTTCGCTTTTTCTATCGCCTCGTCTGCGGAGCACTTGTCTCTTGCCATTATGACTCTGAAGCTCTGCGCCGCGCCTATGTCGCTCATTCTCTCGTGCTGAAAAACAGCGCACGCATACGGGTCGCTGAAAACAAGCTTCTTTGCAAGCGAAAGCGGAAGCTTTTTTATGCCCTCGTATTCCTTTGGAAGATGAAGCAGCATATCAGGGTTAAAGAAATTTCTGTCGCTGAATAGTCCGTCAGCCCCGTCACAGCCGTATTCAAAATAGCTCTCGTCCTCCGTAAAGCGCGTCGGGTCAAAGCTGTCGCCGCCTCTTATAAGAACAATTGCAAAGCGGTTCTCAGCGGGAACCCAGACAACGCCCTCGTGGCCGTTAATGAGGCGCTTTTCACCCTCGGGAAATTTTCCTGAGAGCGCGTTCTTTTTGCCCATATTCATAAGCTCAAAATCCGTTCCGCAAAAGCCGCAGAATACGGGAACAGCCTCAACTCCCTCTAAAAGAGGCTCGCCTCTCAGTCTCTGACGCGGGGGATTTATTAAATTTATCTTGCCGTATCTGAGCGGCTCTTTTTCATCGTTTACAAAATAGGTTGCATAAGCTTCCATAGGCACCTCGTCAAGCTCTTTAAATTCGGTTAAGAAGCGCAATGATTTCCTTTTGCGCCCTGTTCGCCTCGGGTATAGGATAAATAACAAAAACGTGATTCATACCCTCAGCCTCATGCCAGTCAATTTCGGCGTTTGCTTTTAGGCATTTCTCTTTAAAAATGTGTGCGTCAACAATAATGTTTTCGCTTGTTCCGTAATATACCGTCATCGGCGCAAGCGAAGTTAAATCGCCGTAAATCGGGCTTACTCTGTAATCGTGAACGTCAGTTTTTCCCGCCCAGTTCTTTCCCGCGGTTTTAAGAAAATCGTACTGAAGATTCGGGTCAACTCTGTCAATTTCCCGTGAAAACGGCGTATCCATACTAACGTCAACCCACGGGGAAAGAAGTATCATCCTTTTCGGCTGCGGGAGCGCCTGCTTTTTCAGGTACTGACAAAACGAAAGTGCAAGACCGCCGCCTGAGGAGTCGCCCATAAAAACAATATCCTCGCTCTTCGTGCTGTTAAGCAGCCTGCGGTAAAACTCATCAAGAAATTCAAACGTCTCTTCAAATGTGTGCGCCGGCGCTTTTTTATAAACGGGAAGGATAATTTCATAATCTGTATTTGCGCTCACCCTGTCGCAAAACATAAAGTGCGGCAGAAGCGGCGGCTCACAGAAGGCACCGCCGTGAAGGTAAATAATTTTCTTATTTCGTCCCTTGTTAAAAGTTACAAGCTCAACGGAGCTGTGCTTTTCAGTTTTAACCTTTGATTTGTAAGCATAAGGCGGAAGAATAAACGGCTTTTCGTTCTTTTTTACAAGGTTGTCAATATATTTCTGCCGCTTTTCGGGGTTAGCGTAAAGCCTTTTTCTGCCGCTGCTTTTAATTGCAAATGCTGCAAATTTACTCATAAAGCTTGCCATTATATCACCTCTGAATCAATTTCTCAGTGCTTTGAAATAAACGGGACGTTCATTATCTTCTCTGTAAGCTTAATCAAAAGCTTGTTTATTGCGAGCGTCAGCTTCGGTAACTGAAGCAGGCTGTAAAGCAATTTTATAATGAAGCCGAGAAGGGAGCAGCCTATATACACTGCGCCGACTCCGATAATATAGTTTACAATCAAATCGGGGAATCCCATATGCGCTCTCGGGTTAACAATTGTTCCCCAAAGGTAATACCTGATTGCGGGCGCTTCGTGAATAAGATAAACGTAAAGCGTAGTTGATGAGAAAAAGATAATAATCTTACTGAGAATTTTGCTGTCGATTTTTATGTTCTTGAAGGCGAGGAAAAGAAACAGCGAAGCAAGAAACATAAAAAGCATATTGTAGCCTTTCAGAAAGCTGTCGCTCGGGTTCTTTTCGGAAAAAATACTCCACACCTTCTGAATTACAAATTTAAGAATAAACGAAACTGCGCTGAAGCCAACAAAGCCCAGAAGATAAACAAACGGGCTCTTTTTAAACGTGTCGTACTTTCTTATGTAGGAAGCAACAAAGTAAAGCGTTATAAACCATACAATGTGATAGCCTTTTGATATTTTGAGCCAGTCAACTGTAAAGAAAACAGTCGGAAGTACAGACGTTAAGAAAACAAGAACGGCGCACACGTTTTTGTGTTGCTTCTTATCAAGCGTGTCTACTGTTTTTGCAAGAAACGGCGCAATGGCGCAAAACACAAAATATGTAGTAATGAACCAGTATGAATTATGAGTTATGGGCATTAAGCCGTAGTAAAAATCGTCATACTTAAACTCCGGGAGTATACCCGTTTTGCGAGCAATAATAAACGCGCCGAAAGATATTACAATAGTCTGTATCCATAAATCAAGAATTTTATTAAACTTAAACGATGTGCTTTTCATAAAGTACCCGCTTATAAGAACATAGATATTTACAGAAACAAGACACAGCGTTTCAAGCGCATATGCAAAATAATATGTAAGGCTTCCCGCCTCGGTTTCAAGCAGTTTTCCCTTGCCGAGATAGTGAAGCGTTACAATCATAACCATAGCAACAATTCTGAGCAGCTCAAAGTTGCTCTGTCTCGGTGCTTTTTTAATCGTTTTTTCAGACACTTTTCTTCTCCTTAAACCTTTATATTATTAATATAATGATTATGAAAAGAAATGTCAAATAGAGATTAGCAATTACTGTAATTTCAACCCCGTAATAATAAACATTTCTCCTTTTTTTGTATAAGTACTCATAAATGGTGAAAAAAACTTTATTTAATATTGTTTTTGTGTTATTATTGTCTCGGTGAGATTATGGAAATAAAGAAGTTCTTTGAGAATAACAGTGCTGTTGCAGTTGCCTTTTCGGGAGGCGTCGATTCAGCCGTGCTGCTGCTTCTCGCAAAAAAATACGCCAAAAGGGTAAAGGCGTATTTTGTAAAAGCTCAGTTTCAGCCACAGTTTGAGCTTGACGACGCAAGGGCTGTTGCGGCCCTGCTTGACGCTGATATGAAGATTATTGAGCTTGACGTCTTAAAGGATGAAACGGTAAAACAGAATCCAAATAACAGATGCTATTACTGTAAGAAAAATATTTTCAGCGAGATAATAAAAAACGCAAAAAAAGACGGCTTCAGCGTTATCCTTGACGGAACAAACGCAAGTGATGATATAAGCGACAGACCCGGTTACAGAGCGCTCAGGGAGATGAATGTGTATTCGCCTCTCAAGCTTTGCGGCTACACAAAAAGCGACATAAGAAAGCTTGCTTTAAAAAACAAGCTTCCCGTTGCAAATAAACCCTCTTATGCCTGTCTTGCAACGAGGATTCCAACGGGTACAAAAATCACAGACGAGCTTCTGAAAAAAACTGAGCAGGCTGAAAACGCGCTCAGAAAAGAGGGTTTTGAAGATTTCAGAGTAAGATATTTAAACGGCGCAGCAAAGCTTGAGCTTGGCAAAAACGAACAAAAGCTTTTAGTTGAGAAAAGAGAACGCGTCTACACGCTTTTGTCAAAGCTCTATGACGGTGTGCTGCTTGATTTAAAGGAGAGAGAAGATGAATAAGGAAGAACTGAAAAATACGCTTGAAAAGGTTGCAAACGGCACTCTCTCTGTTGACGAAGCCGTAAAGCAGTTTAAGCTTCAGCCCTTTGAGGATTTGGGCTTTGCTAAAATAGATACCCACAGAGGAATCCGTCAGGGCGCTGAGGAGGTTATCTACGGCGCAGGCAAAACAAAAGAGCAGATTTGCAAAATTACTCAGCATATTATCAACTCCGGCGCTAAAAGCGTTCTCATAACAAGACTGTCAGAGGAAAGCGCAGATTATCTTAAAAACAAGGTTGAGCTTTTTTACGACAGCCTTTCAAAAATCGGAATTGCGGGCGAGAAGCCGAAGCTGCCAGACAGCGGCAATATTGTAATTGCAACGGGAGGCACAAGCGATATCCCCGTTGCCGAAGAAGCGGCGCTTACCGCCGAGTATTACGGCAACAAGGTGACGCGCCTTTACGATATCGGCGTATCGGGAATTCACCGACTTTTTGACAATGCCGACGCTATTGCAGACGCAAGAGTTATTATTGCCGTTGCGGGAATGGAGGGTGCGCTTGCAAGCGTTGTCGGCGGTATGGCGGACTGTCCCGTAATAGCTGTTCCCACAAGCGTCGGATACGGCGCAAGCTTCGGCGGACTGTCGGCGCTTCTTTCAATGCTCAACTCCTGCGCAAGCGGTGTCAGTGTAGTTAATATAGACAACGGCTTCGGCGCAGGTTATCTTGCAAGTATGATTAACAAAATGTAGGTGATATAATGAATCTGTACTTTGAATGTAATACGGGTGCGGCAGGAGATATGATTGCTTCTGCGCTTGTTGATTTGTTTGACGAAAAAGAAAAAATCTTAAAAGAGCTAAACGGTATCGGGCTTCATAATACCGAAATTACGCTCAGCGAAAAAACACAGTGCGGCATAAGCGGCGCTCACCTTAACATTGTTATTAACGGCGAGGAGGAAACGCCCGAAGCTCATTTTCACCATCACCATCATCACCACGGCAGAAATCTTGCGGATGTGTGTGAAATAATTGATTCTCTTAATGTTAATGACATAGTAAAAGACAACGTAAAAAATGTTTATAAAATTGTTGCCGACGCTGAAGCAAAGGCTCACAGCAAGCCCGTCGGCGAGGTGCATTTTCACGAGCTCGGTATGCTTGACGCCATAGCCGACATAACAATTTCAGCCTACCTGATAAATAAGCTGAACGCTCAAAAAATAGTCTGCTCGCCTATTAATGTCGGAAGCGGTAATGTTAAATGCGCCCACGGAATTCTTCCCGTTCCCGCGCCTGCAACTGCAAATATCCTTGTCGGCGTACCGTATTATAAAAGTAAGATTGAAACGGAACTTTGTACGCCTACGGGCGCCGCAGTTCTCAAGTATTTTTCAGACGAATTTTCGGAAATGCCCCGCCTTGAAAGCGTAACAAAAATCGGTATTGGCTGCGGCAATAAAGAGCTTGAAGAGGCAAATATCATAAGGGTTTTCGCCTATAATGACAAAAACGAAATAACAGAGCTTTCCTGCAACGTTGACGATATGACGGGCGAGGAGGTAGCCTTTGCCGCCGAGCGAATGATGGATAAGGGCGCGCTTGACTGCTTCGTTTCTCCAATAATTATGAAAAAGGGACGTCCCGCGTATATGTTTACCGTTTTGTGCAAGAAAGAGGACGAGGAAAAATTTGCAAAGCTGATTTTCACTCACACCTCAACAATCGGAATAAGAAAGTACACCCCGAGCCGCTATACGCTCAGCCGCGAGCTTAAGGACGAAGGCGTAACAGTAAAGCGTTCAGAGGGCTACGGTACGGTTAAGGAAAAGGCGGAATTTGAGGATATAAAAGCGCTTGCACTTGAGAAAGATATTTCAATATTTGAAGCCAGGAGGCTTATTAATAAAGAAACGGACTGCTGAGCAGTCCGTTTTTTATTGTTAGTTATTTTTTAGAAAACTTTTTCCTGAATACGCCTTTAGGATCTTTAATCAGAAGGATTATAATCCATGCAATCAGACCGAGTGCAACAACAGCCAGTCCGAGAAGAGAGTCGTTCAGAATATCTGCAAAGTCCTGAACAAAATAATCTGCCTTCAACTGAGCATACTCAAAAACAAAGTCCATTAACCACATAAGAGAAGCGCCCCAGTAAATCAGTGAAAGCGTGCCAAGTCTGTAGGTGTCTCTCTGCTCATTCGTGTACCATACAATGGTAGTGATTAAAGCGGCAAAAATTGTAATGAGTAACGTCATGGATAATCCTCCTTAAGCGGCGTCTTTAGCCAAGCTTTTTTTAATCGCCTTAACCTTAGCCTGAGCAACTGCACAGATACCGCCCCATACAGCCGTTACGGTAACAGCCATTGAAACTCCGACAGTCGCCATTTCGTGCAGCATTTCAGCCGTATCCTCAGGCGACGCCATCGCCGACAGGAACGGCGGGAAGGGAACTACCTCTCCGTGCCAGAAATGTTCAAAAGCAAGAAGAAGAACACCGCCCCAGAGAAGTCCCATAAGCCATGAGAGTCTCTTTGACCATGTAATACCTGCGTCCTCCTGTGCAAACTTATTGCCCTCTGAAAGAGCAGGAGCCTGAATCTTCTGTTCTCTTCTTTTTGCTGCTATATAAGCGGCTGTAACAACAATAGCCTCAGCAGCGGGAACAACAAAACATGCCATATTTTTTTCCTCCTTATCTATTAGGCTTTTGCCTTGACTTTATTTTAGTAAATTATTAAAGTCTGCACAAGCCCCCACGGGGGATAAAAATACGGCATTTTTTATTTAAATTTATATGTCCTGATGAAATTTTTTAAATCAACTCCGTCATTTACATAATTAAGAAGAATCTCAGCACAGGCGCGGCTGTCGCTTGAAGCGATATGGTGCTCAAGCTCAATTCCGTAATAGTCACACATATCGTTCAGCTTGTGGCTCATTTTCGGGAGCGCCCGTCGACCTATCTGAACTGTACACATATACCTTGTGTAGTCCTTCCACTGAATGCCGTAATCATTAAGGCATTTTTTTAATACTCCCAAATCAAAAACTGCGTTGTGAGCAACAATCATACCGCTGCTCATTATCGGCTCAATCCTCTCCCAGAGCTCGGGGAAGCTCGGTGCGTCGGCAACGTCCTCCTCGTATATTCCCGTAAGCTGTGAGTTAAAATAGTCAAAATACGTTTCGGGGTTAACAAGCGAGTAAAATTCATCTGTAATCACTCCGCCGTCAATTACTGTTATACCTATTGCGCTCATTCTGTTGTTATATCTGTTCGGCGTTTCAACGTCAAAAGCTATGTATCTCAATGCTCTGTCCTCTATTTTGATTTGTCAATTATCTCGTAGCTCAGGTGTATTAAATCCTTCAGCTCCTCGCTGTCGGTCTTTTCGTCAAGTAAAACTGTAACCCAGTTCTTTTTGCTCATATGATAAGCGGGGAAGTACCCCTCGTTGTGAAGCAGCGAGCCGAGAAGTATTGAGTCACATCTTAAATTAAGTATATCAACCTTGCCCTCGCCCTCAAGTGAAAGCTTGCTCCTTTCAACTGCACTGAGAAGCGCAAACCACTTTTTGTTTCTCTTGTTTCTGAAAACGGCATAGTCGGGAAAGCTCATCCAGAGGTGCTCGTCCTCGGCGCCGAATTCATTTAACATATATTCAATTACCTGTTGTCTGTTCATAAGTATCACCTTAGCTATTATACCACATTAATTATAAAAAGTACATAGCCCAAAATAAAGCTATTTCTGACTAAGTGTCCTAAAAATTGTACTGTGTTTCGTTTGCTGTTTACTTTGAAAAAACGGTGTGATATAGTGGGATTGTAAGGAAATCACCTATGAAATTTTGAAAGGAAAAAGCTATGAAAAAAGTATTTTTTGATATGGACGGAGTTTTAGCTGAATACAGAAACGGCTGTACTGAAAACGATATGAAGGAAAAGGGCTATTTCTCCTCCCTCAAGCCCGAAATGAATATGATTAACGCGCTCACACGTCTTGCCCTTGATTCGGACGAGCTCGGAATCAGAGTCTGCGTTCTCACAAAGGTTTACCCGACTCAGTTTAAATACTCGGTAAGCGAAAAGCTTCAGTGGCGCGACGAATACCTTCCCGACCTTTTTGACAGCGAATTCGTTATGGTAAACGGCGAAGAGCAGGAAAAAAGCGAGGCTGTGTGCGACCTTACGGGCGGCGCAATAAATGAGGATTGCTTCCTTATTGACGATTACAATCCCAACCTTGCCGAGTGGATTAAAAACGGCGGAAGCGCAGTTAAATACGTAAATAAGATTAACGATAAAAACCGCTCCTTCGTCGGCAACCGCATTCTCCACACTATGTCCGAGGACGAAATATACACATATATCGTTTCAATGCTTAACGGCACAACCACCCCCACAAACGCCGCAGCTTAAATTTATTTTAGAAAAATTATATTACCATTTTACATTTGATATTCGTTATGCTATAATAATTCCAAATTATAATTTGGAGGTAGAATTATGGACCCGAATAAAAGACCTGACACTATGGAAAGAATAACAACTCCCGAGCTTGCGAATGCGTTTATTGACGAGCAGATTGCGGCGCTCAGAGAGCAGATTGGCAATAAGAAGGTTCTTCTTGCGCTTTCAGGCGGCGTAGATTCGTCTGTTGTTGCCGCTCTTCTTATTAAAGCAGTCGGCAAACAGCTCGTTTGCGTACACGTTAACCACGGCCTTCTCCGTAAGGGCGAGCCCGAGCAGGTAATTGAGGTTTTCAGAAATCAGATGGACGCAAACCTTGTTTATGTTGACGCAGTTGACCGCTTCCTTGATAAGCTTGCAGGCGTTGCGGAGCCTGAGAAAAAGCGTAAGATTATCGGCGCAGAGTTTATCCGCGTGTTTGAGGAAGAGGCAAGAAAGCTTGACGGAATTGAATTCCTCGCTCAGGGTACAATTTATCCCGATATTCTTGAATCAGACGACGGCGTTAAGGCTCACCACAATGTCGGCGGACTCCCCGAGGATTTACAGTTTGAGCTTGTTGAGCCCGTTAAGCTTCTCTATAAAGACGAGGTAAGAGTAGTAGGTAAGGCGCTCGGTCTTCCCGATAATATGGTTTACCGTCAGCCCTTCCCGGGTCCCGGCCTCGGCGTAAGATGTCTTGGCGCTATTACAAGAGACAGACTTGAAGCAGTTAGAGAATCAGACGCAATTTTAAGAGAAGAATTTGCTAAAAACGGACTTGAAGGTAAGGTATGGCAGTATTTCACGGCAATTCCCGATTTCAAGGGCGTTGGCATTACAGACGGAAAGCGCACCTTCGCTTATCCCGTAATTATTCGCGCCGTAAATACAACTGACGCTATTACAGCAACGGTTGAAAACGTTCCGTTTGAGCTCCTTCAGCACATTACAAACAGAATCACAACCGAGGTTGAAAACGTAAACCGCGTCCTCTTCGACCTCACCCCGAAACCGTCAGCAAC
>CAMNAP010000046.1 GCA_946531445.1 uncultured Clostridia bacterium
TTTTTTTTGGCACGGCGAGCGCCTTTAGAAAATAAACCAGCGGCGGATACTTGTACCGCCGCTGAGAGGAGAAACATATGAAGTAATTATTAGTGTTTTGCTTGCAAAATGCTTCAATCACGGAATATGTTTGGACGATGTGCACCGCAGTTCTTAAAGAGAAAGCGTTTCTGAAAAGGCAGAGGTGTTGTTTTTTTTTGGCACGGCGAGCGCCTTTAGAAAACAAAACCAGCGGCGGTACAAGTATCCGCCGCTGGTTTTATCCTGCCTGCTGTTCCTGCTCGGAGGCTAAAATGTCCTGCGCTGTATCTGTAGTTTTCAAAAGCGCCGAAAGCGTAACTGCCGTATCAAAAATCGGAAGACTGTCAGTAATAGGAACAATACAGTCGGCGCAGTCAAGCTCGTTTTCAATATTTGACGTAGTATAAACAATTATCTGAGCGCCCAGCGAGGAAAAGCGTCTGATAAAGTACTGCGCTTTTTTAAGTCGCTCCCGGTCTGTTATGAAAAAGATAACGACACTGCCGCCAAGTAGTTTGGGATATGTTTTGGAAAGCTCATTGCAAAGCACAGGAAATGCATTTAGCGAAAGGCTTCGTCTGATTTCGCACGCCGCTTCAACGGCGAGCGCGCTGTCCGCTCCCGTTCCCGTAACAAATATGTTTTCGCTTGAAATAATCATTTCTGCTGACTTGCGGATATACGGGGCATTTTTCATTGCCGATGAGATTTTACCCGGGAGCAGCTCGGCAAGGCGGGAAGCAACGCTGAGGTATAAATCGCTTATTATCTCTGACTTGTTCCCGAGCCATAATGCAAAGAGGCTAAGCGTCAATAACGGCGGAAAGTACATATACGGCGCAGGTGCGTCAGCACTTTTAATGTCAATCATTCGTCTGCACTCTGTATCAAGCGAAGAAGCGCCTCCCGACGTTATGCCAAGCGTCAATGACTGAAAGCTGTTAGCCCGCCTCACGCAGGAAATTACGTCCCGTTCCTCGCCGCCTGAGGAGATTGCAATAAGCAGCGTTCCTCTGTCAAAGAAAATACCTGCTTCACATAGCTCTCCCGCCTCAATCGAAACGCAGGGTATATCGCAAAACGCCTCAATATACCATGAAGAAAGAAGCGCAGCGCGGTATGAAGCGCCGCAACCCGTAATAATTATTCTGCCGATTTTGGAAATAGCCCTTGAGGACAGGCGGAGAAAATCAAAATCAGGTCTGCCGTCGGGCATTAAAGCGCTTACTGTGTGCTTTATAAGAATAGGGAGCGGCGAATCCGCAGTATAGCTTTTCAGTCCTATAGGTGCGCCCGCCGTACAGCTGAGCAGCTGCTTTTTTATCTTTCGCTTGCGCCTGTCAAAAACAGTGAGTTTTCCCGCTGTGATTTTCGCTGTTTCGTTGTTTTCAAGTGTGCAGTATCTGTGTATATAGGGCGCAGCTGCCGAAAGCTCGCTTGAAACACAGTATCCGTCATTGCAAACGCCTACAGTAAGCGGAATTTCGCCCGCTTTAACGTAAAGCGCGTCCTCGCCTGCGGGGATAAATGCGTAGCTTATTTCTCCTTCAATCAGCTTGTCAAGTTCGGTTATCGCCTGTGACGGCTCAAGCTCCGAAAACTGAGTTAAAAGCGCAAGGAGCAAATCCTCATCTGTTGCAATCGGAAACGGCTTTGTACTCTGCTTTTTCAGATAGTCAAAGTTTTCAATTACGCCGCAGCATACGGCGCAGAAGCTTTCGTTTGCCGAGGGTGGCGCTGTTATTCCCGAAGGCTTGCACCTGTGAGCCATTTTGCTTTCGCCAAGTCCGATTCGCGCGTCGCTGTTCATCTCTTTTGAATTTGAATCAAGAAGCTGAGAGTTGCCCTTAATTCGGACTGTTTCAATTTTATTTCCGCTTTTAAGCGCAATTCCCGAAAGCTCAAAATTCTCGGATGAAAAGCGCGAAATTGCGTCAAGTATAATATCTCTGCATGGGGAATTCCCAACGTAAGCAAATATTGCCGACATAATATCACTCCGTAACTGTTAATTTCTTGTAAGTCTTGCAACGATAACGCTCATATCGTCAATTTTTTCGCCGCTGCTATCAAGCGCGGCTTTTATAATGGTATCCGCTGCTTCCTGCGGCTGTAAAAGCGAAAGGCTGCCTATTGTTCTTTTTATCCAGCCTTCGCCGAGGTCACTTATTCCGTCGCTCATCAGTATTACTGTGTCGCCTGGCGAAAGAACTGCGGTGCGCCTGGCAAACTCAATTCCTCTAAGTATTCCCGCAGGCATTGAAAACAGCTCGCATTTATTAATGCTTTTTCCTTTTATTATGTAGCTTGCGGGCGCTCCCGATTTCAGCATTTCGCACTTTCCCGTGAACAAATCAACATTTGCAATATCAAGCGTGGCAAGGCTTTCGTCGTTGCTTTTCACAAGAAGCGCGCAATTTACAACCTTGAGCGCTGAGTCAAAGCCGAAGCCCGCGTTAATCAGCTTTGAAATAAGTCCTGCACCCATTGCGCCGTCAAGCGCGGCACGCGAGCCTGTTCCCATACCGTCGCTGATAATAAGAATTGAATGGCCGTTGCTATCGCCGAGAATTTTAACCGTGTCGCCGCAAAGATGACCGTCTGCGCTGTGTTGAGCAAAGCCCGTTTCAAGCCTGAAATTCGGCCTTTCGTTAAATGAAACCATCGTTTCGTCTTTGCAGTAAGTAATAACGGGTGCGTCAAAGTATCGGTTACAGATTTTTCCTATTTCCTTTCTGAAAAACGGTTTTTCAAGCCTTGACGTTGGGCTGTCAGCAAGTATTTCTACGCGTATTCTTGAGTATTTGTCCTCAACAACCGAAATGCTCTGAGGATGAATATCGTAATCGGAAAGAAGACTTCGTATTTTAGCAGAAGCCGAGGAATCAAAGGTTTCAAACTTGTCGAATTCGAACGCAAGGTCCTCAAGCATTCCTGAAATTGAAAAGAACTGGTCAGAGGCAACGCGCCTTATCTGGTTCGTTTTTTCAAGAATAATTTCGCGCGAAGCGAATTCCTCCTCGCTTATTTCCTCTTTCAGCTTTCTGTTCTCCTTGCGTGTTATTTCGTCAATCCGCTCGCTGACCTGCTCAACGCTTTCGCTTATAGCCGCCATTGCCGTACCTGCAAATCTTAGCTTTAAAACAAGGCTCTGCCTTAGCGAGCCGTCATTATGCGCCGCGCTGTTGACCTCGCCGAGCTCCTCAAGTTTAGCCGTAAGCTTTACGGGCAGAAGCAGAAAAATTAAACACCCGGCTGCCGAATCGGCAAAAAGGTCGGCGGCAAAGCCGATTTGAGACGAGATACAAAAGAACGAAACGCACAAAAGAAACGCCGCTCCCGCAGCAAGGTGAGAAACATTTATAAACAGTGAGGCTATCATAACGGAAAACGCAAAAACTCCTGTAATAAGCAGCGTTTCGCTTGAGTTGAGACTCAGCACAAAGCCGAGGCAAAGCGCGAAAACTATGCCCCGCCTCTCGCCGAAAAAACGTAAAACAGTAAGCATTACGCAAACGGCGACTATTCTGGCGGGTGTAAATCGGTAAAGCTTAATATCGGAAAGATTAATCAGAAGGAGCGCCGCCGAAATCACAACGCACGCCGTCTCGTCATAAGCGAGCGCGCTGAAACGAAGCCGTCTGTAATCAGAGTGAAGCACTCTGTAGAAAAAATATGTCCCGCCTGCGCAGAGAATACTTTCGGCAAGGGTGAGAACATATCCCGAAACGTTTTCGGAAAGCTTTACGTCAATTATCAACCCTGTAATCAGCGCCGCCCCAAAAGCCGAAACAACTGCCGCGAGCGGCTCACCGCCGAGCCTCAGCGCAGATATTCCGAAAGCGCAAAGCGCGGCAATGAGTAAAGCCGTTATGTATCTTGCCGTATATGCGTTAAGTCCGTAAATAAGCGTTCCCGCCGCCGCTCCTGCGGCAGTAAAAAGAAAATGCTTCCTCTTGGATACGGCGACTATTGAAATGCCAAAGGGGTGAAGCTCTCCCAAAACGCTTCCGCACCCGAACAGAAAGCCTATAACCGTAAAAACCGTATATTCTGCTATTTGCTTAAAATGCGGCGTTTCAACAACGGGATGTCTCTCCCGTATTTTTTGTGTAATTGTCATTTTACCGTCCTTCTTCTTTTTCATCTTCCTCCTCTTGCTAAGTGATTATATAACAGCAAAAATAAAAAATATGTCAAAACAGGTTAGTTTTACAAAAACTTGTTAATATGCTATAATCAGGCTGAGGTGAGTTTATGAAGCTTTCATCGTTTCTTTATAAAAATATGGTTAAGGGGCTTTCGCAAGTTCTTGAAAAGGGAAGCATACCAATGCCCGATAAAAAAGAAATAATTGAAACAGACAGTGCCGCGAAGCTTAATATTATTGCCTGGGGAGACCCGCAGATTTCGTTATTATCTCCGCTTCGCTCGGCAAGAGTTTACGCCGCGTGTCAGGATGTAAAAAACGCAGTCGGCAATTTTGACGCTCTTGTGCTTCTCGGCGATATAACCGAATACGGAGCAAGGTGTGAATATAAAATGGCGGCGAAGCTTCTAAACGGAATCAGCTCAAAGGTTGAAAAGGTGTTCGCCGTTTCGGGCAACCACGACATAAGGCTGAGAAATTATAAAAAACAGCTTGCCGTTTTCAATGAGTTTTTAAGCTCTGTCAGGGGAGGCGTAGCGGGGAATAACGAGCGTTACAGCTTTTCTTATGATTTTAAGGGTTTCCGCTTTATTATGCTCGGTGCTGACAAAACCTGCTTTGAAGCCTCGTACATAAGCGACAATCAGCTTTTGTGGCTTGAAAAGCAGCTTGCCTCGGCGCCCGAAAACAAGCCCGTTTTCGTGTTCAATCATCAAACCTTAAGTCGTACAAACGGACTTCCAATGACTTGGCTCGGAAAGGGTGACTGGCGCGGCGACGTCGGAAAACAGAGTGACGCTCTCAAAGCTGTTCTTGAAAAGCGTGCTAATGTCATATTTGTTACGGGTCATCTTCATTACGGAATTTCAAAATATACCTTTGAAGATTTGGGAAATATTAAGGCAATCAGCGCCCCGACAGTCGGCGTTCTCAATCACGGGCTGTTTGACAAAATGTCACAGGGCTTGCTGATTAGCGTATACGAAAACAAAATTGTCTGCCGCGCAAGAGTGTTCGGCGAGGGCAGATATGTCGGAAAAGAAACGGAAAACAGCGAGTTTGTCATTGAATTATAGATATTGAAAAAAATGCTTATATAGTATATAATTAGAATATAAAATCTAAAGGAGTAAAATTTATGAGCAGTAATGAAATGTATGCTCCCAAAAAGTACGTCGGTAAGAAAGAGCTTTGGATGTTCTCTCTCGGTGGACTCGGTCAGGGAATGATTTACGCAATGATGTCGTCTTATATCAGTGACTACTATGTAAACGTTCTCCACCTTCCGCTTATGTTCGTTCTTCTTTTAATGCTTCTTGCACGAGTATGGGACGCAATCAACGACCCGATTATGGGTATTATTGTAGACCGTCACGAAACAAAGTGGGGAAAGCTTAAACCGTATATTCTTTTTGCAGCTGTTCCCGTAACGGTGCTTACTCTTCTGATGTATTCATCGCCGAGTATGGAAGCTAAAAAGCTTATGATTTTCTCGGCTATCGTTTACGTTATGTGGGGTATGATGTACACAATGGCGGACGTTCCGTTCTGGAGCATACCGAACGTTATTACACCGAATTCAGACGAAAGAAGCCACGTTGTATCCTTTGCAAAAATCTGGAACAGCGTAGGCTCGGCGCTTCCCGAAATTTTCTTTTTCATCTTCGGCATAGTTCTTCCCAAGATTATTGACGCAAGCAACCCCGAGCAGTACAACAAAAATCTTTACAGAATTATTTCTGTAACGGTTGTTGCAATCGGTATGGTGCTTTATGTCAATTCATATTTCCATATCAAAGAAAGAGCCGTTCCGCCCCCGACAAAGAAGGAGCCCGGTGAGGAATCAACAATTAAGCGTGTGTTTACCTGTAAGCCGCTTCTTCTCGTAATTGCAATGGGTATCCTTTCAAGCGGACGTTATATGGTTCAGGCTGCTGCTATCCACGTTGCAAGATATGCGTTTTATATCGGCCCCGATTATACAAATATGTCTCTTGAGGAAAAGACTGCCGCAATCTCGGCTTCCGTAAGTACGGTTAAAACAATCTTCCAGCTCTGCGCGGTTGTAGGTATGTTCGGCGCAACGCTTCTTATGCCTAAGCTTATGCAGAAGTTTGACTATAAAAAGCTTCTCATTTCAACCTGTCTTGCAGGCTTCGTTGCAAGTATCTTTACAACAATAATTGCGTGGTTTACAAATAATCTTTATATCTGTATTCCGTTTATTCTTATTCAGTGCATACCGCTTGGCGTAATCAATACGCTGTCAATCGCTATGATTTACGACTGTCTTGATTATATGGAGCTTAAAACCGGCCACAGAGATAACGCGCTCGGCTCAGCTTGTCAGGGTCTTATAAACAAATTCGGCTCCGCGCTTTCAACCTGCGGTATCGTTGTTGCGTACTGGTTTATTAAAATTGACCCCGCTCAGATGCTTAACTCAACGGCTATCAAGGCGGCAACCGAGCTCAGCAGAGGTCAGAACTTTGCTATGTTCTCACTTGTGTCGCTTATCCCCGGTCTTTCAATGCTTCTTTGCTCAATCCCGATGTTCTTCTACAAGCTTTCGGGTGAAAATAAAAAGCAGATGCAAAAAGAGCTCGCCGAAAAGCGTGAGGCAATGGGCTACACAATTAACGATTAATTTTACAAATTTTAAGGAGCAAACTGATGTTTGCTCCTTTTAGTTTGCAATTTGTTAAATAATTATCATAAGCGCCGAGTATATTTTGTATATTCTGTAAAAATTACATTTTTTTCTTGCATATTAAGTTTAAACAGTATAAAATAATAGTGCAATAAAGCAATTTATTAAATAATTTTACGGAGGTAGATTCCAATGGTAAAAGTTGCTATTAATGGTTTTGGCCGTATCGGCCGTCTTGCTTTCCGCCAGATGTTTGAGGCAGAGGGCTACGAGGTAGTTGCAATCAACGATCTTACTGATCCTAAGATGCTTGCTAACCTTCTTAAGTATGACACAGCTCAGAGAGGTTACTGCGGATATATCGGCGAAGGTAAGCACACTGTAGACTGCACAGAAAATTCTATTATCGTAGACGGTAAGGAAATTCCGATTTACGCAAAACCGAACGCTGCTGAGCTTCCCTGGGGCGAGCTTGATGTTGACGTTGTTCTTGAGTGCACAGGTTTCTATTGCTCAAAGGAAAAGTCACAGGCTCACATTGACGCCGGCGCTAAGAAGGTAGTTATTTCTGCTCCTGCAGGAAATGACCTTCCCACAATCGTTTACAATGTTAACCATGAAACACTTACAGCTGACGATAAGATTATCTCTGCTGCTTCTTGTACAACAAACTGTCTTGCTCCTATGGCTAAGGCACTTAACGACTATGCTCCTATCCAGAGCGGTATTATGTGCACAATCCACGCTTACACAGGCGACCAGATGATTCTTGACGGTCCTCACAGAAAGGGTGACCTCAGAAGAGCAAGAGCAGGTGCTGCAAACATCGTACCTAACTCAACAGGCGCTGCAAAGGCAATCGGTCTTGTAATTCCTGAGCTCAACGGCAAGCTTATCGGTGCTGCTCAGAGAGTTCCTACTCCTACAGGCTCAACAACAATCCTTACAGCTGTTGTAGAGGGCAAGGACATTACTGTTGACGGAATCAATGCTGCAATGAAGGCTGCTGAATCAGAGAGCTTCGGTTACAACACTGATCCTATCGTTTCAATGGATATCGTTGGTATGAGATATGGCTCACTCTTTGACGCTACTCAGACAATGGTTCTTCCTATCGGCGACGACAAGTATGAAGTACAGGTTGTTTCTTGGTATGATAACGAGAACTCTTACACATCACAGATGGTAAGAACAATCAAGTATTTCGCAGAGCTTGGCTAAAATAAATAATAAAACCGCTGTTCCTCAGAACAGCGGTTTTTATTATGCGTAATTATTTAAGGTTTACCTTTACCATATACTGCTTAAAGGTGTAATCGTTTGTCTTGCTGTTAACGTCATAGTTATCTAAAACTATGCTGTTTCTGTAGAATGCAAGGTTGTCACCGCATACTGTAAAGTCTCTGTTTTCATAGGTCTGAAAATCTGCTCTCTCGCCCGTTACAGCGGCAAATGCAGTTCCTGCACCCGTTCCCGTTGTGATATAAGCTTTGCTTTCAAACACCATTAAGCCGTGAATCGGGTCGTCTGTCTTAACGCTTTCAAACTTCCAGTATCTCTGCTTTTCAACGTCTGCCTTATAGAAATTGCACTCGTTAAACGCCGTACCCTTAATGTAAGCAATGTATAACGTTTTGTTTTCCATGCCGATAAGCTTAGCGTTCGTCATATCAAGTCCAACGTTTCTCTTTCCGAGAGTACCTTCCTTAAAGGAGTAACGCATTAAGTTCTTACCCTTTGTGAAGTAAAGCATAAAGTTGTATGAGAACATATTTGAGTCAACGTTTTTAGCAATGAGCTTCGGTTTTTTGCCCTTAAGATTGGTAACATAAAGGAATGATTTTTTAAGCTCGCCGCCGTTTTTATACTGCTTAAGGTTGTAAACAAGTCTTTCACCGCATAAAAGGAACTGCACATTGTACTTTTTCTTCTTGAAGGAAACCAGCTTCTTTGCCTTCTTTGTTTTGATGTTGCGGCGCATAATAGCTCCCTTTGAGGGCTCAGCATAATATACGTAGTTTCCGTTAATTGCAAGAGCGGTGTAATCCTTTGTGCGGAATAAAACCTTGCCTTTTTTAGTTACTTTATTTGAAAGGTAAACGATGTAGTTGTTTTTAGCTTCGTCATAAACAAGTTTAACTGATTTCTTACCGTCAAAGTTAAAGGTTGATGACTGCGAGTTGTACTGCTTCTTCTGAAATCCGTATTTAGCGGCACTTTGTGCAGCCATTGCACTCGTTCCTGCTGAAAGGGAAAGAACAAGAATCATTAAACTTAGAACAACTGATATAAGCTTTTTCATTTTTTGGTCTCCATATCTTTAAAAATCTAAATTATTCAGCCTCTGCGAGCGCCGCGTTATCCTCTCTTACCTTTTTGTAAATAGGCTCAAGCTTTTCCTTTGTGAGCGGATAACCGAAACGGTAAAGAAGCCATATAAGCGTGTAAGTTATTGCGGGTATAAGCGTACAGATTGTAAGAATCTTGTCGCTCGTTCCTTGAACGTAGCCTGCGTTGGACATCTTTGTAACGTCGTAGTGAGCGTACTTTTCAAGAAGCATAAGTCCGCCGTAGTCGGCAATAGTCTGACCGAGCTTTCTGCTGAAGGTGTAAACCGCATAAATTGCGCTTTCGCTCTTGATACCTGTCTGAACGTACTGATAGTCAATAACGTCGGCAACAACAGCCCAGTTTGTAATTGAAACGAACGAGTAACCGAAGCCGATTATAAACAGTGTAGCCATAAATACAACAATTGTAAACTTATCGCCCTCGGGCTTAAACTTACCGAGCATACCCATAACGAAGCAGGCTATTGCCGCAAAAGCCGCAAACATTGAGCCGAAGCCCGCAAGCTCTTTTTTGCCGTATTTCTTTGAAAGCGTAGGTGTGATAAGAATCATAAGCGCCATCGGGAAATACTGCGCAATAGTACCAACTACCGAAAGGTTAGTGTTAACAAAGTAGTTTTTGAAAAGGTACTGGTTGAGAGAAGCGAACTGAAGCTGACCGCTGATAAGAACGCCTGTAATAGCAAGAACTATAAACGGACGGCTCTTAAACATAGCCTTGTAAGCCTCTTTCATATTGATGTTGGGCTTAGCCTCGGATTTTACTCTCTCCTTTGTTGTTGCAAAGCATGCAAAATAGAAAACTATTGCGCAAACGCACATTACAGCAGCAAAAATAAACATACCCTTGGCGTCTGCAACCTTGACCGTTGGGTCTGCCTCGTTCTTTTTGTAAATAATGAACGGAGCAACAAGAAGCGGAGCAGCGCCGCCGATACCGCCGCCGATTGCACGGAATGTTGAAAGAAGTGTTCTGCCGTCGGGGTCGTCTGTAATAACAGAAGCAAGCGAGCCGAACGGAACGTTGATTCCCGTATACATCATTCCGAATGCGATATATGTAATATATGCAAATACAAGAATAAGCGTCGGATTGTCAGTATGCCTTGTAATATCGTAGAAACACAGAAGCTCTGCTACGGCAACGGGTATTGCAACCCATTTCAGGTACGGTCTGAATTTTCCGTCCTTTCCCGGCGGGCGTTTTGCAACTATGCCTCCCCAGAGCGGGTCGTTGATTGCGTCCCAGAGTCTTGTTGCAAGGAAAAGCGTTGCAACGTTACCCGGCGTAATCAGAAGTACATCCGTGTAAAAAACCTTAAGGAACGAAGAAACATAGGTTAAAACAAAAAGGTTGCCCGCGTCGCCGAGCGCATAACCCATCGCCTCTTTAATTCCTATCTTGTTCGGATGCTGGTATTCGGATTTTGTTTTGTCTTTCTTACCCAAAATAACATCTCCCCAATTTAGTATAAATTTATTATATCATAGACATTTTTATAAATCAATAAATTAAATAGCATTTGACTATAATAATTTGTATTGACATTTTTAAATAAAAATGTACAATATATTAGTAATAAATTAAAGGAAGTAAAACTATGCTTGAACTTAAAAATGTTTCCTTTGACGTTCCCCAGGAGAACGGAAGTAAGGAAATAATAAAAGACATCAGCTTAAACATAGGCGACAATAAATTAATTGTTATAACAGGTCCCAACGGCGGCGGAAAATCAACAATGGCAAAGCTCATTGCAGGAATTGAAGCGCCGACAGCGGGAAGGATTTTCTTTGACGGCGAGGACATAACCGAAAAGAGCATTACCGAAAGAGCAAATATGGGAATCTCGTTTGCGTTTCAGCAGCCCGTACGCTTTAAGGGAATTCAGGTTGTAGACCTTCTGCGCCTTGCCGCAAAAAAGGATTTGTCAATTTCCGAGGCATGTGAATATCTTTCTCGCGTAGGTCTTTGCGCAAGGGATTACATTAACCGCGAGGTTAACGCAAGTCTTTCGGGCGGCGAGCTTAAAAGAATTGAAATCGCAACCGTTCTTGCAAGAAATACAAGGCTCTCTGTTTTTGACGAGCCCGAAGCAGGCATAGACCTGTGGAGCTTTAACAATCTCATTTCCGTTTTTGAAAAAATCAAAAAGGAAAGCTCAAATTCAATTCTTATTATCTCTCACCAGGAGAGAATTCTCAATATTGCTGACGAGATTATTGTTCTTGACAGCGGAAGAATCAAAAACCAGGGAAGCAGGGACGAGGTTCTTCCCACCCTTCTCGGAACAGCGGCGGCAGTGGGCACTTGCTCAATGCTCGATAATTAAGGAGGTGCGGTATGAATAATTGGGTAAACGGTATTCAGTCAAAGCTCCTTGAGGAAATTGCCGACCTCCACGGCGCGCCTAAAGGAGCATACAACATCCGCGCAAACTCTCAGCTCGCGGCGAGAAACACAACGGAAAATATTGATATTCAGACAAAGACGGACAAGCCCGGTATTGATATACGTATTAAAAACTCAACTAAGGGCGAAACCGTTCATATCCCCGTAGTAGTAAGCGAAAGCGGAATTAAAGAAACTGTTTATAACGATTTCTTTATCGGCAACGATTGCGACGTAACAATTGTGGCAGGCTGCGGAATTGATAACTGCGGCGCTCACGATTCACAGCACGACGGAATTCACCGCTTCTTTGTAGGAAAAAACTCACACGTTAAGTATGTTGAAAAGCATTACGGCTCCGGCGACGGAAGCGGAAAGCGTATCCTCAATCCTCAGACTGAGGTTTATCAGGAGGAGGGAAGCACCGTTGAAATGGAAATGGTACAGATTAAGGGCGTAGATTCAACCGTCCGTACCACTCTTTCCGAGCTTGAAAAGGGCGCAACTCTTCTTGTGCGCGAACGCCTTATGACTCACGGCGACCAGAGAGCAGAGAGCGTTTATACAACAAAGCTCAACGGCGAGGATTCAAGCGCAGACGTAATTTCACGCTCTGTTGCAAGGGATAATTCCTATCAGAAATTTGATTCAATTATAGTCGGCAACGCAAAGTGCAACGGTCACACGGAGTGCGACGCAATTATTATGGACGACGCAAAAATTCTTGCAGTACCTCAGCTTGAGGCAAACGATATTGACGCGGCGCTTATTCACGAGGCGGCTATCGGCAAAATCGCAGGCGAGCAGATTATAAAGCTTATGACTCTCGGCCTCACCGAGCAGGAAGCAGAGGAGCAAATCATCAGCGGCTTCCTTAAATAA
>CAMNAP010000047.1 GCA_946531445.1 uncultured Clostridia bacterium
CGCAGGTCTTGACGCTATTCACGACACTGTTCATGAAATGGCGAGAGATGAAGCAAGACACGGCAAAGCTTTCAAGGGACTTTTAGACCGCTATTTCGGTGAATAAAACAAACGGCACTGCGTTTTTAACGGCGCAGTGTCTTGCTACCGAGCTCCAAATTTTAAGCCCGTAGAGCGCAAAAATTTGGGAGAAACAGTCCGGTGGACTGTTTCGTCAGTGAGGCGGAATACAACTGTGTAGTCCGCGGTAGTATCATATATAAGGCAAGCATCTTAACCAATGCGAAGCGGTAAGGCTTTCAAGGGCTTACTTGACAGATATTTCGGTGAATAAAACAAACGGCACTGCGTTTTTAACGGCGCAGTGTCTTGCTTTTTAAAACTAAACATTTGATTTCAGGAAAGGAGAAGAGTATGATTTACAAAACAGCACAGGTGGTACTTAAAGAGAAGTTCATCGGTCATAACGCGAAAAATCTTGACGCGCTTGATAACGAAATCAACAGATGGGCGCAACAGGGCTGGACGCTTCACACTATGACTACGACTGTTGCGGGAAACACAGGCCTCGGTGGCGGCGACCGTACGGTTTTCACATTAGTATTTGCGCGCCAGTAACAGATAACAAAAGAGCAGTTTTGCAAACTGCTCTTTTGTTATACCGTTAGCTTGGGGTTAAACATATGTAAAACAAATTGTTGTTGCAATTCATTAGAAAATATATTATTATATTATTCGGAATTTTTGAAAGGAGGCTTATTATGAGAGCTGTTATAATAGGCGGCGGCGCAAGCGGAATTGCGTGTGCAGTGCGTATAAAACAGAATTCACCGAAAACGGAAGTTATTGTTATTGAGCATCTTGAGTCTCCTTGCAAAAAGCTTTACGCAACGGGAAACGGACGTTGTAACATTACAAACACAAACGCCGACGGCTATGAGATTACAAAAGAATTCTTTGAATCAATCGGGCTTGTTTTAAGAGAGAGCAACGAGGGAAGAATATATCCGTATTCAAACCAGGCGGCGACTGTTGTTAACGTTCTTCTTTCGGCGTGTGAAAAATACGGCGTAAAGATTATCAATTCGTGTAACGCATACAAGGCGGAAAAGACGGGAAATGAATTCAGCGTATTTACCGACAGAGGCGTTTTTACCTGCGACTTTCTTATTATAGCCGCAGGCGGTAAGGCGCAGAGTGCTCTCGGCTCCGACGGCTCGGGCTACAGGCTTGCCCAAATGCTCGGCCACAGCGTAAGTGAGCTTTCTCCCGCGCTTGTTCAGCTTGTATCGCCGAGTAAAAACTGCCGTGCGCTCAAGGGCGTAAGAACCAAATGTAATGTTTCAATTGAGATTAATTCAGAGATTAAGGAAACGGCGTTCGGAGAGCTTCTTTTTACGGAGTACGGCATTTCGGGAATTGTCACAATGGATTTATCGCACTATGTAAACGACGGACGGCTTAAGTCGGGCGAAGAGAGATGCGTTGCGATAGTTGACTTTGTACCTGCGCTCAGCCTTGAGGAGTTAAGGGCGCATATGGAAAAATTCGGCTCGCTTGAGGGAATACTGCCGGCGAAGCTCTGCTCGATTCTTGCAAGACAGGCGAACGAGGACAGCGAAAAGATTATTCGCTATGCGAAAAACTGGCGCCTTATTATAACGGGTACAAAGGGCTATTCGTTTGCTCAGATTACAAGCGGCGGCGTTTTGAACAGTGAGCTTTCAGACAGCAACGAATCGCTTAAGGTTGGCGGGCTTTACATAGTCGGTGAGCTTACGGACAATCAGTTTAAGTGCGGAGGATACAACCTTAACTACGCTTTTTCAAGCGGAGTCAGGGCTGCTGACGATTTATGCGAAAAGGCAAATAAGCTATGATAAGAATTAACGAAATAAAGCTTTCGCTTGACGAGGGGGAGGAGCTCCTCAAAGCGAAAGCTTCAAAAATACTGAAGATAAATCAAAAATACATAAAGAGCCTTACAATCTTTAAGAAAAGCGTTGACGCGAGAAGAAAAAGCGACGTTCACTTTACCTACAGCGTTGACGTTGAAATTGCGCTTGACGAGGAGCAAATTGTAAGAAAATGCAAGTCAAACAAGGTAAGTATTGCAAATATTTATAAATATGAGATGCCTGTTTGTAACCGCAAAAGCGAATTCAGACCTATAGTTGTAGGCTTCGGACCTGCGGGTATGCTTGCAGGAATTGTTCTTGCCGAGGCAGGACTCAGACCGATTATTCTTGAGCGCGGAAAGGGGATTGACGAGCGCACGAGAGACGTTAATGAGTTCTGGACGAAGGCGAAGCTTGACGAGGAGAGCAACGTTCAGTTCGGCGAGGGCGGAGCAGGTACGTTTTCTGACGGTAAGCTTACAACGGGAATTAAGAGCCCGTTTATACGAAAGGTACTTGAGGAGCTTTATGAGGCGGGCGCGCCCGAGGAAATTCTCTATTCGGCAAAGCCGCATATCGGAACGGACAGACTTGCGGTTGTAGTTAAAAATATACGCAAAAAGATTGAGCGGCTCGGCGGCGAGGTGCGCCTTGAGTGCAGACTTGACAAGCTTCTTTGCGCTAACGGTTTTATTCACGGCGTTTCGTATATTCATCTCGGCGAGAGATTTGACATTGAAACGGACAGCGTTATTATGGCAATCGGCCACAGCGCGCGCGATACCGTTGAAATGCTTTACAATATGGGCGTTGAGATAGTTCAGAAGGCGTTTTCGGTAGGTGCGAGAATTGAGCACCCGCAGAGCCTTATTAACAGGGCGCAGTACGGCGAATTTGCAGGGCACGAAAGGCTCGGAGCAGCTGACTACAAGCTCGCGTGTCACGGACTGCACGAAAGGGGAGCGTACACGTTTTGTATGTGCCCCGGAGGAACGGTTGTTGCGGCGGCGAGCGAAAAGGAGGGCGTAATAGTTAACGGAATGAGCTCTCTTGCGCGTGACGGAAAGAACGCAAATTCGGCGCTTCTTGTTGGCATTGAGCCGAAGGACTTCCCGAGCGAGCACCCGCTTTCGGGCATATACTATCAGCGTGAAATTGAACACAGGGCGTATGAGCTTGCAGGCGGTAATTACAAAGCGCCCGCACAGCTTGTGGGTGATTTTCTCAAGGGTGAGGAGTCAAAGCAGCTCGGCGACGTTGAGCCGACTTATCCGCTTGGCGTAACGCTTACAAGCCTTGATAAGTGCCTTCCCGAAAAAGTGACGCACACAATGAAGGACGCCATAGTTAAAATGGACGAAAAGCTAAACGGTTTCAAGCTTTACGACGCTGTTCTTACTGCGCCTGAAACGAGAAGCTCAAGCAGTGTAAGAATTATCAGAGACGAGTTTTTACAGTGTAATATTCGCGGAGTATATCCCTGCGGCGAGGGCGCGGGCTACGCAGGCGGAATTGTTTCGGCTGCGTGCGACGGAATTAAATGCGCCCACGCGGTAATGACAGACGAGCATTAAAAAATAACGGCTGTATCAGAGCGATACAGCCGTTTGTTTGTTTTATTCTACTGAGATATCATCAACGTTTCCGTCAATGTCAATTGTAATAGTCTTTTTATTACTGTTGTCGTTATTGGTTTTTTTACCGAGTGAAATCAGCTTTACGATAACCGAGCTGAGAACAAGGTTGATTACAAGCTCAAATACGAAGTTAAGACCTACAAGACCTACAATCATAAACTTGCCTGCGTTTTCCATACCTGCCGCTTTAGCCCACTCGTTAATTGTCGGCATAAAGAAAATAAGACAGCCGATAA
Organism: uncultured Clostridia bacterium; assembly: GCA_946531445.1. Taxonomy (GTDB): domain Bacteria; phylum Bacillota; class Clostridia; order Oscillospirales; family Acutalibacteraceae; genus Eubacterium_R. The sequence goes on from CAMNAP010000047.1 coordinate 3,772, forward strand.
GGAAGATACCCGTGTTTGTTACGGGAGCGGCAACGCCTGCGCAGATTGTTGCGAGCATTTTGTTTTTCTTTTCAAGAAGTCTGTAGATTGCGCCTGCCGCAAGTCCTGCAAGAGCGCCCTTTGCGAGAACTGTAATAAATGTTCCGACAGGGTTTACCGCAAGAAACGGAGCTGCGTCGCCCGAAGCGAGTACCGTAATACCGAAGGCAAGACCGAGCCATGCGCCTGCGCCGAGTCCGTAAAGCGCTGTTCCCACAATGATGGGGATGAGTACAAGCGAAACAGAGAATGTTCCGAACTTGATGAAGCTGCCGAGAAGCTGGAGAACTACAACGATTGCAGTAAATATTCCGACTCCGACAATGGTCTGTGTTTTTTTGTTCATATTAAGTTTTCCTTTCTGCTACCGTTCCGAGCGTTTAGTCAAACACAAAACGAAACGCCCCGAGGAGTACTTTTTTCCTCTGTGGATACAGTGCGACTATATTATACACTTTTTTGCGGTGATGTCAATAATTTGTAAACAATGTAAATATTTTGTAATTTGTTATTGAATTCTGATTTCAATGTATGTATAATATATACTGGTTAATTTTAGAATTATGAAAAGGAAAAGACTATGGAATACAGATTTGGTACGCAGGGAATTTGCGCAAGACAGATAATTGTTGACGTTGACGAGGATACCGAAACGGTCAACAGGGTACAGTTTGTCGGCGGCTGCAGCGGTAATACACAGGGTGTTGCCGCGCTTGTCAAGGGCAGAAAAATTGACGAGGTTGTAGGACTCCTCAAGGGTATTGACTGCAACTTCAAGGGTACCTCGTGCCCCGACCAGCTTGCGTGCGCGCTTGAGCAGATTCAGAGTGAGATATAAGCGGGAGAGATTATGTTTAAACTTGAAAGCAAAAGAATAAAAAGAGAATTCAAAATTACAAACGGAAGCTTTTACGCAAGTCAGGTGCTCAACAAGTATTCGGGCATGAGCTTTGTTCCCGACGGAAACGGCTGTGAGTTCGTTCTACGCTTTACCGACGGAAGCGACTTTTCGGCCAAGGGGCTTGCCGTTATTGATTCAAGAGAGGAAAACAGCAGACTTAAGTTTGTTTTTGAAGAGTGCCTGGGAGTACAGGTTACGCTTGAATACTGGGTGCACGAGGACGGTAACACAATCTGTAAACAGCTTACTCTTGACCAGAAGGACGACAGCAGAAAGATTGATTTTGTTTATCTTGATAATATCGGAATTATCAATTCTCAGTCTCATCTCGGCGTTGATATAATTGACAACGCTCAGATTCCCGACACCTGGGCGGTTCTCGGTCAGCCGTTTTACATTGACAGCCTTTTCTTCGGCTGTGAATTCCCGGGGACAGACAACAGAATTGTTCATGGAATGGGACGTGTAAAATACTATATCGGACAGAGCGTAGGAAACGGTTATAAGTGTCCGATTACAGTTATGGGCGCCGCAAAGGACAACAACGTCGGAGCGGTTAAAAGAGCGTTTTTTGAATACATTGACTTTATCTCTCAGGACATAAAGCCGAGGTTTAATTACAACAACTGGTTTGAAACAATGGGCAAGGCTGACGATGAAAGCGTAAAAGCCGACTTTGCTTCAATCAGCGCAGCAATAAAGGAAAACGGAATTGAGCAGCTTGACTCTTACGTAATAGACGACTGCTGGTGCGACTACAAGGGCAAGTTCTGGGAATTCTCAAAGAAGAGATTCTCAAACGGTCTCGGCGAAATTGCCGCTCAGTGTGAAAATTCTTCAAGCACGCTCGGTTTATGGCTCAGCCCGAGAGGCGGCTACTCAAACACTAAGAAATTCGCCAAAAAGGTGAGCAGAGCGGGCAACGGCAAGGTTAATCCGTTTTGTGAGGATTTATGCGTGGCTTCAACCTCGTATCTTGAATTGCTCGGTGATTTCATTGTTGAAAAAACAAACGAATACAGGCTTGATTACTGGAAGCTTGACGGCTTTATGCTCAAGCCCTGCCGCGACGCGAGTCATGACCATATGACAGGCGGTAAGGACGATATGTATCTTGTAACGGATATGCACTTAAAGTGGATTAAGCTTTTTGAAAAAATCAGAAATTCAGGCGAGTGCGGAAAGAAGCTCTGGATTAATATGACGTGTTACGTTAACCCGTCACCGTGGTGGCTTCAGTGGGTTAACTCAATATGGCTTCAAAACGGCGACGACATAGGCTTTGAGCAGACGGTTGACGAGGAGAAGCAGTGCGACTGTGAAATCACATACAGAGACGCTATGTATTACGACTTTATGTGCGCAAGAAGTCTTCAGCTTCCCGCAAAGGCAATTTACAACCACGAGCCGATTTACGCAAAGGGAGCGCATACTGATTATTCTGACAGCGACTTTGAGGCGTATCTTTACTGGAACGCAGTAAGAGGCGGCGCTCTGAATGACCTTCATCTTTCATCCTCGCTGATGAACGGCGCAAAGTGGCAGTCGCTCAAAAAGGTAATTCAGTTCCAGAAGGACAATTTTGAAATTCTGAAAAACGCAACGTTCCTCGGCGGTAATCCCGCTGAAAACAACGTTTACGGTTTTGTCAGCTGGAACGGGGAAGAGGGAATTATTGCCCTTAGAAACCCCGACAGCGAAAAGGCACCGCTTACGCTTACTCTCAACAAGCTTATGGGTGCGCCTGAGGAGCTTGAGGGAGCGAGAATTGAGAGCATTTACTCACAGACTCAGATTGACTGTGAGGAGACATATTCATATAACGACAAGCTTAATCTTGAGCTTAACGCGCTTGAGATGATAATACTTAAAGTAACAAAGTAAAGGAAAGAAAAGCTATGAGATGTAAAATTTGCGGAAGCGAAAGCATAGTTGAAGAAAACGGTCAGTTTGTCTGCAAGAGCTGCGGCTGTGTGTTCTTTGAAGCACCGGGCGAGGAAGAGGAAGCGATGATTCAGCAGGCAAAGGACGCCATTGAAGCAAAAGAGGCTGAAGAGCTTCAGAAAAAGGCTGACGAGGAAGAGGCAGCAAAGGCCGCTGAGGCTGCAATCCGCGCTGAAGAGGCAAGAATTGCAGAGGAGGTTTTAAGGTCGGCTGAGGAGACTGAGGAGGCTAAGGCAGAGGAAGCCGTTGAGGAAACCGAGGAGGCTGAGGCTGACGAAGAGCCGACAGAGGAGGTTATTGAGGAACAAAGCGAGCCTAAGGTATTCGCACCCGGCGAGCCGCTTTATGAGGCAAAGAGTATGATGGACGAGGCTCCCGCTGTAGAGGATACAGCAGAGGATGAAGCGACCGAGGAAGGGACAGAGGAGAAGCCTAAGAAAAAGAAGTCTGCAATGAGAGAAGTGCTTGATTTCTGCTTCCCGATTATCATTGCGCTTATTGTTGCAATGCTTCTCAAGACGTTTGTTTTTGCTAACGCGCAGGTTCCTACGGGCTCAATGCTCAACACAATTCAGGAGGGTGACAGAATTATTGCAAGCCGTCTTGAATACAATTTCCACGACGTTGAAAGATACGATATTATTATTTTTAAATTCCCCGACGACGTTGCGGCGCACAAGCAGGACCCCAACCACAAGGTTGAGTATTTCGTTAAGAGAGTTATCGGTCTCCCCGGCGAGACGGTTACTATTGTTAACGGTGTTGTTTACGTTACTGATAAAAACGGAAAGAGCCAGCAGCTTAAAGACGACTTTGTTACGGCTTGTACGCCTACGGGCAACTTCGGTCCTTACGAAGTACCGAAGGACAGCTATTTCGTAATGGGCGATAACAGAGAGAGCTCAATTGACTCGCGTTACTGGACAACTACAAACTATGTTGACAAGGATTTAATTATCGGCAAGGTTAAGTTCAGATATTATCCTTCAGTCGGCAAGGTGGAATAAGATTACAAAAACAGCCATTTTGGGAGAATCTTCGTGAAGAAGGTTCTCCCAATTAATTAATACCTGCAAATAACCGCAATATATGGGCGCCGTTTTAATGGCTGTTATATATTATATAAATAAATATAAATTTATACTTGAAAAATAAATGGGATTGTGTTATATTGTCTATACCTCGTTTTGGGTTTTATTTTTTTGCCCGATTATTTCTGTATGCGTTGCAGAAGCTACGCGAGGGAGATTAGAACATCGAAGTAAAATAGGAGGTGCCGATATGAGAGTTAAAGTAACTTTAGCTTGCACTGAATGCAAACAACGCAATTACAACACAATGAAAAACAAGAAGAACACACCTGACAGACTTGAGATGAACAAGTACTGCCGCTTCTGTAAGAAGCATACTCTTCACAGAGAGACGAAGTAACAGGAGGAATTAAGATGGCTGAAGAAAAAAAGGCTAAGAAGACTGCTGAACAGTCTGATAACAAAGCCGACAAGAAGCCCTCTAAGTCCGTAGAAAAGAAGTCTAAGGATAAGAAGAAGGGCAGTAAAAACCCGTTCAAAGCTATCGGAGCTTTCTTCAAGAGCGTCAGAAGTGAAGGTAAAAAGGTTACATGGCCTAAGACTAAAGAGGTTTGGAAGAACACTCTTGTAGTTATCGTTGTTATTCTTATTGTAGGTGTTATTATCTTCGGTATTGACCGTGCGCTCAGCGAGGGCGTTAAGGGTATTAAGAAGCTTGCAGAGAATAAGACAACAACAGCAGCTACAACCGAGGCTCAGACAACTGCCGAAGCGCTTGAGGAGGCTACAGAGTCTACTACAGCGGCAGCTGAGGGAGCAGAGTCAACTACAGCAGCTGAGACTGACACAACCGCTGCAGCCGAAACAACTGACGCAGCCGACTAATGATGGCGAAAGGCTATCAACAATAATTTAAGGAGGCTGTTATGGAAGAGGCTAAATGGTATATAGCTCACACATTTTCGGGTTACGAAAATAAGGTAGCAAGCGACCTTAGAAACAAGGTTGAGAATCATAATCTTACAGATATGATTCAGGACATCCGTATCCCCACCGAAACAGTTGTTGAGGTTAAAGAGGACGGAACTAAAAAGGAAATCGAAAGAAAGCTCTTTCCCAGCTACATCTACATCAAGATGGTAATGACCGACGAAACCTGGTATATCGTCAGAAACACACGTGGCTGCGCAGGCTTCGTAGGACCTGAGGGTAAACCCGTTCCGCTTACAGAGGACGAAATCAAGAGAGCGCTCGGTAACGACACGGTTGCAATTGAGGTTGCATACGAGGTAGGCGACCTTGTAAACGTTATTGACGGACCGCTTGAGGGCTTCTCGGGTACAGTTGAGGAAATCGACGCACAGAACAATTCCGTTCAGGTTATTGTTTCTATGTTCGGAAGAGATACAGCAGTAGATTTCGAGCTTGACCAGCTTGAAAAGGTTGAAGACTAACGAAGCAACGCTTCTATTTAAATTCAGTAATTCGTGACGAAAGTCACTTTTACCATAAAGTGTTATTTATAACACTTTATGCGTGGGAGGACAAACGGCTTTGCCGTTTCGGCTCCGCTAATTACCACATTTTTAGGAGGAAATAATTATGGCTCAAAAGGTAGTAGGTTTAATTAAACTTCAGATTCCTGCAGGCAAGGCAACTCCGGCTCCCCCGGTAGGTCCTGCTCTCGGTCAGCACGGTGTTAACATCGTTGCATTCACAAAAGAGTTTAACGAAAGAACAAAGAACGACGCAGGTCTTCTTATTCCTGTAGTTATCACGGTTTATGACGACCGTTCATTCACATTCATTACAAAGACTCCGCCGGCAGCTGTTCTTATTAAGAAGGCTTGCGGTATCGAGACAGCATCAGGCGTTCCGAACAGGGACAAGGTTGCAACAATCTCTAAAGAAGACGTAAAGAAGATTGCTGAAACAAAGATGCCTGACCTTAACGCTGCTTCAATTGAAGCTGCAATGTCAATGATAGCAGGTACAGCTCGCAGCATGGGTATAGTAGTAGAAGACTAATTCCCTTGTGGGAGGAAAAATCCGATTAACCACTGGAGGTAATTTATAATGAAACACGGAAAGAAATTTACAGAAAGCGCAAAGCTTATTGACCGCGCTAATTTATACACTTCTGAAGAGGCTCTTGACCTCGTTCAGAAAACAGCTAAGGCTAAGTTTGACGAAACAGTTGAGGTTCACGTTCGTCTCGGCGTTGACTCACGTCACGCAGACCAGCAGGTTAGAGGCGCCGTTGTTCTTCCTAACGGAACAGGTAAGGACGTAAGAGTTGCAGTATTCGCAAAGGGCGACCTTGCAAAGGCTGCTGAAGAGGCAGGCGCTGACATCGTCGGCGACGCTGACCTTGTTCAGAAAATCCAGGGCGGCTGGATGGAATTTGACGTTGCAGTTGCATCTCCCGATATGATGGGATTTGTTGGCCGTCTCGGTAAGGTTCTCGGTCCCCGCGGACTTATGCCGTCACCTAAGGCAGGTACAGTTACTCCTAACGTTGCACAGGCTGTTAAGGAAGCTAAGGCAGGTAAGATTGAATACCGTCTTGATAAGACAAACATCATTCACTGCCCCATCGGTAAGGTATCATTCGGTACGGAGAAGCTTCTTGAAAACTTCAACACTCTCCTTGACGCAATCATCAAGGCTAAGCCTGAAGCAGCTAAGGGACAGTACATCAAGTCCTGCGCTGTTGCATCAACAATGGGCCCCGGCGTTAAAATCAATCCTAACGCAGTCGGCTCAGAGGCTTCAAAATAATAAAAATGCTGAAAATCCCTTGGAAATCCAAGGGATTTTTTAATTGAGAATTTTGAATGGAGAATTGAGAATTAATGGCAGGCGCTGCCCGCACGCACAAGGGAGGCTAATTATGGCGATGTGCTTATCATTTTTTAAAAGTTGTATAAAAAAACACTTGACAAATATAATGTAATAATATATAATAACTATCGCTGTTCAACCAAAGACAGCAGGTATCCTTTTGGATGTAAGCGAAGCGCCTGCCGAGGAATGAGCATTATGTTTACTATGTAATGTTGTGCATTCCCATGTGCTTTGGGAATGCACTTATCTTATATATGGGCATTTTACCCGTTTGGGCGGACAGCTCAAGTCCTTGCAATGCAAGGCAAATAATTATGGAGGTAAAAGCTAAATGCCAAGTACAGTAGTTCTTGAAAAGAAAAAAGCACAGGTTGCTGCTCTTTCAGACAGAATTAAAGCTTCTTGCGCAGGTGTAGTTGTTGACTACAAGGGAATCAACGTTGCTGACGATACAGCGCTCAGAAAAGAGCTCCGTGAAGCAGGCGTTAATTACACAGTAGTTAAGAATTCTATTCTTGCACGCGCTGCCGAGGAAATCGGTTTAGAGCTTGAGGCTTCTGTTGTTGAAGGAACTACAGCAATCGCAACAAGCGACGACGATTACGTAGCAGCTGCTCGTATCCTCAATAAGTACGCTGAGTCACACGATAACTTTACTATTAAGACAGGTTATCTTGACGGCGCAATTATTGACAACGCAAAGATTGTTTCTCTTGCTAAATTACCGTCAAGAGAAGTTCTTCTTGCTACAGTTTGCAACGTATTCAACGCACCTATCGCTGCATTTGCCCGTGCCGTACAGGCTATCGTAGACAAGGGCGATGAAGCTCCTGCTGAGGAGGAAAAGACTGAGGAGGCTGCACCTGCAGAGGAAACAGCTCCCGCAGCTGAGGAAGCTCCCGCAGCAGAAGAGGCTCCGGCAGCTGAAGAAGCACCGGCAGCAGAAGAGGCTCCCGCAGAGGAAGCTAAGGCTGAGGAATCAGCAGAATAATTTATTTTAATAATATTTACGGAGGAAATAAAGATGGCATCAGAAAAAGTTACAGCAATCGTTGAAGAGCTTAAGGCTCTTACCGTTCTTGAGCTTTCAGAGCTCGTTTCAGCAGTAGAAGAAGAATTCGGCGTAAGCGCAGCAGCAGCAGTAGCAGTTGCAGCACCTGCAGAGGGTGGCGCAGCAGCTGCAGAAGAGAAGTCAGACTTTGACGTAATTCTCGTATCTGCAGGCGCTTCTAAGATTCCGGTAATCAAGGCTGTTCGTGAGGCAACAGGTCTTGGTCTTAAGGAAGCAAAGGCAGTAGTTGACGGAGCTCCCGCACCTGTTAAGGAAGGCGTTCCCGCAGCTGACGCTGAGGCTCTTAAGGCAGCTCTTGAGGCAGCAGGCGCAACTGTTGAGCTCAAGTAATTTAGCTTAAATCCATAATAAAAAACGGATGGTTTTATCCATCCGTTTTTTTGTTTATTCTTTATAGGCTTTCAATAGAGCGGACGTGGGGAATATCGCTTTCCCTGT
>CAMNAP010000048.1 GCA_946531445.1 uncultured Clostridia bacterium
AAAAAAACGCTGAGTGTGAATTCACACTCAGCGTTTTTGTCTTATAATACCTTTGATAGGAAATCTATGAGTCGTGGGTTTTGCGGGTTTTCAAAGAACTCCTTAGGCGTGTTTTCTTCAAGTATCTGGCCGTCCGCCATAAATACTACTCTTGAGCCTACTTCCTTTGCAAAGCCCATTTCGTGGGTTACAACAACCATTGTCATTCCGTCGTTTGCAAGGTCCTTCATAACCTGTAAAACCTCGCCTACCATTTCGGGGTCAAGCGCAGAAGTCGGCTCGTCAAAGAGCATTACCTCGGGCTCCATACAAAGCGCGCGGACTATTGCAACCCTCTGCTTCTGACCGCCCGAAAGCTGGCTCGGATAAGCGTCAGCCCTGTCCTCAAGGCCAACCTTCTTTAGCAGCTCAATAGCCTTCGCCTCAGCCTCTTCCTTTGATTTTTTCAGAAGCTTCATCGGAGCGATTGAAAGGTTTTTAAGCACCGTCATATGCGGGAAAAGATTGAAGTGCTGGAACACCATTCCCATCTTCTGACGGTGAAGGTTAATGTTAACCTTTTTGTCTGTTATATCAGTACCCTCAAAAATAATCTGGCCGCTTGTGGGAATTTCAAGAAGGTTGAGCGAACGCAGGAAGGTTGATTTTCCGGAGCCCGACGGCCCTACAATAACAACAACCTCGCCTCTGTCAATCTCGGTTGTAATCCCGTTTAGCGCTCTTACCTCGCCGCCAACGTAGTGCTTCTGAAGGTCTTTAACTTCAATAATCTTATCTGTCACTCTTCCTCAGCCTCCTTTCAATCCTGCTCACAAGCGAGGTGAGAATCATTACCGTAACAAGATAGATTGCGGCAACGGTGAAAAGCGGAATGAAATACATAAACGTTCTTCCCGCAATGATATTTCCGCCCTTTGTTAAATCCATAACGCCAACGTAGCCTGCAACAGAGGTCTCCTTTAAAAGCGCGATAAATTCGTTTAAAAGGGTGGGGAGCACTGCCTTGAACATCTGAGGAATAACTATTGATTTCATAGTCTGAAAATAGTTAAAGCCGAGGCTTCTTCCCGCTTCAAACTGACCGTTGTCAACAGACATAATACCCGCGCGGAATATTTCGGCAACGTATGCGCCCGAGTTAATGCCAAACGCAAATATGCCGACTAACACGCCGTTATCGGTTGAAACAAAGATTACAAAGTACGCAATCATAAGCTGAACAACAACGGGCGTTCCGCGTATTACGGTAAGATAGATTTTACAAAGCGAATTTAAGAAGCCGAGAATGAAATAGCCTATTCCGCCTCTTAGCTTCATTGACTCTTTATTCTTGTCAAACGACGTTCTTATTGCGGCAATAATTACGCCTATTACAACGCCGAGCAAAAGCGCGCCCGCCGTTATTTTCAGCGTATTTGTAAAGCCCTCAACAAGCTTCATATATCTGTTATCCTCAAGGTATATGAACTTGAAATCGTCAATAATTGAAAGTGTAAATGAATTCATTTTAATATCCTTATTTTACAGCAAACGGGAGGGCGTAAACCCTCCCAAGCTGTTTTATTCAAGCTAAATTAATACTTAAGCCTTGATGTACTTGTCAACGATTTTCTGAACTGTACCGTCAGCGATGAGCTCTTTAAGAGCGCCGTTAACCTTTTCCTGAAGCTCAGTATCCTTCTTATTGAAGCAGATAGCGTAGTCCTCTTCAACGTATGCTGTTTCAAGAATCTTGAGACCTTTGTTTGCTGCAACATAGCTCTTTGCCGGCTCGTTGTCAATAATAACGCAGTCAACCTTGCCTGAAAGAAGAGCCTGAACTGCAACAGCGCCGTTGTCAAACTTTGTTACGTTCTCTTCGCCGTAATCGTCTGAAGCGTAGATATCGCCTGTTGTTGAGGTCTGAACGCCGATTTTCTTATCCTTAACGTCGTCGATAGACTTGATAGCGGAATCTTCCTTAACGATAACAACCTGAACGCCCTTTGCATATGAGTCAGAGAAGTTAACGCTCTGAAGTCTCTCATCTGTAACGGTCATACCTGCCATACCCATATCGTACTTGCCTGCCTGAACGCCGGGGATGATTGAGTCAAACGCAACGTCCTCAATCTTGAGCTCCATACCGAGCTTGTCAGCGATTGCCTGAGCGATTTCAGCGTCAATACCAACAATAGCGTCGCCCTCGTGGTATTCATAGGGAGGGAACTCGGCGTTAGTAGCCATTACGAGTGTTTCCTTAGCAGCGTTGCTTTCCGAAGCAGCTGTTGTTTCGGGTTTAACCGCCTTCTTAATCGGGTTGTCGGGTACTGCTGCAAAATAAGCAGTTACAATGATTGCAAGAAGAGCAATAACTCCGATAATTATAAAACCAACCTTTTTTCCGCCTGATTTCTTTTCAACATTTTTGTCACTCATGTCAAAGTCTCCTTTTTTTATTAATATACAATATTTTGTATGAATATACCATATCACTATTAAATTGCAATGTCAACTATATTTTTTACATATACATAAAATAAATAATTATTCAATTTAATAGACTAAAACCCAATATCTTTTCATTAGCGTTTTGTATATTTTACACAAATTTCTATAATTTAACAAATTAGCGCTTTACTTCGGTAAAGAAATAAAGTATAATGAACTGGCAGTATAAATTGTTACTAATCATTATAATTTGAAAGGAGATTAAACGATGAGTGACAAAAATGTTGAAAAGAAATCAGGGGGCAAGAAGATAGCCTTTATAATTATTGGTATAATTGCTCTTCTTGCAATTGTTATTACAGCATACTTTACAGCTGTACCTGACGCTAACCCGATTAAAAAGAAGGCAGACAGTAACGTAGCAACTGCCGAATCAGACCTTGCATATATCAAGGACAAGGGTGAGCTTGTAATCGGTATTACAATTTTTGAGCCTATGGATTATTATGATGAAAACGGCGAGCTTACAGGCTTTGAGGTTGAATTCGGCAAGGCTGTATGCGAAAAGCTCGGCGTAAAGCCCAAGTTCCAGGAAATCTCCTGGGAAGCTAAGGAAACAGAGCTTTCAGCAAAGAACATTGACTGTATCTGGAACGGTCTCACAATTACTGAGGACAGACAGGCTGCAATGTCAATTTCAAACCCATATATGAACAATAAGCAGGTTATCATTTGCAATAAAGCAAATGCTGAAGCTTTTGCAAAGGCAGGCGCTCTTGAGGGCAAGACTGTTGTAGCAGAGAAAGAGTCATACGGCGAGGAAATCGCTCAGTCAGAGGAATACGCTGACTTCTTCGGCAAGGCTAATTACGTTGCAGTTCAGGATATGAAAACCGCTCTTATGGAGGTTAAGGCAGGAACTGCAGACGCTGCTGTAATTGACTATGTAACAGGTATCGGCTCACTCGGAGAGGGCTCAGACTATGCAGACCTTGCAATCGTTGAAAAGTCTTTCGCAGATGAGCAGTACGGTATTGCTTTCCGTAAGGGCAGCGACGTTACAGCAGAGGTTAACAAGGCTATTGAAGAGCTCAAGGCAGACGGAACTCTTAAGAAAATCGCTGAAAAATATAACCTCGGCGAGCAGCTTGCATAATCTAAAAAACAAAAAAATCGGCAGGCGGATTAATTCGCCTGCTGTTTTTCGCAGGAGAATATAATGGATTTTTCAAACATAACCGTAGAACTGCTCAAGGGCTTTTGGGAAAACCTGCGGCTTTTCGGCTTAACGCTTGTTTTCGCGCTGCCCCTCGGGCTTATCATAAGCTTTTGCTCGATGTCAAAGTTTCTTCCGCTCAAGTGGCTTTCTAAAACCTTTGTGTGGATTATAAGAGGTACGCCTCTTATGCTTCAGCTTTTTATAGTATTTTATGTTCCGGGAATCGTGTTTAACACACCTATGAAAACAAGATTCACCGCGGCGCTCGTTGCGTTTGTAATTAACTACGCGGCGTATTTTTCCGAAATATACAGAGGCGGAATAGAGAGTATCCCCGTCGGACAGCACGAGGCGGGTATGGTGCTCGGGCTTTCAAAAGGTCAGATTTTCTTTAAAATAACGCTTATGCAGGTTGTAAAAAAGATTGTTCCGCCAATGAGTAATGAGATTATAACTCTCGTTAAGGATACCTCGCTTGCGCGTGTTATCGCCGTATCGGAAGTAATTATGATGGCTGACCGTTTCACCGCAAGAGGTCTTATCTGGCCGCTGTTCTACACAGGCGTATTCTTCCTTGTGTTTAACGGCCTGCTTACGATAGTATTCGGAAGAATTGAAAAGAAACTTGATTATTACAGGAGCTAAGCTATGGCTGTTTTAGAAGTAAAAAATATACATAAGAGCTTCGGCGACGTTGAGGTTTTAAAGGGGATAGACTTTGAGCTTGAAAAGGGCGAGGTGCTTTCAATTATCGGTTCCTCGGGCTCGGGCAAAACTACGCTTCTCCGCTGTTTAAACTTCCTTGAATTTGCCCAAATCGGAACAATAACCGTAAACGGCGAAACAATTTATAACGGCGAAACCGACAATAATTTAAAGGAAAAGGAGCTGAGAAAAAAGCGCCTTCACTTCGGGCTTGTTTTCCAGTCGTTCAACCTTTTTCCACAGTATTCGGTTATGCAGAATCTTACTCTTGCGCCGTCGCTTGACAAAATGGGAACCAAGGAAGAGCTTGACAAAAAGGCGAGAGCATTGCTTGAAAGAATAAACCTTGCCGACAAGGCGGACTATTACCCATGTCAGCTTTCGGGCGGTCAGCAGCAGAGAGTCGCAATCGCGAGGGCGCTAATGATGGAGCCTGACATTCTCTGTTTTGACGAGCCTACCTCGGCGCTTGACCCCGAGCTTACGGGCGAGGTGCTTAAGGTAATTAAAAGCCTCAAGGATTCGGGCAGTACAATGATTGTTGTAACCCACGAAATGGAGTTTGCAAAGAACGTGTCAGACAAAATAATCTATATGGCTGACGGCGTTGTTGAAGAGGCGGGAACACCCTCTGAGGTGTTTGATAATCCAAAGAGCGAAAAAACTAAAAGTTTTTTGGCAAATTCTCTTGAAAAATTTTAAAATGCGGTTATAATAGGGTTGCTTTTTTAGCAACTCTATTTTATTATATCATTAGCAAAAGCAAATGATTTGGAGCGAGCCTATGGATTACAAGTATTATTTCAAGTACACGCTTGACGGAAGAACACCGAAGATTACAAATAAGCCCAACGACGATTTTTCGTTTTATATGGAGGAGCGCATTAACTCGCTCAAGCTCATCCTTGAGCCTAAGTGCCCTGTTGAGATTCTGGAGTTCTACGTTCAGCTTGATTATAAGTTTAACGACGATTCAAAGTTTTTCGCCAACGGCTTTCAGTCGTGGACGGATACAAAGGAGTTTACTCGCGACGAGACTGTTTCAGACCTTAACCGTATAGGCAAGAGTCCCTACGGTAAGATGTACGGAATGAAGTATGTGGGCGACTATACCTTTATTCACACCGATTACAAAAAAGGGCAGTTCCACTCTCACGGCTTTGCGTATGTAAGAAACGGCAGCGCAATAGACCTTTTCGGCTCACTGTCAGACAGAACGGGTTATACACTCATTTACGCTGATATGCACGCCGACACAATGCGCTTTTCAAAGGACCTTGACGGTCTGATTATTGATAAGCCGTATGAAATCCTTAACCTGTTTATTACGGGCGGCGAATACGACGAGGTATTTGACGAGTATTTTAAAGAAATGGGCGTAAAACCGCTTACAAATAATAAGATTAAGGGCTACACCTCCTGGTATAACTATTATCAGGACATCAGCGAAGAGATTATCCTGCGTGACCTTAAATCGCTTTCAACACAAAAGGAATATGTAAATACATACCAGGTTGACGACGGCTACGAAACTATGGTGGGTGACTGGCTTCTCGTTGACGAAAAAAAGTTCCCCCACGGTATGAAGCCCATTGCCGACGCAATTCACGGGCAGGGCTTTAAGGCAGGGCTGTGGCTTGCTCCGTTCGGCGCTCAGAAGGGAAGCGTGCTCGCAAAGGAGCACCCCGACTGGCTCATTAAAGACGATAAGGGAAAGCCCGTTCCCGTAGGTCACAACTGGGGCGGCTTCTATGCGCTTGACATTTATAACGACGGCGCAAGACAGTATATCAAGGACGTGTTCCACGAGGTGCTTGACGTGTGGGGCTTTGATTTGGTTAAGCTCGACTTCCTCTACGCCGCCTCAGTTCTTCCCATTCACGGAAAAACAAGGGGCGAAATTGCCTACGATTCAATTGACCTTTTAAGAGAGTGTGTGGGCGATAAGGAAATTCTCGGCTGCGGCGTTCAGCAGATGCCCTGCTTCGGTAAGGTTGAGTATATGAGAATAGGCCCCGATATGGCGCTGTGGTGGAGACATAAGCTCCTCAGAAAGAATATGCACCGCGAGGACGTTTCAACGCCAAACGCAGTTCACAACAGCATTTACCGCCGCTGTCTCAACGGAAGAGCCTTCCTTTGCGACCCCGACGTATTCCTTCTCCGCCGCGATAATATTGAGTTCACCTTTGAACAGCAGAAGGCGCTTGCAAAGTTTATTAAGCTTTTCGGCGGCGTACTGTTTATGAGCGACGATATTTCGCAGTATAACGACGAACAGCTTGAGGTTTTCAAGGACGTTTTAAGCGACGATGAATGTTCGGTTACAAACGTAGTTGAAAACAACAACCGCGTTTACATTGACTATGTTCAAAGCGGCGAGCCCCACGTGCTTGCGTTTGACATAACAACAGGTACAATTTATTAATCTTTTTTCAGGCAATCGGTTGCGGTTGCCTGATTTCAGGTGGGTGATATTATGAAAAATTTAGCTTACTATAACGGAAAAATATCTGAAATTGAGGAGATGAATATCCCTCTTACAGACAGAGCCTGTTATTTCGGCGACGGTATTTATGACGCTACCTACGCCCATAACCACAAGCTCTTTGACCTTGACGCTCATCTTAACCGCTTTTATAACAGCGCAAGGCTGCTTGATATAAATATCCCGATTGAAAGGGCTCAGCTTGAAACGCTGCTTGCCGAGCTTGTTTTAAAGGTTGATTCTCCCGAGCAGTTTGTTTATATGCAGTGCTCAAGAGGAAGCGGAATAAGAGAGCACGCATACGGTGACAATGAAAAGGGAAACCTCTGTATTATGCTCACTCCCGAGAGAGTGCAGAATACCTATAATCCTATTGACGTAATCACGTTTGAGGATAAGCGCTTTTACTATTGCAATATTAAAACGCTCAATCTTATACCGAGCTGTCTTGCCGCAAAGGCGGCGAAGCGCGCGGGCTGTAAGGAGTCAATTTTTGTAAGGGACGGTATCGTTACCGAATGCGCCCATTCAAATGTTTCAATCTTTAAAGACGGAAAGGTGATTACCCATCCGCTTGACGATAAGGTGCTTCCGGGTACGGCAAGGCTCAGACTTCTCGCCTTTGCCGAAAAGCTCGGATATAAGACGGAGGAGAGGGAATATACCCTTGATGAGCTGATGAACGCAGATGAGGTTATCGTTCATTCAACGGGCTCGTTTTGTATACCCGTTAAAACCGTTGACAAAAAAGCAGTCGGCGGAAAAGCGCCCGAAATGCTAAAGAAAATTCAGGACGCCCTCGTCAACGACTTTGAAGAACAGTGCAAATAAAAAATCCCGATACGGTTTTACCGTATCGGGATTTTTTTATTCAGTAATGGGGATACCTTCCTGCTCGGTGAGCTTTACCGTTCCGCCGTGTTCTTTAAAGTAGTCCTTTAAATGTGCTACCGCCTGATTTACGTCGTCGCTCTCAATATCTATATGGTCGTTGATAAAGGCGTCGCCTCCTGCAGATATAACCTGATAGTTTTTGTTGTATTCAAATTCATATTCGTAGGTTTCACCGTCAAGCGTGCAGGTGTATGCCACCTTTCCCGCAGGCGTTTGATTTTCGGTAAAATTAGCCCGACCTAAAGTGAAAAGTACAGCAAGAATAACAATTATTATAACAGGAATAATTATTACTGCTTTCCATATTTTCCGCGCTCTTCTGTTTTTAACGGCGAGCTGTTCGTTAATCCTTGCAAGCTGCTCGGCAAGCTCGTTTCTCTCTTCTTTCTCCTGCGGAAGCTCCGCGTCGAGTAGCCTTACAACGCTTACGTCAAGCACCTCTGCTATTTTCTGAAGCATCTCTGCGTCGGGTACAGAAAGTCCCTTTTCCCATTTTGAAACAGTCTGGCGTACAACATTGAGTTCTATTGCAAGACTTTCCTGCGTATAGCCCTTTTCTTTTCTTATGGCTTTTAAGTTGTCGTTAAACATAACGCCACCTCCTTTTCGCCTTAATGATACAGCAAAACAACCGTTGCTTCAAGCAACGGTTGTTAACATTTGGCGTTTATACTTATTTCTCGTTGATTTTTTTCGAGTATTTAGCAAGGTAAACCGTTCTCATAAGAAAACATTCAAGCTTTGGAACATAGTGAGCTCTGTTGAAAATATCAACGTCAATAATAGCCTGACACTGCTTATCCATAATGATTTCAAGCGCCTGCATATCGCCCTCGGTGTTGCCCGTAATAAGAGCGCCTGCGCCCTGAATGAGAAGCGCATTTCTGCCGTCGATTGCTGCGCCTGCCTCTTTAGCGCAAGCGTCTGTGTCGCCGTCAATCCACGCAACGTTCTTTACGTCAACGCCGACAATCTGAGCAAAGTCGTCAATCATAGGAGTAATGCCATTGCCCGTAAGTGAAACTGCAACTGCGTCAGCGTCAGTAAGCTGTCTTATCATAGTGCAGTCCTCGGTGTTGTAGATAGCTCTGTGGAGCTTTTCAATCTTCGGCGCAATTCCGTTAATGCCGACGCCTGTATTAACGTCAACGTCAACCTTTTTATCGCCGACAGTAAGTGTAAAGATATCGCCGTTTCTGACGGATGAGCCGAGGTCGGGGATACATTCGGGCATAGCCTCAGCGCTGTTTTTCTTAAGGAAAAATGCACGCTTAGCCTCATCGCTGTATGTGCTGTCCCAGGAGTGGCGGAGATAGTTATCCTTAATAACCTTCTCACAGCATTTCTCAAGATTTTCAGCAAGTGCGAAAGCGTGGTCGTAATCGTCGCCCATACAAATTGTACCGTGGTGCATCATCATAATTGCGCGGGCTCTCGGGTTCATTTCAATACAACGCTCAACCTTCTTGCGAAGCGAGTCTGTTGTAGACATAGCGTAAGCAGCGCAGGGAACCTTATCGCCGAGTACATCCTTGAATTCGTCGTACACGTTTCTGATTTCCATACCCGTAATTGAAACAATTGTAGCCGCCTTCTGGTGTGTGTGAATAACAAAGTCAACCGTTGGATGATGACGGTAAGCCGCAGCGTGAACGCCTTTTTCGGACGATGGTTTTATGTCTCCGTCCCATGCGCAGTCAGCGATGTCAACAACAACGATTTCTTCGGGAGTCAAATCCTCATAAGCTCTTCCCGAAGGAGTAATAACAAACTGAGTGTCGGAAATACGCGCCGAAACGTTGCCCCAGGTGCGGGCAATAAGACCTTTTTCAATAAGCTCTTTACCGGCTTTTACTACTAATTCTTTAGCCTCGTTAATTTCATAAGCCATAGATTTTCTCCTTTATTTGCAAAAGGGGCGAGTGAACCCGCCCCGTAGCATTAGTTATTAATAGTCAATCTTTTCACACTTTGAAAGAACCTTATCAAAACGACGGATGCATTCGTCAATGTCTTCCTCAGTGTAAGCGCTTGATGTGTAAAGTCTTGAGCCTGCAAGAGTTACAAGACCCTCAGCCATATAAGCAGCGCCCATATACTGCATCTCTGTCTGACGGATACCTGTCTGCTTGAGAACGTTGGGAACTTCCCAAATCTTCTTCCAGTTAATTCTGAACTGCATTGTAGCAACAGTATGAAGATGACAAACAGAGCCGATGTTGTAGCATACGAACGGAAGGTCATATTTTCTGATCGATTCGTTAATACCCTTAACGAGTCTGTCAGCCATTCTTCCTGCTACCTGACAAGCGTTTCTCTTTTCAATTTCTTCAATTACAGTGTAACCTGCAACGCAGGAGATAGGTGTAGCAGCCATTGTACCGCCGCACATTGCCTTATGAATCTTCTTGCCTTCAGCCTTGTCAAGACCTGCGCCGAGATACTTCATAACTTCCTTGTGTCCGCCGATTCCGCCTGCGCCGGGATATCCGCCTGCGATAATCTTACCGAAGATTGAGATATCGGGGTCGATTCCGTAGTAACCCTGTGCGCCTGAAAGACCGATTCTGAAGCCTGATACAACCTCGTCGCAAACAAGGAGAGCACCGTACTTACGGCAAAGAGCCTGAACGCCCTTCGGGAAGTCTTTGTCAACGGGACGTGTAGCTGATTCGGGGCCGATGGGCTCAATGAATACAGCAGCTGTACCGCCGCGGAACTTGTTGAGCTTAAGCTTAAATTCAAGTGACTTGAGGTCATTCGGGAAGAATTCCTGAGTGTGCTTGAATACGAAGAGCGGAACACCGTGTGACTGAGTGTTAAGTGTACCGGGAACACGCATACCCCATGCGAGCTGGTCTGACCAGCCGTGATAAGCGCCGCCCATCTTAATGATGTTCTTATGTCCTGTAGCAAGACGTGCAACACGAACTGCGCACATACAAGCCTCAGTACCCGAGCCGAGCATACGGAACATTTCTACTGAAGGAACGCATTCGCTGATTTTCTTAGCGAGCTTGTATTCATAGGGATGGAAAAGACCTGTTGAAGGACCGCAGTCATCAAGAAGCTCTTTAACCTTCTCTTTAACAACGTCGTCGTTAGAGCCGATAATTGTCGGGCCGCCAGCCTGAAGGAAATCGTAGTATTCATTTCCGTCAATATCATAAAGCTTGTTGCCCTTAGCCTTAACCATAACTATGGGGAACGGGTAGTTGAATGCAAGGTTGTGCTGTACGCCGCCGGGGATTACATTTTTTGCTTCTGTAATCATTTCCTTTGACTTCTTGCACTTCTTCTCGAAATACTCTTCCTCGTATTCCTTAAGAGCAGCTCTGTTAATTGAGTAAATAGGTTTTTTGATGAGTGCATCAAGCTGAGCTGTTAAAGCAGCAGCGTTAGGATACTCACTTATAGCGAATCTTGTATCCATAAATTTTTCCTCCTTAATATAAGTGTGAGCAACTGCTCACCTTTTTTCGCGTGAACATCCGCTCACTATTTTTACACTTTAAGTATATCACTTTTTCACGATTTGTCAATTAAAAAGTTATGAAATTTTAGTCATTTTTATTGCAAATTTACAAATTAAATGGTAGTATATATTCGTGAATTAATGCTCACTGAAAGGGATTTGTCAGAGTTGCACAAAGAAAAGCGTTAATATTTGTACAATCTGACAACGGCGCTATGTTAGATAAAAGATACAAGGAGGCGTTTGAAAGAGCCTCTGACGAAAGAAAAGAAAAAATACTTGAGGTCGGAATTGAGGAGTTTTCCTCAAAGGGCTATGACAATGCAAATATTAATGTAATAGCAAAAAACGCGGGAATAAGCATAGGGCTTATGTACAAGTATTTTTCAACAAAAGAGGATTTGTTTATAACGTGTATTCACCGAGGTTGTAAAATTCTTGACGATTCGCTTGAAGAAATTATGAAAAGCGATGACAAAATCCTCAAAAAAGCCGAGCGTGTAATACGCGCAACGTGTTACCATTCAAAGAAAAACGCAAACTATATAAGACTGTATAACGAAATTACAAGCGAGAAAAATCCCGCTCTTGCAAAGCTTCTTGCCGAGGAAATTGAGTTTTCAACAAGCAGGAAGTATATCACAGCCATAGCGCAGGCGTTTGCAAAAAACGACGTAAGGCAGGACCTTGACCCGAGGCTGTTCGCCTTTTTCCTTGATAATCTTCTTATGTCGCTTCAGTTTTCTTATACCTGCGATTACTACCG
>CAMNAP010000049.1 GCA_946531445.1 uncultured Clostridia bacterium
TCGGCATAGCCTGCTTTTTGTTTGGTAACATGCGGATTAGTAACGTTCCTTGAATTCACGCTCAATAGTTCTGTTTGCGTCCTTTTTAGCCTGAACAGCTCTTTTATCATAGAGCTTTTTACCTTTGCAAAGCCCTATTTCAAGCTTGGCTCTTCCGTTTTTTATATACAGCTCAAGCGGGATAACTGAGAGTCCCTGCTGCTGCGATTCGCCGAAAAGCTTCATTATTTCTCTTTTATGAAGAAGCAGCTTCTTTTTTCTTAACGGGTCGCGATTGAAACGGTTACCCATTTCATACGGTGAAATGTGCATACCTATTGCAAACATTTCACCGTTATCTACCGAGCAAAACGAATCCTTAAGATTAACTCTGCCCGCGCGAATTGATTTAATTTCCGTTCCGAAAAGCTCGATACCTGCTTCGTATGTTTCAAGAACAAAATAGTCGTGATAGGCTTTTTTGTTTCTTGCAACAGTCTGTTTTTCTTCGTGCAAAGCCTGTCACCCCTTTTATTATTATAATAAGCTTCTTCCGTCAAGCGCGCGGCTGAGCGTAACCTCGTCGGCATACTCAAGGTCTGCGCCGACGGGAACACCGTACGCAAGGCGGCTGACTGTAATTCCCATAGGCTTTAAAAGGCGCGAAATATACATTGCTGTAGCTTCGCCCTCAACTGTGGGATTGGTAGCCATAATTACCTCTTCAACCTCACCGTCTGAAAGGCGCGCGATAAGCTCTTTAATTCTTATCTGGTCAGGACCGATATTATCCATAGGCGAAATTGCGCCGTGGAGAACGTGATAGAGCCCTTTGTACTCGTGAGTACGCTCTATTGCGGCAACGTCGCGCGGGTCCTCTACAACGCAGATAACACTTTTGTCTCTGTTATCAGCCTTACATATCGGGCACAAATCACCGTCCGCCAGGTCACAGCACACCTTACACTGTTTAATTTTAGTGTGGGCGTCCATTATTGCATTTGCAAACTGTTCGGCTTCTGAATCACTGAGTCCGAGCACATAGAACGCCATACGCTGAGCAGTCTTGTGTCCGATTCCCTGCATGCGCTCAAACTGATCTATTAAATTCTGAAGCGGTGCAAGATTATATGACATATTCTACCTCTGTATTAAAGTCCGGGAATATTGAGCCCGCCTGTTGTTGCGTCCATCTCTCTTTTGCTTTCCTCGTCTATCTGGCGGTTAGCTTCGTTGAAAGCCGCAACGAGAATATCTTCAAGCATTTCTACATCTTCGGGGTCTACAACCTCCGGGTTGATTCCGATTGCCTTAACCTCTTTACTTCCGAGCATAGTTATTTCAACCATGCCGCCGCCTGAGGATACAACATATTCCTTCTGTTCAAGCTCTGCCTGCTTAGCTTCAATCTGCTCCTGCATTTTCTGAGCCTGCTTGAGCATTGACTGCATATTCTGCGGTCCGCCGCTCATTCCCTTTGGAATTCTTGCTTTCATATTTTTTCTCCTTTGATTTTATTTAAGATTGATATCTACTATTCCCTGCGCCTTTGACATTAAGCCTGCAAGCGGGTCGCGGGAGGTTTCCTCATCGGTTTTGCGCTTGCTGAGACGCAGCTGATATTTTTTACCGGTAATGTTATACAGCGCCTGCTTGATTGTTCTTGCGCTGTGGTTTTTCTGAATAAAATCCTTAATAGTAGGATTGGGGCTGTCAATAATGAAAACGTCCCCGCGCTCAAAAGCTCTTGCGTCGTTAAGAATTCCGAAAAGCGTAATATCAAGGCGTTTGAGCTCGTCAATAAATTCGCCCCACTGCTTAAACGGAACATTAACCTGCGTCTTTTCAGGCTCGCTCTTTGCTTCCTCGGGCTGTGGTACGGCTTCGGGCTGCGGCTGAGGAACGGGAGGCGCTTCTTCCTCTTTTTCTTCCTTTTCGGGAGGCTGAACTTCTGAGGGCTCTTCAACGTAGTACGGCTCTTCTTTTTTTTGCGCCTCTTTATTTTCTGCCGCTTTTGGCTCTTCCGCTGTCGGAATATTAACCTGAATACCGTTTTTAACCGCTCTTTCAAGAACTGAAATTCTTTCAAGAAGCGCAGTAATATTTTCATTCATTTTAGGCTCGCAGAGCTTTACAACAGTCATTTCAATTTCTGTTCTTGCCGTAGAGCCGCCCTTGATTCTTACAAGCGTGTCCTGGAACATATCAAGCGCATAGATAATACCCTCAAGCGTATACTTCTGTGCGCCGAGCTTCATAGCTTCATACTCATCGTCTGTACAGATAACTATTTCCCTGCTCTTCCTTACAGTTTTTACGATAAGGAAATTACGGTAGTGGTTAATCATTTCTACGCACAGGCGCTCCATATCAAAGCTGTTTTCATAAAGCGAGCTTACAACGTTAATAGCCTCGTTTGTATCATGGCTTGCAATACAGTCTGAAATTTTATACATTGCCTCTTTACCCGCAAGACCTGCAACCTCGCTTACAAGAGCGCTTGTTATGTGTTTATTCCGTCCTGCGCACTGGTCAAGAATTGAAAGGCCGTCACGAAGCGCGCCGTCGGCAATACGCGCAATTAAAACTGCGGCGTCGCTATCAAGAGTTATACCCTCAAGCTCGCTTACCTCGCTGAGTCTCTCAGCCATAGTTTCGGGCTGAATACGCTTGAAGTCAAAGCGCTGACAACGTGAGAGGATAGTTGCGGGAAGCTTTTGCACCTCGGTTGTTGCAAGGATAAAAAGCACGTGCTCGGGCGGCTCTTCAAGCGTTTTTAGAAGCGCATTGAAAGCTCCCGTTGAAAGCATATGCACCTCATCGATAATGAACACTCTGTACTTACATCTTGAGGGCGTATACTTTGCCTCTTCCCTGAGGTCGCGGATATTATCAACGCCGTTATTTGAAGCCGCGTCAATTTCAACAACGTCGTAAATTGCGCCGCTGTCAAGCCCGCGGCAGGTTTCACACTCGTTACACGGCTCGCCGTTATGGGGATTCTCACAGTTTACAGCCTTTGCAAGAATCTTTGCGCAGGTTGTTTTTCCCGTACCGCGTGAGCCCGTAAAAAGATAGGCGTGTGAAATTCTTGAATTTTCTATTTCATTTCGGAGAGTTGAGGTAACATGGTCCTGACCGTAAACGTCGCTGAACACCTTTGGTCTGTATTTGCGGTATAAAACCTGATACATATATTTACCTCCTCACTTTCAAGCTATTTAACAAAAGTGCCATTGGGCATTTTATGTAACGTACAGACTTGTCTGAGGCACACAGAATAGTCCACTTATTGCTGCTCGGTTCCCCGCCTGACAAGGTTCGTAGCATCCCGTCGCACAGGGCCCATACGCTACATAAAATGCACAAAAGCACTCTTTTCGCAAATATTATACAATAAGATTAATATAAAATCAATACTTATTTTGTTTTTTATTTGATTTATATCCAATTATGCCTTGATGAGCACCTCTTCAATTTTTCCGTAATAGATATAGTGGAAGTCGCCTGAAGGATACTGAGCGTCAATTATTGACTTGTCAATAATCTGCTCGGGAGTGAAGCTTCCCTTTGCAACCTTTTTGCACACGATAACGAGCTTTGCCTCTTCAAAGTACGGAGCGGCTGAATCAAAAACGGGAGTAAGTCCGCACTCGCTTACCTTGTCAACATCACGTCCGCTCTTTGAGCCGCACACAGAATGGATTTTAGTTTTAAGTTCCCCGGGATAAAACGACAGGGTGAAATAATCCTTACTGTCAAGAAACTCAGCAGTATATCTCTGAGGACGGATGTATACAGTTACCGTATCGTTCCCCCACAATTCACCGAGTGCACCCCAAGACACTGTCATTGTGTTGAGCTTATCCTTATCGCCTGCCGTAACAAGCCCCCACTGAGAGCTGATTAAATCAACGGCGTTTTCCTTAATGCTTTTAATATCGGTTTTAATAAACATATCGTTCACCTCATATTATTATATTATTTTTTCTCAGATTTAAAACTGTAATTTACACTTGCGATTCCTATGCTTACAAGAAGCAGCGAAGCAAAGCTGATAATTATGCTGCCGCCCTCGCTGTCTGTAAGAAGTGACGACAGGATATAGCCGAATACAGGAGTCATAAACGAGCATACCGCAACGCGCGACACCTCGTTGTATTTAAGCAGCAGGCTCCACAGCGTATAGGCAACGGCTGAGACAAGCGCAAGATAGATAATTATTGCAATGCCTTTTACGTTCTGCGCCTCAAGACGTCCGCCGAATATAAGCCCGAAAGCCGTCATAACCGCGCCGCCGAGCGCAAACTGCCAACCCGAAAGCATTGCAGGGTCCTCGTCCTTTGAATAGAGCTTAATAAAGTTTGACGAAAAGGCATAGGATACACTTGAAACAATTATAAACGCGCCGCCTTTAAAACTTGATACTCCCGTTCTCAGCCCCTCAACACTTACAAGCACAACGCCCGCAAAGCCTATTATACTGCCGATAATTTTGACTGCCTTAAGCTTTTCGTTCTTAAAAACGAGCGAGGAAATGAAAATAGCAAAAAACACGCTTGAGCCGTTGATTACCGAGGCTTTCCCTCCGCTGATATACGCAAGCCCGAGATAGAAAAAGATATACTGTAAAACCGTCTGAAACACAGAAAGCACTGCTATTTTTTTAACGGCAGTTTTTTTCGGTACAAGCGGCTTTTTTCTTATTAAAGAGAATATTAAAATTGTAAGAATTCCCGCAAGAAAAAACCTGACACCTGCAAAAAGAATTATAGAAGCGGTTTCGTTTTCGCTGATACTGAAAGCCTCATAGCCAAGCTTTATAAACGGGAAGGCAGAGCCCCACAACAGACAGCACAGCGCCGCAGTAAGCCATAAAAGCGCGGGATTTTTAAGTTTATTTTCCATAATGTGTTACATAAAATAATCGGGCGACAAATCTGCCGCCCGTTATTGATAATTAATTAGCCTCTTGTAATTTTCTTAGAGCTCTTAAGGAAATCGTCAGATGCCGGGAAGGTATTTGAGTACTCAAGATCCATTGTAGCGCTCTTGTCCTTGATGATTGTTACGTTTGCGTGTGTAATATCAAGGTGAACCTTCATCATATAGAACGCCTTTGTAACTTCCTTAGTCTTTGTGTCTACAGTAACTTCGCCTGTACCGCCCTGATAAAGGACTTTAATATTGTCGTTAGCGTCGCCCTGTGAGAAAGAAAGAACGGAAATCTGAGAAACTGTTCCTGTAATATCACCGAGTACGTTGAAGAAACGTCCCTGTGAATCCTTATCAGCAAATGAAAGCTCAGCACCTTTAGGCTGAATTGTGATTGTGATAGTGCCGTCGCCGTTATCCTTAACGTTACAAGCAAGAACATCGTCAGCAGTGAGATGAGAATGAGTTTCATCAATCTTACCGTCATCTCTTGTATCGTACTGAGGGTCTCTGTTATCTGAGGGAGAAAGTCCCTTGGGTGAGCCGCTGAAAAGATTGCCCATAATACCGGGAACGAGCTTATTGATTGTAGCATTTTCCTTACCGTCTACAAGAAGAGAAGTGATTTCAAGCTTTTCATCACCGAGAAGCTTGTAATAAGTCTTTGCCTGACCGTCCTCTTTATAAGGCGCAGTAAGAGTCTTGTTGTAGTCGAAAACCTCAACATAATACTTAACAACATCGTCTACTGTTTTAAACTCAATTCCGCCGTATGTACCCGGAGCGAATTCATCAATAACAGCAACGTCCTCTGTGCTTGAGCCAGCAGCCTCGCCGCCTTCGCCGCCTGCAGCCTTCTCGGCTACCTTTGCAGGTGACACAGCAACAAAGATAACTGTTGCAACAAGAAGTACACAAAAGATTATAAATAAAATCTGATTTACTTTGCTAAGACCGCTCTTAGCTCCTACTTTTCCCTTTGCCATAAGTATTACTCCTTACTAACAATAATCATTTACTCTTATATAATACATTAAAAGTTTATGAAATTCAACATATTTTTTTAAATTTCATTAAAAATGTGTTATAATGTCATTAAAATAATCGACTTGAGAGGTAATTATATTGGAAATAAAGCCGATTGCACACATAGAAAACGACTATAAGGACAAGTTTGCAGTACCGCGCCAGAGCGGTATTACAGACATAAAATCAAGAATAGTTTTTGAAAAGGAATACTCTTCAATGGACGCTGTAAGAGGGCTTGAGGATTTTTCACACATATGGCTGATATGGGGCTTCAGCGAAAACGTAAACAGTAAAAAATCGCTTACCGTTCGCCCGCCGAGGCTCGGCGGCAACAAGAGAGTGGGCGTTTTTGCTTCGCGCTCCCCTTATCGCCCGAATTCTCTCGGACTTTCAAGCGTTAAGCTGGACAGCGTTGATTATAAGGATTCAGAGCTGATTCTTACGGTGAGCGGCGCAGACCTTATTTCAGGCACGCCGATATATGACATAAAGCCTTATATCAAATTTTCAGATTCACACCCCGAAGCTGTATCAGGCTTTGTTGACACAAATGAATTTAAAACACTTGAAATTGATGACAGCCTTAAGCTTCTTGAAAAAGTTCCCGAAGAAAAGAGAAACGCGCTTATTCTTGCGCTGAGGAATGACCCGCGCCCCGCTTATCACTGCGACGGCGACAGAATTTACGGATTCGGTTTTTCTGATTGGGAAATTAAATTCAGGGTTGAAAACGGTACGGCGTTTATAACTGAAATTACGGGGGTTTAAAATGGAAATATTTGAAAGCCACATATCAGACCTTGCCGAGCGGGCGTTTATGAGGGGCTACAGCACATATTCGGAATTTCTTAATCTTGATGAAATCAGCCGACTACACACACTCAGACTTGCTGTTAAGCCCGAGCTTTTCGGCGGTTACGGTGAGGCAGAGCGCTGTGTTGCGTGCTTTTCAGCAGGCGGCGAAAAAGAATATCCGATAAGCTGTATATGTATAAATCCGCTCAATAAAAAGTTTTCTGACAAGCTGAGCCACAGAGATTATCTCGGCTCGCTAATGAATCTCGGCATTAACAGGAATACTCTTGGCGATATTATTATAACCGAAGAGGCAGCATATCTGTTTTGCCTTGACTCAATTTGTGATTATATTATACAGGAGCTGACGAGAATAAAGCACACCTCTGTAAAATGCGAAAAGGTAAGCGAGCTTCCCGAAATTATAAGTGAAAAGCCGGAAGAAAGCATAATTACGGTACCGTCTTTACGGGCAGACGCGGTTTGTTCGGCGGTTTACAAGCTGTCAAGAAGCGGCGCGTCCGAGCTTTTCAGAGGCGGCAAGGTTTTTATTAACTCAAGGCTTTGTGAAAAGGAAAGAACACAGCTAAAGGACGGCGACAGGGTTTCTGTCAGAGGCAAGGGTAAGTTTATTTTCTGCGGCGAAATAAGAGAAACAAAGCGCGGCAGACTTGCAGTCAGCGTTCGTATTTACAAATAAAAGCAGGATGTCAAAAGACATCCTGCTTTTTAATACTGCGTGTTTTCAGAAAGCGTTACATCGGCAATTTTTTTATTGTCAATCTTGCCCGAGGCAATAACAATTGTACCGTAGGCGGGTACCTCAAAATCGCCCTCAACGGCTACGTCCCACGAATTATCGTAGTATGCGTCCTCAACTGAGGTATCGTTTTTCATACGTCCGTAAAAGCCGATTGTTTTACCCTTGAAGTAATCGGGGAAATTTAAAACGTTAGTAATCTGTACTCTTTCAAGAGTATTGCTCATTGAGAGCATATCAACGTCGTAGTCGTTGCCCTTATACTTTGTTTTAACCTTAATGTCAGGCTTGATAATCCACAGACCGTCAAGCGCTGATTCGTTTGTTTCATATGTACCGCTGACTGTGACAAGCGAGCCGTTTACGGGAAGATTTTCAGTATTATCAAGCTTTAATTCCCACTGCCAGTCACAGCACTTTGTATTATCGTTATAACCCCACACATAGTATCTTGTGACATTGTTATACGCGTCGTAAAGGGTTGCAAAGGTTCCCTCTTTTTCAGCCGGCTTTCCGTTATATTCAGACGCCTTTTCGTTATAGAAAATATTCTGATACAGAGTATATTCAATTGTGTTTAAAACCGTCGGCATAATAAGCGAAGCAGTCTTTTCCTCTTTCTTTTCAGCTTTTGAGCAGCCGGAAAATATGCCGATAATCAGAACCAAAGAAAACAAAGCTGCAATTATTCTTTTCATATTATTTTCTCCTTACCAAGCCTATAACGTAAAATACTGCGAAGCCGAGTATATCAACGGCAACGATTGTTGAGCCGACGGGCGTTCCGCCGAGAACCGCCGTAAGAATACCGATTACAGAGCACACAACGGAAAATACTGCCGAGCAGATTGTTACGCTTTTGAAGTTTTTGAACACGCGCATTGCCGAAAGCGCAGGAAAAATTACAAGCGCTGAAATGAGAAGCGAGCCAACGAGATTCATTGCAAGCACAATTATTACCGCAATAATAACTGCTATAAGGAAGTTATACGCGCCTGCGTTAGTTCCCGTTGCTCTTGCGAAATCCTCGTCAAAAGTTACGGCGAAGATTTTATTGTAAAAGATAATAAACACAGCTACAACTACTACTGAAAGGATTACGCAGAGCCACACATCAAGTGAGGATAGCGTAAGTATTGAGGTTGAGCCGAAAAGCGTTGTACACACGTCGCCCGATATATTGGCAGACGACGAAAACAGATTCATAATAAGATAGCCTATTGCAAGCGCGCCTACGCTTATCATAGCAATAGCGGCGTCGCCTTTTATCTTTCTGTTTTTTCCGCCCGCAAGAAGTATAATTGCAGATATAACCGTAAGTGGCAAAATAAGCAGCATTTCGTTTGTGAGATTGAGCACGGCGGCAATCGCCATCGCGCCGAAGGCAACATGTGAAAGTCCGTCACCGATAAACGAAAAGCGTTTGAGAACAAGCGTTACGCCGAGAAGCGAGGAGCAAAGTGCAATAAGCACGCCCGCAATAAGCGCATATCTTACAAACGGATGTTCAAAATACATTGAAAGCTTACTAAATAATTCAGACATATCATTCAGCCTCCTTTGCATTTACAAACACAGCGCCCTTGTCACTCTTAAGATATTCCTCTTTTGTACCGAAGAAAATCTCGTGAGAAATATGAAGAATATGACTTGCATATTTAACAGCCGCTTCTATATCGTGGGAAATCATAATTACGGTTATTCCCTGAGAGTTGAGCTCTTTTATAAGAGCGTACATCTCATTTGTAACCTTAGGGTCAAGGCCTGATACGGGCTCATCAAGAAGCAGAAGCTTCTTTGTTGCGCAAAGGGCGCGCGCAAGAAGGACTCTCTGCTGCTGTCCGCCCGAAAGCTCACGGTAACAGCGCTTAGTGAGATTTTCAATCCCCATTCTTTTGATATTGTCCTTTGCGCGCTGCTTTTCTGCCTTTGAATAAAAGGGCTTAAAGCCGCTTGAAGCAAGGTTGCCCGAAAGGACGATTTCCCAAACAGACGCGGGAAAATCACGCTGTACAACAGTTTGCTGCGGGAGATAGCCTATCTCATTACGCTTTAAGCCGTCGCCCGTTTCAATACTGCCCGAAAGGGGCGGCTGAAGATTGAGCAGAGTTTTCATAAGCGTTGACTTGCCCGAACCGTTTTCACCGACTATACAGAGATAGTCGCCGCTGTTAATTTCAAAATTAAGATTTGATACTACTTCGTTACCCTCGTAGCCGAGAGTTAAATCGGTACATTTTAAGAGTGACATAATTATTTCCTTTAGCTGAGTGCTTCCTTTAAAACGTTAAGATTGCTCTGCATTATGCTTAAATAATTCTCGCCTGAGTCAATCTTCTCCTGAGTTATTGACTGCATAGAATCAAGCGTCAATACTTTCTGATTCTTTGTTTTGGTGTTTGCTATTATAGTCTTTGCTATCTTTTGGTCGCTTCCGTCAATCGTCATTACGTATCCGAGTGACAGCTCGTTAACCTTATTTGCAAGAAACGAAATCGTTTCAAAGCTTGCTTCGCTTTCAGCTGCGCAGCCGACAAAAGCTGCATAGTAAGTAAGTCCGTAATCGTCAACCATATATCTGAACGGGAAGCGGTCACCGAAAAGAAGCGTTTTATTCTTTGATGAAGCTACGGTTTGCTGATATTCCTTATCAAGCGCTGAGAGCTTTTCTTTATAAGCTGAGGCGTTATTTGTGTACAGCTCGGTATCCTTTGAATCAAGCTCGCAGAGTACCTTTGTGATTTCATCTACAAATTTTGAAGCGTTCTTGAGTGAAAGCCATACGTGTTCGTCGTATTCCGTTTTCTCCTCTTCACCCTCGTGGTCGTGCTCCGCTTCTGCCTGCATTCCTTCAATTATTTTCTCTTCCTTAGCGGACTCGCCGAGAACATCCATAAGGTTTATAACCCTCATATTTTTGTTCTGAGCGCTGTTTAGCGTATCGTCCACCCACTTATCGCTTTCGCCGCCTACATAGATAAATAAATCGCAGGTTGAAATTTTAATAATATCGTCAGCTGTGGGCTGATAGTTGTGAATGTCAACGCCGTTATTCAGAAGAACAGTTATATCGGTGTGCTTATCGTCGCCCGCAATATTCATTATCCAGTCGTACATAGGATAGATTGTTGTTACAACCTTGATTTTTGAGGTGCTCTCGTTTGTATTTTCTTTAGCTGAACAACCAGCAAAAAGTGTTATAACAAGTGTTACCGCAAGTAACAGAGTAATACATTTTTTCATTATTGTCCCTCTTTTAAACTTGATATTATAATTATTTTATCATTAAAAAAAACGTTGTCAATCTTATTTTAATATGTTCAATTTATCATATATTAATATAAAAAGCACACAGACACAGCTGTGTGCTTTTATATGAGCTATTAAAATTATTCAACCTCTTCCTGAGCGCGGACAACCTCAAGCTCTTTGTGTACCTCTTCAAGCTTTTTCTTTGAAAGGCTGTAACAGAAAGCAAGGAGCACTGACATAACGCCAAGCATAATTGCGGGTACAAGAGTTGAAATGTCATAAAGGCTGTTAAGCACCTTTTCGTCCTGACCGAGACCTGCTTTATTAACGTCGTAGCCGATTGCCTGAAGCAGAACGGGCACGCCTGCGCCTGCAAGAGTCTGGCCGAGCTTTCTTGTAAAGGAATAGAGTGAATAAGAGGTTCCCTCTTCCCTTCTGTGTGTTCTGAGCTCGTGATAATCAATAACGTCCATAACAAGCGCCCAAACCTCAAGAACGAGGAAGGTCTGTCCCATACCTGAGAAGAAAGTGAATGCAAGGAAGATATACGGATTATGAGCAAGAGCTGTTCCCCTTATTACAAAGAGAAGCACGTTTACGATTGCGGCAAAGCCGAGACCTACTGCGCAGAGCTCTTTTTTACCGAACTTTTTAATAAGCTTGCCCATAAACGGAAGGAAGATTGCCATAGGTCCGTAGGTACATACTGTTACTACGGCATAGAGACCGGGTTTAGCAAAATAATCCTTGAACAGATAGTTAAACGCAGTCTGATAATACATCTGGAATGCGATAAGAAACATAGATACAATACAGAGAATTACGAAAGGCATATTTGAGAATAAGTCTTTAATTGTAACAAAAAGATTGTACTTCTTTTCTGCCTGCTTTGCGGGAAGCTGAATTCTTTCCTTTGTAAGCTTGAAATTAAGGAAATATACTAAAATTGAGAATGCTGAGAGCGCGATAACAGCAATTGAAAGCGTTGTACCGTTAAGCTGCTTTACCTCGTTTCCGAGCGCGTCAATTTTAGCGTTTCCGTTTGCATCACGTACTACTGAATAAACGAACATAGGAAGAAGAATCTGTCCCGGAAGTCCTCCTACACCTGCGCCGATTGAACGCCACATTGAAAGAGAAGAGCGCTCAAGCTC
>CAMNAP010000050.1 GCA_946531445.1 uncultured Clostridia bacterium
CTGCCGCAATCGGCGAGGAGAGCGTAACAATTGAAGATGTATACGAGCCGTATCTTATGCAGATAGGCTTTCTTGCGAGAACTCCGCGCGGACGTCAGGTAACGCCCGCGGGATATGAGCATCTCGGTATAAAATTCCCCGGCGGAGCAAACAGCTCTGCACAGGAAAAGCTTGATTTATAATTTTGAAAGGAAATATTATGGGTAGATTATTCGGAACAGACGGCGTAAGAGGTATTGCCAATAAGGATTTAACAAACGAGCTTGCAATGAAAATCGGCGCGGCTGCGGCAACTGTTTTATTGAAAGAGGCTAAAAGCGCAAAGCCGACAGTTCTTATCGGTAAGGACACAAGAGCTTCGGGCGATATGCTTGAGGCGGCTCTTACAGCGGGACTTTGTTCAGTTGGCTGTAACGTGCTTTCGGTAGGTATCGTTCCTACTCCCGCCGTTGCTTATCTTGTCGGTAAATATGAATGTGAGGCGGGAATTATGATTTCAGCTTCTCACAACCCCTGCGAATATAACGGTATTAAGATTTTCCAGAAAACAGGATATAAGCTCGATGACGCGATTGAAGAGGAAATTGAGGCTATTATTCTTGATGACGCAGAGCCGATTAACTATAAAATCGGCGGCGACGTCGGTAACAGGCTTTATTCAAAGAACGCAGTTAAGGATTACATCGCTCACGTTGTAAGTACAACAGACGTTCGCTTTGACGGTATGACAGTAGCGCTTGACTGCGCTAACGGCTCAGCTTCTGTTTGCGCAAAGGATATTTTCACATCTCTCGGCGCAAAGTGTATTATGCTCAGCGATACGCCCGACGGCGTAAACATTAATGATAACTGCGGTTCAACTCATCCCGAGGAGCTTATGCGTTTCGTTAAATCCGCAAACCTTGATTTAGGTCTTGCTTTTGACGGCGACGCGGACAGAATGCTTGCTGTTGACGAAAACGGCGAGCTTGTAGACGGCGACAAGGTAATTGCAATCTGCGCAAAGCGTATGAAGGAAGAGGGCAGACTCAAGCAGGATACAGCCGTTGTTACCGTTATGAGCAATATGGGCTTCTTCAAGTTCTGCGACGAGGAAAAAATCAACTGCGCAAGAACAGCAGTCGGAGACAGATACGTTCTTGAAAGAATGCTCAAGGACGGCTACAACATCGGCGGCGAGCAGTCGGGCCACGTAATATTCCTTGACTATGCAACAACGGGCGACGGCGAGCTTTCAGGCGTTCAGCTCATTGAGACGGTAGTAAAAAGCGGCAAGAAGCTTTCAGAGCTTGCTTCCGTTATGACAGTATATCCTCAGGTGCTTATAAACGTAAGAGTATCAGCCGAGGGTAAGCAGAAATACAACAATGACGAATATATTATAGCTGCAACACAGAAGGCTGAAATGGAGCTTATGGGCGACGGACGCGTGCTTGTAAGAGTTAGCGGAACAGAGCCGCTTGTAAGAGTTATGCTTGAGGGTAAGGACATTGACCATATTCAGCGCCTCGGCGAGGATATAGCGGCAGTAGTAAAGGAAAGATTATCGTAATGCGTATTGCAAACGAATGGCGGGATTATGAGCTTATAGACTGCTCAGGCGGTGAAAAGCTTGAAAGGTGGACAAGGGAAATCCTTATCCGTCCCGACCCGCAGGTTATTTGGAAAAGCGAAAAGTCTCACCGCATGTGGGGGCAGCCCTCCGCTAAGTATTTCCGCTCAAGAACGGGCGGCGGTCAGTGGAAGATGTTCAAGCGTATGCCGTCTGCGTGGCAGGTGAGATATAAGGATTTGATTTTCAACATCAAAACAATGGGCTTCAAGCACACGGGGCTTTTCCCCGAGCAGGCTGTTAACTGGGACCTGGTAAGAAAGCTTATCAGAAACAGTGACAAGGAGCAGGTAAAGGTGCTGAATCTTTTCGCCTATACGGGCGGCGCAACAGTTGCCTGCCTCAAGGAAGAGGCGGCTGTCGTACATGTTGACGCATCAAAGGGAATGACCTTGTGGGCAAAGGAAAACGCCGAAGCAAGCGGAGTAAAGGACGGCGACGTACGCTGGATTGTTGATGATTGTATGAAGTTTGTCCAGCGTGAAATCAGACGTGAGAACAAATACGACATAGTAATTCTTGACCCGCCCTCATACGGACGCGGCCCGCGCGGCGAAACCTGGAAGCTTGAGGACTGCCTCTTTGACTTTATGACAACGGTTGAAAAGGTGCTTTCTGACGAGCCAATCGCCGTTATTCTCAACTCATACACAACGGGGCTTTCGGCTTCCGTTATGAAATACATACTTGACGAAACTATTACCAAAAAACGTAAGGGAAGCTCTGAGGCTGACGAAATCGGTCTGCCCGTAACAGCAAGCGGCGGCGTGCTTCCCTGCGGTGCTACGGCAATATGGCTTGCCGACGGGAGCAGCAAAGAATGAACATAATTGAATTTGACAACGTTTCATTTTCATATCTGGTTGACGATGAAGAGGGCAACACCGTAAAGAAACGTGTGCTCAAAGACTTCAACCTTAAAATTGAAAAAGGCTCTTTCGTTGCAATTCTCGGGCATAACGGCTCGGGAAAGTCAACCATTGCAAAGCTTACAAACGGAATTCTTTTTCCCGACAGCGGAAGGGTAATTTCCGCAGGAATTGAAACCAAAGAGGACGAAAGCATCTACGAGGTAAGGCGAAGCGTCGGAATGGTTTTTCAGAATCCCGACAATCAGATTGTATCTTCAATAGTTGAAGAGGACGTCGCATTCGGCGTTGAAAACCTCGGCATACCGTCTGACGAGTGCAGAAAACGGGTGGACGAGGCGCTTAAAACTGTCGGTATGTACAAGTATAAAGACAACGCCCCGAGCAAGCTTTCGGGCGGTCAGAAACAGCGCGTTGCAGTAGCGGGCATAATTGCAATGAAGCCCGAATGTATTGTTCTTGACGAGCCGACTGCAATGCTTGACCCGAGCGGACGGCGCGAGGTTATTAAAACAATTACCAAGCTCAACCGCGAAGAGGGAATAACAATTCTTCTTATAACTCACAATATGGATGAGGCTGTAAAGGCTGACAGAGTTATAGTTATAGACGGCGGAAGAATCAAGCTTGACGGAACGCCTGAGGAGGTGTTCTCAAATATTGAAGAATTAAGACGCCTTCAGCTTGACGTACCGCAGTCAACAATGCTTATTGATAAGCTCAATATCAAAACAGACTCAACTGTTCTCAATCCTGAACAGTGTGCAAATATAATTTACAGGGAACTTACATAATATGCCGGTTTTAGCTTGCGAAAATTTAAGCTTCAGATATTCCGTCGGCACTCCGTTTGAGTGCGCGGCTGTTAATGATATCTGTTTTTCGGCTGAAAAAGGCGAAATCATAGGCGTTATCGGGCATACAGGCTCGGGAAAATCTACGCTTATTCAGCACTTCAACGGTCTCATTGAGCCGAGCGAGGGAAAGATGTTTGTTCTCGGTGAGGATATCTGGTCAAAGGAAAACAGAAAGAAAATACGCCGCGTTCGTTTTGCGGTAGGTCTCTGCTTTCAATATCCAGAATATCAGATTTTTGAGGACACCGTTTTCAGCGAAATCGCTTACGGTCCAAAACAGATGGGGCTTGATGAAGAAGAGGTTAAAAAGCGCGTGTACGAAAGTATGGATTATCTTGAAATTTCAAGAGAGCTTGAAACAGCCTCTCCGTTTGACCTTTCGGGCGGTCAGAAAAGGCGTGTTGCAATAGCTTCAATTATCGCTATGCGCCCCGAGGTTTTAATCCTTGACGAGCCCTGCGCAGGGCTTGACCCGAGAGGCCGCGACAATATTCTTTCACTTATTAAAAACTATCAGAAGCTTGAAAATAACACTGTAATATTTGTTTCTCATTCAATGGAGGACGTAGCCAAAATTGCAGACAGGGTGCTTGTTATGAACAAGGGCACTGCCGCAATGACGGGGAGCGTAAGCGAGGTTTATTCCAGAGGCGAGGAGCTCAAGACAATGGGGCTAAACGTACCCGAAATTACAGACGTATTTCTCAGGCTTCACGATATGGGTATTGACTGCAGAACAGATATTTTTACTGTTGAGGCAGCAGCTGAGGAATTCAGCCGCCTTAAAGCCTTAAAGGAGGTGCGCTGATGCTCTCAGGTGTTACAATAGGGCAGTATTACCCCGGAAATTCAGTAATACACAAGCTTGACGCAAGAATGAAAATTGTTCTTACAATTGCGCTTATGGTGTGCGTATTTCTTTGCAAAAGTTATATTGCGCTTGGTGTATGTTTTGTTTCAACAGTGCTTATTGTTCTTCTGTCACGGCTTAATCTTAAAGTTATTATAAAGGGCATAAAACCGATACTTCTTATTATTCTTATCACAGCGATTCTCAACCTTTTTTACGGTGAGGGAGAGCCAATATTCAAATTTTGGGTATTCAAGATTACTGAATCGGGAATTAATAACGCAGTCTTTATGGCGTTTCGCGTTTTGCTTCTCGTTTTAATCGGCTTAATGCTTACATACACAACAACGCCAAACCGCCTTACAGACGCTATAGAGTCGCTTTTAAAGCCGCTTAATACCGTCTTTAAGCTTGACGTTCATTCGTTTGCAATGACAATGACAATTGCGCTCAGATTCATTCCTACGCTTGTTGAGGAGGTAGACAAAATAATGTCTGCCCAGAAGTCGAGAGGCGCGGATATGGAAAGCGGCGGAGCGCTTAAAAGAGTTAAGGCAATTGTACCCGTTTTAATTCCGCTTTTCGTTTCGTCCTTCAGGCGAGCAAGCGAGCTTGCGTACGCTATGGACTGCCGCTGTTACAGAGGCGGCGAGGGCAGAACTAAGCTGAATGAAATGCACCTCAGAGGCCGTGACTGGGCGGCGCTCGTTCTTGTGCTTATTTATATTGCGGGAATAATACTTATGAGAATTTTCCTTGAGAAAAATATATGAAAAGACTTCTTTTTACTATTAAATACGACGGAAAAAACTATCACGGCTGGCAGGTTCAGCAAAACGCCGTAACAGTTCAGGAGCGCTTTCAGGACGCTGTTGAAAAAGTGTTCGGCGAGCGCCTTGACGTAAAGGGTTGTTCAAGAACGGACAGCGGCGTGCACGCGCTTGAATACTGCGTAAGCCTTGATACAGATATGAATATTGCCTGTGATAACGCGGTGCTTGCGCTTAACACATATCTTCCCGACGATATCGCGGCTGTAAGCTGCAGAGAGGTTGATATGTCCTTTCACCCGCGCTACAGCTGTAAATCAAAAAGATACAGATACGTTATTTATAACGGAAAAATCCGCGACCCGTTTTTAAACGGAAGAGCGTATCATTACAGATATGATATAGATACTGAATATCTCAATGCCGAGGCGCAGGCGTTCCTCGGAAAACACGATTTTTCGGGCTTCTGCTCAGTTAAAAGCGACGTTGAGGACGCAGTCAGAAGCATATATTCAGCCGAGGTTAAAAGAGACGGTGAGATGGTATATTTTGAATTTGAAGCTGACGGCTTTTTATACAATATGGTTCGCATTATGGTCGGAACGCTTCTTTTCGTTAACGAGGGGAAAATAAAGAAGGGCGAGCTTTCCTCGGTTATTGCCTCAAAAGACAGAAAGCGCGCAGGGAAAACCGCACCGGCGCAGGGGCTTTATCTAATAAATGTTAACTATTAATTTGTCGGAGATTTATAATGGCAGGAAATCAGAGAGAAAATGCACGAAAAGCTAAAAAGCGAAACAAGGAAGCTAAGATTCAGCGCATAATCTGGGCTGCAATTATTCTTGTTGCCGCTATTCTCGTTGTTATGAAAATTGTTGAGGTGGATTTTAACTCAATTAAAGATAAATACATAGATAAAAACGGAGACGTCAACGTAAGTGATAATGTTGAAATGAGCGTATATCCGTATGAGCTTGATTCCTCGGGCGGCGTTAAGATGATGTATCAGGGCGATATGCTTAATATTCTTACAGATACATCCTGTACGGTTATTGACCCGAAGGACGCACAGCCGCTCAACACCTTCAATCACGGCTACGCCAACCCCGTTGTAAAATGCGCTGATAATTACTTTGTTACATACGACCAGGGAGGAACAAGGCTTAGACTTGATAACCTCAAGAAAAATGAGTATAAGGACACAACTGAAGAGCCTGTTCTGTGCGCTGATGTTTCGCAGTCAGGCGATGTGATTTACGCAACCTCTTCAAAGGACAGTAAGTCGTGCATTTACGTGTTAAGTCCGTCAATGAAGGTTGTAATGAAGCACGAGGTAAACACGGGTTACGTTGTTGCAGTAGCGATTGACTCAACAGGTAAGCGCTGTGCATATGCAACGGTTAATACAAAGAACGCAAAGTTTATCACAACGCTTTATACAATTAACGTTGGCGACGAGGGCGAAAGAGCTTCATTTGAATATCCGGGCGTTAATGTACTTGATTTAAAGTACAGCTCAGGCGATTTGTATTTTGTAGGCGATAACTGTGTTTACACCGTCACCTCACAGAAAAAACAGCACGAGGCGTTCAAGGCGGGCACAAGTAACACCGTATGCTTCTGCTACACAAAGGACGGCGAGCTGCTTTACGTTTACTCAGATTATTCGTCAGCAAACGAAAACCATCTTGTTAATATAAGTACAACGGGAAGGGCGAGAAAGAAGATTGAGCTTTCAAAGCGCCCGAAGTATATAAGCTCGGTTGCCAATGAAATATGTGTTTTGTTCGGCGACGGGATAAAAGTTTTCTCGCTTACAAGCGGAGACGATAAAGGAAGCTTTAAATGCGATGACAGCGTAAGCTGCGCCTACAAGCTCTCTTCAAGAGTTTATGTTGTAAAGGGCAGACAGCTTGATGTTATTGAAGAATAGCGCTTTCTTTTGGAGGAAAAACCTAAATGACAATATTTAACTACACCGTAAATCTTTTTGACGTCGGTATTGTAGCGCTGATTATAATCACAGCGGCGTTCGGGTGGAAAAGGGGATTTGCGATAAGCATAGCAAACTTTATTCGTTACTCTTTCGGTATGACGCTCTGCTTTTATTCAAGCAGTAATTTCTCTCAGCCGATTTACGAAAGCTATGTTAAGCCAAAGCTGATAAGTATTATTAATGAAAAGATAGTCGTATCAAGTAACATTGACGAAACGATTAACAATCTTAACGAGTATATGAAAACGCTGCCGTCGGTAGTGACCGATTCGGTGGATTTGAAGAGTATAGATATTTCGTCGGCAGATATCAGCGAATCAATTCTTACGAATATCTTTGAGCCTGTAGCACTTGTGCTTATAAAAATAGCCGTCTTTCTCGGCGTTATGATTGTCTTTTTCGGTATAACGGGAATTATCCTGCTTATAGTTAAAAAGAAGATGAAGAATGACAAGGCAAAGGGCGAAGAGTCAAAGCTGAGAAAAACAGACAGAGCGCTCGGGCTTTTGTTCGGAGTAATAAAATCGTTTATTATAATTATGTCTGTAGGGGCAATACTTATGTATTTTATAGATATGGACGAAAAGACGATAAACGATATAGGCCTGTTTAAAGAGGCGTCACAGAGTACTCTTTTACAGTTGGTTTCGGAAATAAATCCATTTAATGCAATAACGGAGGGATTAATATGAGCGAAGAAGTAAACAAGGTGAATGAAGAAACAAAGGAAAGACCTGAGGACGGACTGTTTTATAACTGGAATACAATTCCCAACTGGCTGTGCTTTTTGAGAATTGCGCTTATTCCCGTGTTCTCTGTTCTCTTTATCAAGGGTCATTTCTTAATTGCCGCAATTATTATGGTTGTAGCGGCGCTTACAGATTTGTTTGACGGTAAAATTGCAAGAAAATACAATATGGTTTCAAATCTCGGAAAGGCGCTTGACCCTATTGCCGACAAGCTCTCACAGATGGCGATAGTTTGTATTCTGCTTTATAAGTTCTGGGACGTATGGTACTTCAAGGTACTGCTCTTTATGTTCATCGCCAAGGAGCTTCTTATGCTCGGCGGCGGCGCGCTTATGCTTGCAAAGGGACTTCGCCCCGCGGCGGCTGAAATGATAGGTAAGGTTTCAACAACAGTTTTCTACATATCAATGATTCTCATTATTGCACTCGGCGGCGAAAACGCACCGCTTGCAGGTAAGTGGTTCTTCAAGCCGCTTCCCGAGTTCGTAATGATTGCGCTAATTGTAATATGCTTAATCCTTACCTTTGCGGCGCTTTTCAGCTATGTACCGGGCTTTATCAAGCAGGTAAAGGATAATCAGAAATACCTCGATGAGGACAAATACTATAAGGACCAAGACAGGAGTAAAGATTAATTAATGAAACAGCAAATGTGTTCACGCTGCGGAAAAAGACCTGCAGTTGTGTTTATTCAGAAAATGGAGGGCGATGAGGTACACCCCGAGGGGCTTTGTATACCCTGTGCCCGTGAGCTTAACGTCGGACCGATAAATCAGATGATTGAAAAGCTCGGCATAAGCGATGAGGAAATTGAAGCTGCAAGTGAGCAGATGGCTCAGTTTATGGAAAATATGGACGACTTCAATTTCGGTGACCTCGGCGAAATGTTCAATCCCGAAAATGCCGACGGCGCCCAGACTATGCCTTTTGCCAACCTCTTCGGCGGCGAAGGGGATACGGCGGAGCCTGATACAAAAGGCGGCAAAAATAAAAAGGGAAGAAAGCGCTCTAAGAAGGGACAGGAGGATACGAGAAAGTTTCTTAACACCTACTGTAACAACCTTACATTAAGAGCTAAAAAAGGCGATATAGACAGTATTATCGGCAGAGAAAAGGAAATTGAGCGTGCAGTTCAGATTCTTTGCAGACGTACTAAAAATAACCCCTGCCTTATCGGTGAGCCGGGCGTCGGTAAAACCGCTATTGCAGAGGGACTCGCAATTAAAATCGCAAAGGGCGAGGTGCCTGCAAGACTTGCCGATAAAGAAATCTATCTTCTTGATTTAACTGCTCTTGTAGCGGGAACTCAGTTCAGAGGTCAGTTTGAGGGCAGAATCAAGGGGCTTGTTGACGAGGTTAAAAGTGAGGGCAATATAATTCTTTTTATTGACGAGGTGCACAACCTTGTCGGTACGGGCGACAGCGAGGGAACGATGAACGCCGCAAATATCCTCAAGCCTGCGCTTTCACGTGGTGAAATCCAGGTAATCGGCGCGACAACCTTTAACGAGTACAGAAAGTATATTGAAAAGGACGCAGCGCTTGAAAGACGTTTTCAGCCGATTAAAGTTGAAGAGCCGTCAATTGACGACGCTTACCGTATGCTTCTCGGAATTAAGAAGTATTATGAAAACTATCATAAGGTACAAATAAGCGATACGCTTGTTTATAAAGCGGTTACTATGTCTGAACGCTTTGTTACAGACAGATATCTTCCCGATAAGGCGATTGACCTTCTTGACGAGGCGTGCACAAGCGCAAACCTCAGAAACTCTGCAATAAGCGAATATCAGCTTCTCAGCGAGAAGAGAAACAACCTGAGTGAGAATATTGAAAATCTCTCAGAGCCCGAAGAGGGAAAGGAGATTGACTACGAGCTTATCTCAAAGCTCAAGGTTGAGCTTATGCAGATTGACGTCAAGCTTCCCGAACTCGAGGAGAAAGCAAAAGACAATCAGGTGCTTGAAGCGGATTTAGCAAAGGTAATATCTCTTTGGACGGGAATTCCCGCTTCAAAGGTAGAGCAGGGCGATATTAAAAAGCTCGCATCTC
Source organism: uncultured Clostridia bacterium (assembly GCA_946531445.1). Classification (GTDB taxonomy): domain Bacteria; phylum Bacillota; class Clostridia; order Oscillospirales; family Acutalibacteraceae; genus Eubacterium_R. Next base: position 9,756 of record CAMNAP010000050.1, read on the forward strand.
TTGAGGATGAGCTCAAGGCTCATATCATCGGTCAGGACACCGCAATTGAAAAGGTTGCAAACGCCGTTAGACGCGGAAGAATTCAGATAAGCCCGAAGAAGAGACCACAGTCGTTTATCTTTGTAGGACCTACAGGCGTGGGTAAAACAGAGCTTGTAAAACGTCTGGCAGACGCGCTGTTCGATTCGCCTGATAATCTTATAAGGCTTGATATGAGCGAGTTTATGGAGAAGTTCAGCGTCTCAAGAATTATAGGCTCGCCCCCGGGTTATGTAGGTTATGACGACGCGGGACAGCTCACCGAAAAGGTAAGGCGTAAGCCCTACAGCGTAATTCTTTTTGACGAGATTGAAAAGGCGCATAAGGACGTTCTCAACATTCTTCTTCAGATTCTTGATGAGGGAAGAATTTCAGACGCGCAGGGCAGGGTAGTCAACTTTGAAAATACCGTTATCATTATGACCTCAAATGCAGGCTCTACAGACCAGAATACTATGGGCTTCGGCAAGAGCGATAACGATATTACCAAAGAGGTTACTATGAAAGCGCTTGAGCGTTTTCTTCGTCCAGAGTTCTTAGGCAGAGTAGACGAGATAGTTATCTTCAACAATCTCACTCACGCCAATTTTGAAAAGATTGCCTGCTTAATGCTTGACGAGCTTGTGCCGAGCCTTAAGGATAAGGGCATTGAGATGACTTACGATGAGTCAGTTCCCGTATATCTCGCCAAAACAGCCTTCGGCTCAAAGAAGAACGCAAGAGGCCTTCGCGACGCCGTAAGACGTGAGGTTGAGGAGAAGCTCGCCAACGCGATTGTTTTCAATCAGGATATTGAAATTAAGAGCATTCACCTCACAGCGTCAGACAAAATAGATATAAAAATTAATTAAAAAACTCTTGACATTTCAGCGGACATTAGCTATAATAATGTCCGTTGCGATACGCGGGTGTAGTTCAGTGGTAGAATGTCAGCCTTCCAAGCTGAATATGTGGGTTCGATTCCCATCACCCGCTCCATTTTGCGCTGTTAGCTCAGTTGGATAGAGCAACTGCCTTCTAAGCAGTAGGCCGGAGGTTCGAGTCCCCCACAGCGCGCCATTTTTTTATTTATATTGTATTATGGTGGGATTGGCCTAGTTGGTTAGGGCGCCAGTTTGTGGCACTGGAGGTCATCAGTTCGAATCTGATATCCCACCCCATTTTTATTTTGGGGAGTAGCCAAGCGGTAAGGCAACGGACTTTGACTCCGTCATGCGTGGGTTCGAATCCCGCCTCCCCAGCCAAAACGGGATGAGAAACGAAACACCGTTTGTCACGACTGTAGGGAGCGAGAAACGGGAGAAACAGTCCGGTGGACTGTTTCGTTGTTGAGAAGAGAATCCCGCCTCCCCAGCCAAAAAAATATCTTGCATTTATAATAAGTATGTGTTATAATGTGCAACGTGCTGAAGAAAAGTAGTAAATGATCCACTAGCTCAGATGGCAGAGCACTTGACTTTTAATCAAGGTGTCCGGGGTTCGATTCCCCGGTGGGTCACCA
>CAMNAP010000051.1 GCA_946531445.1 uncultured Clostridia bacterium
AGTCTATCTCGTTTATTTTTCAGTAACGCGATTTCTCTTGCGTAGCCGTCAAGCTCGTTCGGGGTTTCAAGGAACATAGGCAAATCTCTTAACGCAGGGTGGTTGACAATTCTTTCAAACGCGTCAAGCCCGATATAGCCCTCGCCGATTTTTTCGTGCCTGTCCTTATGAGCGCCCATCGGATTTTTACTGTCGTTAAGATGAAGCGCCTTAAGACGGTCAAGCCCGACAACTCTGTCAAATTCACCGAGCACGCCGTCAAGGTCGTTTACAATGTCGTAACCGCCGTCACTTACGTGGCAGGTGTCAAGGCACACGCCGAGCTTTTCGGAAAGATTAACGCCGTCAATAATTGCTCTTAGCTCCTCAAAGGTTTTACCCATTTCAGAGCCCTTTCCCGCCATTGTTTCAAGTAAAACGGTAGTTGTCATCCCTTCATACAAAGCCTCGTTTAAAACGGAGCAGATAAGCTTTATTCCCATATCCTCGCCCTGACCTACGTGAGAGCCCGGGTGGAAGTTGTAGAGCTGATTGGGAATAAGCTCCATACGCATTATATCGTCTTTAAAGGTGAGCAGGGCAAACTCCCTTACCTCGTCCTTTGCCGAGCACGCGTTCAGCGTATACGGCGCGTGAGCGAGAATTGTTCCGAAGCCCTTTTTCTCTTTAAGACGTAAAAAGTCTTTTATATCTTTTTCGTCAATGTCCTTAGCCTTTCCGCCGCGCGGGTTTCTTGTAAAAAACTGAAAGGTATTTGCGCCGATTGTTTCGGCAGTTTCAAGCATATTTACAAAGCCCTTTGAGGCGGAAAGGTGAGCACCGATTGTAAACATCACAATAATCCCTTTTCCATATCTTCCTCTGCCCTGCCGCTCATAATATATTCAAGTAAATCGGCAACGCAGCCCTTGTTACAGTGGCACGCTTCAAACTTACTTATCTTATGAATTGCGGACGGAGCCTGACCTGCGCAGGCGGGCAGACCGACTGTTTTGAGCATATCCCAGTCGTTATAATAATCGCCGATTGCGGCAACGTGGCTCTTTTCAATTTTGAGCATATCGGCAAGCTTCATAATTCCAACGCCCTTGTGGGTATCCTTCTGAAGCATTTCAAGAGAGAGCGCCGACGAGCTCATAAAGTTTGCCTCGGCGTCCTTTTCCTTGTTTTCTTTTCTGATAAGCCCCTGGAGCTTGTTGATTACAATAGGATTTGACCAGAAGATTACCTTCATCCAGCCGTCCTCGGGTACCTCGTCAAGCGACTTTACATACTCATGGGGCGCCTTGTCAAAATACATAGTTGACATTGCGAGAAGTCCGCTTTTAACAATGTAAACATAGTCGTCAAAATATACGCCGATATCTACGCTTTTGAAAATCTCGTCATACTCCTTTGCGATATAGCGCACAAAGTCTCTTCCTTTTTTGCCGATAGTTGAACGCCAGAGCATTTTTCGCTGTTTATAATCGTAAAGCCCCGCGCCGTTTAAAACCACTGCGGGCTGATTCGGAGTTATTCTGTTGTAATTTCTTTCAAGGCTTGACTGAAGTCTGCCCGAAGCGAGAGTAAAATTACCTCCGCGCTCGGTAAACTCCTTAATTGCATAATAGTTTCTTTTTGGCAGACGTCTTATTTTATTATTAAGCGTTCCGTCTATATCAGAAACAACAAGCCAGTTTTCAAATGTTTTCGCCATTGGATATTCTCCGAAGAAATTTTGTAAAATACTCGGGAAGCTCGCTTTCAAATTCAAGATACTCCCCTGTTATCGGGTGTACAAAGCCTATCATCTTTGCGTGAAGACACTGACCGCCGAGGCTTCTTATAACCTTCTTAGGCCCGTACACATCGTCGCCTGCAACGGGGTGACCGATATACGCCATATGGACTCTTATCTGGTGAGTTCTTCCCGTTTCAAGACGGCAGCGTATATGAGTAAAATCGCCGTAACGGTTTATTACCTCATAGTGAGTTGTTGCATTTTTTGAATTCTTAAGGGTTACAGCCATCTTTTTTCGGTCTTTGGGACTTCTTCCGATTGGCTGGTTAACTGTACCCGAATCCTCTTTTATATTGCCGTAAACTACGGCTTCGTACGCTCTTTCAAAGGAGTGATTTTTAATCTGTGCGGCGAGCCCCGTATGAGCCAAATCGTTTTTTGCAACGATTAAAAGACCCGAGGTATTCTTGTCTATTCTATGTACAATGCCAGGGCGGAGTACGCCGTTAATGCCGGACAGACTGTCGCGGCAATGGTACAAAAGCGCGTTGACAAGAGTTCCGCTGTAATTACCCGAAGCGGGGTGAACAACCATTCCCTTCGGTTTATTTACAACGAGAAGGTCGTTATCCTCATAAACTATATCAAGCGGTATGTTTTCTGCTTCAACGTCAAGCGGCTTTGCGTCGGGTACGGTAAATTCAATTACGTCGCCCGTCTTTACCTTATACTTTTTGTCAAGCACCTTGCCGTCTGAAAGCGCATTTTCGCTGTCAATAATCTTCTGTACCGCAGAGCGCGTTACATCCTCAAGCTGTTCAGACAGGAACTTATCAAGTCTTTCGCCCGCATTTTCACTTTTTACCTTAAAGGTGTATGTTTCAGGCATTTTCTTTGTCCTTTTTAGTAAACAGGTCGCTCAGCAAACAGATAACAAGCGACGTTGCGCCGAGAGTTACCGCACTGTCGGCAATATTGAAAATAGCAAAATTGATAAAGGTGGGCTCAATAAAATCAATAACATAAGCGTGAAGCGCTCTGTCAATCAGATTGCCTATTCCGCCCGCTACAATTACGCCGATGCTCCAGTATTCCCAGAGGCTGCCGCTCCTGTTTGAAAACATATACCACAAAGCAAGAGCGCACACAATAACGGTCAGCGCAATAAACAGCCACCTTGCGCCGCTGAAAAGCGAAAACGCCATACCCGTATTTTCGGCATAGTTGAACTGAACAACCTTTGGAATAAAGGTTACGGCGCTTCTTCCTTTAAGGTAAGTAACGCAGAGGTGCTTTGTGATTTGGTCAAAGGCTACGATTAAAACAATCATAACCGTACACCATATATGCTTTTTTAAGTGATTGTTTTTAAATTTCATACTTCATTAAACAACGGGGCGGAAATAATTCCGCCCTTAAATTTTATAATAATTCTTTCATTGTTGCCGCACATTCAGCGCAAAGCGTAGGATGTTCAGCGCAGGAACCTACTGTTGTTGAGAACTTCCAGCAGCGCTCGCACTTTTCACCGTCTGCCTTTGCAATGCTTACCGAAAGTCCCTGAACGTCGCCCTCAACATCACCCTTGCCGCCTTCAAGCTCTACGGCTGAGGTAATGAAGATTTCGGGGAGCGCCTCCTTAACGCCCTCAAGGAATTCGCAAAGCTCGCCCTCAGCGTGAAGGATAACCTTTGCTTCAAGAGGCTTACCGATAATCTTATCGCGTCTTGCAAGCTCAAGCGCCTTCTGAACATCGGTTCTTACGTCGTGAATTCTGTCCCACTTAGCGATGAACGCCTCGTCAGCGTCAATGTACTTTTCGCTCGGAATTTCATTAAAGAGCGGTGATTCGGGGTTTCTTGACTTATCGTGCTTCATCTCTCTCCAGATTTCGTCGCAGGTGAAAGCGAGAATCGGAGTGAGGATAAGCGTTAACGCGTCAAGTACCTTGTAGAGCACCGTCTGAGCGGCTCTTCTTGATTTTGACTCGGGAGCAGAGGTGTAAAGTCTGTTCTTGAGAACGTCAAAATAGAAGTTACTCATATCAACTACGCAGAAGTTGTGAAGCGCGTGAGCAGTTGTATGGTACTCGTAATTATCATAACCCTTTCTTGCAGTTTCAAGCACCTCGTCAAGCTTCATAAGAGCGTACTTGTCAAGCTCTTCAAGCTCTTCGTTGGGAACTATATCTGTGTCCGGATTGAAATCGTAAAGGTTACCGAGACAGTATCTTGCAGTATTTCTGATTTTTCTGTAGTTGTCTGAAATCTGTTTGATAATCTCGTCGCTGATACGGATATCGGCGTGGTAGTCGGCAGAGGCAACCCAAAGGCGGAGAATGTCTGCACCGAACTTATTCATAACATCTCTCGGGTCTACGCCGTTGCCGAGTGACTTGGACATCTTTCTGCCCTCGCCGTCAACGGTCCAGCCGTGAGTGATAATCTGTCTGAACGGAGCTGTTTTACCAGCCGCAACAGATGTGAGAAGCGACGACTGGAACCAGCCTCTGTACTGGTCAGCGCCCTCAAGATATACGTCTGCGGGCCAGCCGAGATTCGGTCTGTTTTTGCAAACTGCGAAGTGTGACGAGCCCGAATCAAACCAAACGTCCATAATGTCCTTCTCTTTTTCAAAGCCGTTAGCCTTTCCGCAGTGAGGACAGGTAAAGCCGTCGGGAAGGAAATATTCAGCGTCATGAGCAAACCATGCGTCAGAGCCCTCTTTTCCGAAAATGTCGGACACTTTCTGCATAATGCCGTCGTCGATAATTTCTTTTCCGCAGTCCTTACAGTACATAACGGGAATAGGAACGCCCCATTTTCTCTGACGTGAGATACACCAGTCAGCGCGCTCAACAACCATTGACTGAAGTCTGTCTTTACCCCATTCGGGATACCACTTAACGTCCTCGGCAGCCTTTACTGCGGCGTCCTTGAAATCGTCAACCGAGCAGAACCACTGTGATGTTGCTCTGAAAATAACGGGCTTATGACAGCGCCAGCAGTGAGGATACTGGTGCTTAATCTTCTTAAGTGCAAAGAGAGCGCCGATTTTGTCAAGGTGCTCGGCGATAGGCTTGTTTGCCTCTTCGGTTGAAAGACCTGCAAACTGACCTGCCTCCTCGGTGAGAATTCCCTTATCGTTTACGGGAACTACCATCGGAATTTCGGGGTACTTCTTACATACAACAAAGTCGTCAACACCGTGGCCGGGAGCTGTGTGTACGCAGCCTGTACCGCTTTCAAGAGTAACGTGGTCGCCCACGATAACAAGCGAGGTTCTGTCAAGGAACGGATGAGCCGTTTTCATATATTCAAGCTCGTCGCCTCTAATAATTCCTACTGTTTCATAATCTGTAATTCCTGCGTCCTCAAATACTGCGGGAGCAAGGTCTGTTGCCATAACGTAGTATTCACCGTTTGCTTTAAGGAGAGAATACTCATAGTTAGGGCCAACACAGATTGCAAGGTTTGCGGGAAGAGTCCACGTTGTTGTTGTCCAGATTACGAAATATGTTTTGTCAAGCTCTGCGCCGAGCGCTTCAAGCTTGCCCATATCGTCGGTTACCTTGAACTTAACATAAATTGAATGGCAGGGGTCCTCGCCGTATTCAATCTCTGCCTCTGCAAGAGCTGTATTACAGTCGGCGCACCAGTAAACAGGCTTTAAGCCCTTGTAGATATATCCCTTTGAAGCCATTGAAGCAAACACCTTAATCTGCTCCTGCTCAAACTCCTTCTGAAGAGTGATATAGGGATTATCCCATTCACCGATAACGCCCATTCTCTTAAAGCTTTCACGCTGAATGTCAACGAAGCCGAGCGCTGTGTCGCGGCAGATTTTACGAAGCTCAACGTCGCTGATATTTGAATCGGCTGTAATTCCTGCTTTCTTTCTTGCCGCAAGCTCAGTAGGAAGACCGTGAGTATCCCAGCCGGGTACATACGGCGCCTGGAAGCCTGTCATATTCTTATAGCGTACAATAAAATCCTTAAGAGTTTTATTAAGCGCATGGCCAATATGAATGTCGCCGTTAGCGTACGGGGGACCGTCGTGAAGAACAAAGCGCGGCTTGTCTGCTCCAAGCTCCATAAGCTTTTTATACTGGTCTGTCTCTTCCCATCTTTTGAGAAATTCAGGCTCTCTCTGAGGGAGCGAGGCTCTCATAGGGAAGTCGGTTTTAGGTAAATTTAAGGTTTGATTATAATCCATTTCGGTTTTAACTCCTTGAGTTTATTGTACTTTATTTCTTTTTCTTGAAGAAGCCCTTGAACTTCGGCTCCTCGTCATCGTCGTCCGCCTCTTCGGGAGATACGAGCGAAATTGTCTTTGTTTTGTCAAGATGAGCGTCCTCGGTCTTAACGTTGAAATAGTTTTCAAAAGGGAGCTTTTCGTCAAAAAGCGATTTTTCCTCTTGAGCGGGCTCCTCTGTTATTTCAAATACGGAAGCCTTTGACTTGTCAATTGGGGTAATCTCGTTTGCCGAGAAAGCTTCAACAGCAGCCATCGGGTCAAGCTCGGGCTCTGCAGCTTCCTCTTCGTCTTTAATTTCAATTTTCTCTTCAGCTACAGGCTCGTCGTCAATTACCTCTTCAATGATTTCATCAACCTCTTCATCTGTTGCCTCTTCTTCAGGCTCCTCAGGCTCTGCTGCAGGCTCTTCAACCGGCGCCTCAACAGGCTCGGGCTCAGCATATGCAGGCTGCTCTATTTTAACCTCTGTGGGAATTGAGCTTTTCATCTCGTCAATTTCGCCTACAAGAGCTTCTACGTCGTTATGTACAGATTCAAGATTTTTTGTTTCTTCAGCAGCTTCGTTGCTGTAAAGCTTTGCGGCGTTAAGAGCGTCAAGCTGTTCGCCGTAAAGCATTTTAAGGCTGTCAATAAATGAAGCGGCGTTTCTTCTGAGCGTTGAGTTGAGAACCTCGTAAGCTTCCTTCTCCTCCTGAGATTTTTTAACAAGCTCGTCGGAAATCTCTTTAGCCTGGTCAAGAATATTCTGGGCAACAATCTGTGAAGAATTGATTGCCTCGTTTGACTTCTTCTCAGCGTCGGCAACTATTCTTTCAGCCTCTTCATTTTTCTGTTTAATGAGGGCTGCGGCATAATCTCTTGCTTCGCTTACAATCTTTTCAGCCTTTTCGCTTGCGTCCTTAACGCTTGCCTCAGCCTTTACCTTGCTGTCGGCAACGAGCTTTTCAGCCTCCTCGTTTGACTCCTTCTTGATTCTGTCCGCCATTTTCTGAGCAGTTATGAGCGCAGTCTTGATTGAATCCTCTTCGGCTCTGTACTCTTCAATTTTTGCAGCGAGCACCTCAAGCTTGTGATAGAGGTCCTTGTTTTCGTTTTCGTACGCCTCAATAGTTGAAGCGGCGTTATTAATCGCGGTGTTTACGTCTTCAATGCTGTATCCGTTTTCAGTTTCGTTAAAGCTGAGCTCTCTTAAATCATTAGCACTAATCATATTCTTATCCTCTTTCAAAATTTAATTACATAAACATTCCGTTATTTTCAAGCTCGTCAATCAAATCGCCCATAACGTCAACGTTGTAAGGTGTGATGATATAGGTTGAATTTGCAACACGCTTAATCTGGCCGTTGTTTGCATAAGCGACACCCGACAGAAAGTCAAGAAGTCTTCTTGCAACATCTCTGTTTGTGCTTTCAAGATTGAGAACAACAGTTCTTCTCTCGTTGAGATTGTCGGCAATCTGGGCAGCCTCTTCGTATCTTTCAGGCTTTACGAGAACAACCTGAAGCTGAGCTGTTGTATGAATGTTGACAACCTTGTCGTTATTTCTGCTGCTTCTTCTTATTGAGCGCTCTGCTCTTTCGCTTCTCTCCTCTCTTTCTGCAGAGGGAGCGGACGCACGCTCATAGCTTCTTTCACGCTCTCTGGCGGGAGCTAAATTTGATGAGAAGGAATTGCCCTCGTCATAGTACTCGTCAAAATCGTCCTCATCGTCGCCGATAATTTCTTTTACCTTATCAAAAAATCCCATATTCTCTACCTCACACTTTCTTTAAAAATATTGTCTTGCTCCGAAAATTGCAGAGCCGACTCTTACTATATTTGACCCCTCGGCTACGGCGGCTTCGTAATCGCCGCTCATACCCATGGAGAGAATGTCCATACTTACATTATCTAAGTTTTTGTTCTTAAAGTCAATAAATGTTTTGTGCATTTTTTCAAAATATTTTCTGACCTCGTTTTCATCACATATCGGCGGGATTGTCATAAGTCCTTTTACTTTGATTCCCTCGAGCTCGTTAATTGAGTAAATAAGCTCCTCAAGCTCTTCGGGAGATGTGCCGCTTTTTGACTCCTCATAGCCGATATTGACTTCTACTAAAATATTACTTGTAATGCCGTTTTTTACCGACTGTTTGCTGATTTCACGGGCAAGGTGAAGCGAATCAACCGATTCAATCATATCAACCTCGCCGACAATCTGTTTTACCTTGTTTGTCTGAAGATGACCTATAAGGTGCTTTTCGACGCCGTCTAAATGAAGCTCATCTCTTTTTTTCAGATATTCCTGAACTCTGTTCTCGCCGATTAAATCTGCGCCGTAGTCAAGAACGGGATTTATGTATTGTGCCTCAACGGTTTTAGTAACGCACATAAGCCTTACATCGTCGGGATTTCTTCCCGACTTTACAGCAGTTTCGCAAACGGTGTCTTTAATACGTCTGTAATTGTCAACAGTTCGTTTAACACGTTCTTCATCAAGTATAAACTTTTCCATCCCAAAGCTCCTTTCCCTGCGTTATAATCTGGTCATGCAGTCTTATTCCGTTTGGATTATCCGCCTCGTATTTGAGGATTACCCAGTCGTCGTCCGAATAGATAACCTCCGCCTCGCGGAAATGAACCTGGCTTGAAACGAGAGCATAAACTCCCTTTTTGTCGCCGTTTACGTGAAGCGCCGTTGCAGGAACCTTAATTCCGTCATATGAGCGGATACGTATTTCAATATCCTCACATCTAAGCGAGGCTACGTCTGACGTCATCTCGTTACACTTTAAAATCAGCGCCGTCTTTGCCTGACCGGGAAGAATTTCCGTTCCGCTTACAATCTCGGCGTTTATCGTTGCGTCATCGCGGTTTTTGAGCGCCACGGTTACCTTCTGACCGTCCTTGAGTCCCTTTACGTCCTTGACATCAAGCACGCACTCAAAGTACCACACGTAGCTTGTAACAAGCTTTCCGAAGGCTGAATCGTTATCCGCCTTTTTAGATACGGTTTCAATTGCCTTTTCAATATCCTCAACGCTTACTTCCTTAGCCTTTTCATAGGGGATTATGTTTTCATAGCCGTCAGTATAAGACGAGAATACGCCTGAAATATCCGAGGTTAAGTAGCCGTCGGGAGTTGACGAAGCGGAATACTTTTCAAGCTCCTTGTTGAGCGACTGAATTATCTTCATCAAATCTACCTTTTCGCCGATTATCATCTGGCGTCTCAGCAGGCAGTCGTTAATTTTATTTGCCGTCTCGTGAACGTCGCCCACACGCATATCTGACGAGGCTCTGATATATTTGTTAAGCTCGTTTTCTATATCGGAATTGATTGACTCAACGCTTGAGGTCTGGGCAATAGTCTGAGTTTCAAGCTTTTCGTAATACTCAATTTCCTTTTGAAGCTCAGCGTATTTTGAGTAATCGGAGGCCTTTTGGGAGTCGGAAAACGTCATTGCAACATTTCCGCCGACCTTGATTTTTCCGCCGTCCTCAACACATGGCACCGTTACCGCGCTCTGCTGAGCCTGTACTGTTTTTTCATCCCTTACGGCGAGCGCCTTAGCTTCAACCGTTTCATAGGTTACGCTTTTTTCAGCAGTTACGGTTTCAAGCTTTATGTGGGTTACTGAATAAAACTGTACGAAGATATAGATAAATATCGCGAGTATGGCTATAACCATAAGGACATTATTCAGTTTTATCTTTTTAATATCCAAGATTTAACACCTATCCCAGAAACTGTTTTGCAAGCGACTCGGCGCCGTCAAACAGTTCCTCTTTTGTCATTTTGTCGGCATAAAGCCAGTGTATTTTTTCATTACGTCTGAACCAGGTAAGCTGGCGCTTTGCGTAATGCCTTGTTTCTTTTTTAAGATTATCAGTTGCCTGACAAAGAGTTATTTCGCCGTCAAAGTACGGGGCGAGCTCCTTGTGGCCTATTGCCTGACGAGATGTTGAAGAGGTTTTTTTGAGCATTCTTTTTGCTTCCTCCTCAAGTCCGTTTTCAAGCATAATGTCTACACGGCGGTTAATTCGGTCATACAGCTTCTGTCTGTCTTCATAGCTGATACCGATGTAAAGCGCTTCAAACGGACTTTCCTCTTTTTTTGAAAGCTCGTTTTGCAGCGTTTTGCTGACGCCGCCGTAGTAAAGCTCAAGCGCTCTTATAACGCGCTTCCTGTTGTTTTTGTGAATATCCTTTGCCGCTTTGCCGTCAAGCTTCTGAAGTCTTTCGTAAAGCTCGTCTGTGTCAAGAGCGTTCAGCTCGTTTCTTACATCCTCGTTTACTCCGACGTTTGAAAAGCTGATATTATCAACAAGCGAATCAATAAACAGCCCTGTTCCTCCCGCTATAACCGGCACTTTGCCGCGCGAATCAATCTCGTAAATCTTTTTGCGCGCAAGCCTTACGAACTCTGCAACCGAAAAGCTTTCGTCGGGACTGAGAAACTCTGTAAGGTGGTGAGGTATTCCCTGCATTTCCTCTTTTGTTACAGCCGCAGTTGCAACCGACATTCCCTTATAAACCTGCATTGAATCGGCGGATATTACCTCGCCGCCGACGCGCTTTGCAATTTCAACGGCAAGCTCGGTTTTTCCCGAAGCGGTTGCGCCGACAACACAGATGATTTTAATCTTATCCATATTACGACCTGCCGAACTGTTTTTCAATTTCATATTTTGAAAGCTTAATCATAACGGGTCTGCCGTGGGGACAGTATCTTATTTCAGGCATTGAGAGAAGCTTTTTAACAAACAGCTCTCTTTCATACGGCGAGGTGTAATCGCCCGCCTTTACCGCCGCCCTGCACGAGGTTGAATGGAAAATCCAGTCCATTTTCTCAGGCGTGATATCGGTTTTGCCCTCAAGGAGCTT